>DASSZI010000104.1:0-3794 GCA_035713565.1 Acidobacteriaceae bacterium | reverse complement strand
GCGTTTTCTTCAGGCGGAGGGGATCGTGCTGGCGAGCAGCAGCCTGCGTGGCGATCGGGGAAGGCGCATTCAGTTCTGGCCGGCCAGCGGCAGGGCACGCCAGACCTTGCTGGGCGCAGGGCAGAATGTGGACCTCCGGGCCGAACTGCAGAACGTGCCGCCGAAACCTTTGCCATCCGGCGGCACGGTCGAGTTGTTCTAGGACTTGTGGGGATTCGTCGGGAATTTATGAGCGCCATCGATGATGGCATCCAGCGACACGCCGCGTCCATCAGTGAGCAGCGGCCGCTTGATGCCAGCCACCTCCAATGCCGACAAGGCAATCATAGGCCAGCAGCCCTTCACGCCAGACGGCTTCAAATACCCCGGCCTGCGTCCATTCCTGAAAACGCCGGTGCGCCGAGGAGGACGAGCAGATGTTTGTCTCCCTCAACGCATTCCACGGGCGCCCCGTCCGCAGCACGAAAAAGATCGCGTCCATTGTCCTCCGGTCAGGCATACGCGGATTGCGGCATCCGAGAGGGGGCTTCGGCCGCGGCGGCAGCAGTCCTTCCACCTCCGCCCAAAGCGCATCCGGCAGGCGCCAGCCATCGTCCCGAACCCGCCGCTTCGTCGTCTTCACTCCATCCTTCTTTGCCATTCCCCAAATATAGGAACCTTAAGCCTTTTACCTACGAGATGGATTTTTAGGCGTGTATCCAGTGCTCACTCCCAGCAGCCATTGCGATAGGTAGCGCGCTTTGGCAGGATCGCGGTGCGCGCGGCGGTGCCGGAGCGTCTTGCCGCATCAGTTTCGTCTTTGAGCATCATCTGATAAAGGCAAACTACGTCTATATTGCTTCAGAAATCCTGTTCATACCGCTAACCCTGGTCATGCCGATCCTGAAATGTGTCGAAAGTTCGGTAGTGCGGAAGTTATTGTTGTTCACTTTTGATTTTATCCCTGCCAGCCCCGCCCGGCGCTGGATCATCGCGTAAGCGCTAGCTTGCGGTAAGGGTGCTGAACTTAACTGCCCCGTACCCCGCTTGATCGTGCGGAATAGCCAGCTTCCAGGCTTGGCTACCCCCGCGAAACTCAAATATGCCCTGAGATATACCTCAAGCTTCTTTTGACAGGCGATGGTAAAAGTCTTGCCATTCCTTTCGCTGAACTGGACCCAGAGCCGCCCCTCCTGGTGGAATACGTCTTCCACATGCATGCCTAACGCCGCGCCGGTACGTGCCGAGGAATAAACCATGAGTCCAATCAGAGCACGGTCACGCATTCCCGCGACGGTGGTGACATCGATCCGCTCGAGCAGCGACAGCGCGTCATTCATATTGAGCATCGGGGTCTTGCCCCTGCTGACAGGAGGGCGAGGGCTGGGCACCGATTCTGCCGGATTTTCCCTCACAAGATGCTTCTCCAACAGCCACTTGAACAAGTGGCGGATGGCAGCGAGGCGCAGCCTGGCGGTAACAGCGGAATGGCTGCAGATCTGCGTTTCTATCCATTCCGAGACGTGAGCGGGCTCCACATCAGTGATTGACAGCAAATCTTGCGATGAGCACCACAGCAGGAATTCCGCCACAGCTTGCCGGTAAGCCCGGCGAGTATTCGGGTTCGGAATGCCTTCCAGGAAAACATCCGCCATCCGGAAGTTACCGAGATTTTCAAAATCCAGAGTAAGACTGGACGCGGAAACTGCGGCGAGACTAACCGCATGAGCGCGGGCAAAGTGAGTCATTCTAACGTCCCCATCGCTTGGCTGTCCGAAGGCAGTCCGACAATGTCTTGTTCAGCCATGGCTTTGCGCGCAGTCGCCGCTCATGGTCTGAAGGCAAAACATTTTGGTTGAAACATTCAATTACGGCTTCAGGTATGGTAGCAGGCGCCACTGTAAAAGTAAACGAAATTTAATGAGTTGTAGTGCAAAGTTAATACAATTTTTGATTGTGGCTAAGAAACTTTCAGCGGATGAAACTTCTTTTGATTAGCGATGTCCCAAGGAAACCGCTTTTAATGGAGGGCGGATTTCCGTTTCGCAATGCGCCAGAGTGGCTGCGGGATCATCAAATGCATTTTTGTCATCTGGGTTGGCCCCCAGGCGCGACGGGCGCGCGACGGGCGGGTGAGCTTAAATCCCAAGAGCATTCCAGGAGCCTGATTGTGCTGGTTTTGGCCGTATGGTCCCGAAACCGAAGTGATAGGCGGCTGACCGCAGTGCCGACCAGAGTGTCGGTCCTAGAGCGCGCTCGATGGAGCGCAGCCTCCATGAGGCCGATTTGCGTATCTGCGGATTGGCATGGGCGGCAAATGCGCGAAGTTCCTCGAATTGCATCCAATCGGCTTGTTTGAAAGGCTCGTTGGCGGCCTCGAGCGCAGCTTCGGCAAGCCCCCGGTAAAGATAATTCCGAAGCGCCTCTTTTTGTTCGAGGAGATGTCCGTATTTCCTGAAGATGATGTCGAACGCCGCTTCCCGTTGCCTAAGGTCCAGCAGCATCCGCGTATAATACGAGAGCGACATTGACTTCGGGTGACTCCGGTAGGCTCCTTGATAAGCGTGGACATAGCCGACAGGCCCATGCGCGGCGAACCGCATCCACATTTCCATGTCCCCGGAATGTGTCAGCTCTGGCCTGTAGAAGCCGATTTTTTTCTGCACTTCGGTGCGCACGACTGCCGTGCAGGTCGCGACAGGATTGCCGTGATAGTTCATCCGCATGAATGCGGTGCCGCTGAAAATGCTCCAGCCGCGTTCGGGCTTGGCATTCAGCTCCGGTGGGCGGGGTGCGCCCTCACGCACCTTGACTTCACGTCCATAGGCAAAGCCGATTTCAGGATTGGCATCGAGCATCTGAATGGCTCGCGCCAGCGCACCCGGAAGTATCCAGTCGTCGGCCGAGAGAAGCAAGGCGTAATTCGCCGAGGCCCATTCGAGGCCCTCGTTGTAGGTCGCTATATGGCCCATGTTGGCATCATGGCGCCGCCAGCTGATTCGCCCGTCCTTCCTGGCCAGCTCGGCGGCAACCTCGGCCGTATCGTCGGGAGAGTGATCGTCGATGATCAGGATGCGGAGATCCCGGATGTCCTGGCTGCAAACGCTCTCCACGCATTCCTGAAGGAAGCGGGCATAGCGATAGCACGGGATTATGACATCGATACTGGACATTCTGCTGAACCTTCTTTCCAGCCTGCCTCCGGCGAAACGGCCGGCAGTGCGATTTGAAGGGCGGAAACCGCCTGATGCTGCATTTCGTCGCTCATCTGCGGAAACAATGGCAGCAGAATGCAGTGGTCCCGGGCGCGTTCGGATTCCGGCAATGGGAACCGCAATGGCATCTCGGCATAAGCCTGCTCAAGATGAGCGCACATGATGCCGCGCCGTGTTGCAACTCCCAGATCAAGCATCGCCTGCATCACCACCTTCTGGTCAACGCCTGTGGGCAGGCGGATGCAATAGCTCTGCCAGTTGGAGCGGCCCCAATCCGGCTCCGCGGGTGCCCGCACACCCGGAACTTTGGCAAGCATCTCGCGGTATCGGGCCGCCAGGACCCTGCGGCTTTGCAGGATCGCCGGCAGGCGCTCAAGCTGGCGGCGCCCGATGGCGGCCTGGATGTCGGTCATGCGGTAGTTGAAGCCGGAAACCGGATATTCCTCGAAAACGACCTGGTTGCTGCGGTGGCGGACCAGATCGGCCACGCTCATGCCATGCTGGCGCCAGAGCCGGAAAAGCCGGTCGAATTCCGGATTGCGCGTGGTGAGCATGCCGCCTTCGCCCGTCGTCACAATCTTCCTCGGGTGGAAGGAGAAG
>DASSZI010000103.1:0-6993 GCA_035713565.1 Acidobacteriaceae bacterium | reverse complement strand
AGCCCTTCATCTGCTCGGCATCCGTGCCGGTGTATTCGTACCAGCGACGGTTGTACCAGAAAACGCTTCCATCCTTCTCTGCCATCCAGGCAAGCGTTGGGATGGAGTCCACCAGCGCCGTCAGCCGCGCTTCGTTTTCTTTGATTGCCCTCTGCGCCATCCGGCTCTCGGTTATATCCTCCACCGTACCCAGGAGCTGGGCATTCCGGTAAGCGGGATCATGAATCGCCCGAACGCACACCCGCACCCACACCACTCTGCCATCCTTGCGCACGTAGCGTTTGGTCATGACAACTTCCTCGGTCGCTCCCGTCTCCACGCGGCGGTAGAGATCCTGATTCTCATCGCGATCTTGGGGATGGGTCAGTTCGCTGGACGTCATGCCCTTCAGTTCTTCCGCTGTATAACCGGTGATTCGGGACATCTGTTCATTTGAGAACAACAAGCGCCCCGTCACAGCGTCCGTGATGGCAACCCCGACGGGAGCGAGATCAAACAGGGTACGGAACCGCTCCTCGCTGCGGTGAATTGCTTCTTCGGCCAGCTTGCGCTCTGTGATATCGCGGAAATAAACGGAAAGTACCCGTTCCGAGGGATAGCAATGACATTCCAACCACAAGTTCAATGGATCGGGATAGAACTCCTCAAAGTGGACTGGCCGACCGCTTTCGATCGCGAGATGGCAACCCTCGTAGAATTTGGTGCCCCTCGCATGCGGAAAAAGGTCCCAGGCTCTCGCGCCCGTCAGATCCTCCGGGCGCAATCCAATGATGCGCGCACCCTGGTCGTTGGAGTAGCTGCAGCGCCATTCCTTATCGAGAACGACCAGGCCATCCGTAATGCTGTCAAGAACACTTTGAAGATTCAGCGCAAGGGCATCCCGCTCGCGGGTGGCCAGCACCTCTCCGGTCAAATCCTGGCAAATGACAAGGACGCCACCGACCGCGCCACCTACAAGGCGGAGCGGGCTATAGCTGTAGGTCCAATAAACATCCTGAATGACGTTGTTGCGCCGGCAGGGGACCAGAACCTTTTCCTGATAAAAACGCTCCCCGCGATGCAGAACGGCCTCTAGTTGTGAGCCAACGACAGGCCACGATTCCGGCCACTGCGCGGGTGTGGATTGGCCCAAAAGCGAAGGATGCTTGTCCGCTGCAAGCGGAATGTACGCATCGTTGTAGAACTGCAGCATTTCCGGACCCCACAGGATAGCTGTAGGGAAGCAACTTTCCAGCATGGTGCCAATTGCGCCCACCAGTGAGGGCGGCCACTGTGACATAGGCCCGAGAGAGGTGTTCTCCCAAGGAAACGTACGAATGCGGTCCGCCATTTCCCCGGTCGCGCAGAGCTGATGAGGATCACGGGGAGCCGCAGCACCATCAAGCGACGAGATGAAGTTCTGCTTCGTCACGGTTGCGCATTGCTCCGAAAGCCACGCGCACCCCAGCGACGATCCGGTCCAGAAGCCCGCCCCATGTGGCGATAGTGGCGCAACACGAGAGCTAATAAGCGTCGCCGGGCTGCATCAACTCGATTCGAGCCACAGTTCAACATGCTGTTTCGAACTCAATTTGGCTTTTGCTTATGGGAGCGTTTGAAACGTTCATCCAGGACTTGTCGCCCCGCAAATCCAGAGTCCAGACTGTGCCAGTGCGTAATCTCGGATTCTCCCATACGCCAGCATAGCAATACAATCTCTTCGCCCAGGCGATAGGGAAAATCCAGCAGCCCGGAATCTAGGTCTTTTACTTGCACACCGATGGAGTCGATCTCGGCCAATGTGTCCTTGACCTGCTGCACGGCTTTATCATGTTGGGCGCGCCGTTTTGCGACTTCCGAGATACGCACCAGAGTGCCGCCATTCATAAAGATGCGCTGGCTCAACTGCTGCAGCTCTTCCGAAATCGCCTCCGCCGTCTCTTTGGATTCCATGGCGTTTTTCAACAGCGACTGCAGGACAGGAAGCAGAGTCTGCGCTTCATCCAGCGAAAATGTTTTCATTCCCTTGCTCCTTCCACTTACCCACGAATTTCCAGCATACGTGCCAGCGCGATACGGGACCAATGCTTTACGTCCTCCGCGACCCGGATACGGTTGACCACCCTGCCATCCACCAGATTTTCAAGCGCCCAGGCCAGATGCTGCGGCGAAATGCGAAACATCGTGGTGCATAAACAACCTGAGTCATTCAGCGTGATTACCTTTTTGCCCAGCGGAGCAAAGCGCTTGGCCAGACGGTTGACCAGATGGATTTCCGTTCCGACGGCGAACATACTGCCAGCCGGGGCTTCTTCAACAATCCGGATCAGCCGCTCTGTCGAGCCGATCGCGTCGGCTTTTTCACACACTTCCAGGCGGCACTCGGGATGCACAATGACCTGAATTCCTGGATACGCACCCCGAACTTTGTCGGCATGTTCGGGCAAAAATCTTTGATGCACGGAGCAGTGCCCCTTCCACAGGATGATCCGCGCCGAGCGCAGCCGATCTGGAGTGAGACCTCCATTGATCTGATAGGGATCCCAGACCACTGATTCCGACAGCGGAATCCCCATTAGATGGGCAGTGTTACGTCCCAGATGCTGGTCCGGAAGAAAAAGAATCCGCTTGGCCCGTGCAAAAGCCCATTCAAAGGCCGCTTTGGCGTTGGACGAGGTGCAGACCAGCCCGCCACGTTCACCGCAGAACGCCTTAATGGCAGCCGTGGAATTCATATAGGTAAGCGGCAGCAGACCTCCCGCAGCATCGTCATTCAGACCTGCGGCCTGCAGCTTCGACCAACACTCCTCAACCTGGGAAATGTCCGCCATATCGGCCATAGAGCAGCCTGCATTCATATCGGGAAGAACAACGTGCTGGTAAGGCTGCGCGAGAACGTCCGCACTCTCCGCCATGAAATGGACGCCGCAGAAAAGAATATAGCGGCTGCTGGATTCCGAAGCGATCCTGGAGAGTTTATAAGAGTCGCCGGTAAAGTCGGCGAAACGGATGACCTCATCACGTTGATAGTGATGCCCGAGAATCAGCGCATCGGTTCCGAGTTCCGCGCGGGCGGCCGCAATGCGGTCATCCATGCTGTGGTCTGGCAGCGCCAGATAATCATCGAGTGAGCAGCTGCCCTGCAGCCGTTCCACAGGCGCGTCCAGTACGGACTCAACTGAGATAGACAATGTATTCCGCCTTCAGTTCCGGGTACGAGTAACGTCCGCGGAACGGGGATGTTGAAAGCATTTCCTCTTTACGTGTTGCAGCGAACTCACTACCCTTCGGCCTTTCCGAAGAGCCCAGTCCGCGGGGATGTTGCAACACTTATTGGACGCAGTGGCCTGTCAATCGATTCATTCCAGACTCCTGCTTCCTTTTATCTCATTGTAATATGCCGCCGTTCTGCAGCAATCCTAATTCGAAGTGCAGCCGTTCTATGCATAGGATCATGCAATTGTTTGTTCGCCCTGCCACTGAGTATGATGGAATCCGATGAGTCTGCCCGATACAGTCTTTATCTTCGTTTTGGCCTTGATTATTTTCGGGCCCAAAAAACTCCCCGAAATCGGGCGGCAGATTGGCCGCCTGGTTGGGGAGTTCCGGCGGGCCAGTAATGAATTCAAGTTTCAGATCGAGGAAGAATTGCGGCAAGCGGAACGCACCGAAACTCCGCCCGCCACGGCGAATACAATCGCGCCGCCTGTCCTCACGCACGCAGAGGACGCAGACCTTTCCATCTCCACAGGCGAAGATCCAAAAGCTGGGTTCAGCGACTCAAGTTTCGGAGAAAACATGCCTGCCGGGCAGCATCCTAATCCAGATGCCATGCAGGAAGTAGTGGACAGCAGCGCCGCTCTGGAGCCGGAAGCAACGTGGAGCGACCATGCCATGCTCCGGGGGCCTGAAATGCCTGTGTCGCTGGCGAACATGACCGCAGCTGCCGGCGCTGAGGCGCGCAGAACTGTCCCTTACGCCCCCGCGGAGGACGGTCCCGTAAACTCTTCCGACACGAACGCCAGCACAGCTGCGGAGCGTCAGGAACCGCATCTCCAAAACAAAAATCCCGGTGACGCGTCTTCGGGCTCGAAGTACCCTGCTTCTTCGGAGGCTGAAATCCACCATGGTTGATCTGCTGGACCGCGCCCGCACTGCCGTGGGCGAACGGGCCGAGTTGCCCGGAATGAGCCTGCTCGATCACCTGCAGGAACTTCGCAAGCGGCTGGTCTACTCGATTGCCTCCATTGCGGTCGGCTTCTTTGTCGCTTACGGATTCCATCAGCGCATCTCAGGCATGATGATCGCGCCAATCACCCGGGCATTGAGCGCCCACCATCTGGATACGCGTCTGGTTTATCTGAATCCAGTGGATCCGTTTAATTTTTATCTGAAGATTGGAATTTTCGGTGGAATTATCCTGGCCGCGCCCTTCATTCTGTATCAGGTGTGGCTATTCATAGCACCCGGCCTTTACCAGAATGAACGCAGATATGTTGTCCCCTTTATGGCGGCCACTGTCGGTCTTTTCCTTGCTGGTGCGTTCTTTGGCTACCGCTATGTCTATCCCGGCGCTTTGGAATTCCTTATCGGTTATGGTGAACAGTTTCGTCCCATGGTCACCATCGGCGAATACACGGAGCTTTTTCTGACGGTCATCCTTGGCCTCGGTATCATCTTCGAGCTGCCGATTCTGGTCTTTTTTCTCGCATTATTCGGCATCGTCAACTCGCGCTGGCTCTGGAAGAACATCCGCTACGCGGTGCTCATCATCTTCATCGTCGCCGGAATCATTACTCCCACGCCTGACATTTTAACCATGTGCGTCTTCGCCGCCCCGATGCTGCTGCTTTATCTGCTCAGCATTGGCGTCGCTCATATGGTGCATCCGGAACATCGAAATAGAAACCGGCAGGAGGTTTAATGCGCAATCTGCAACCGCGCTGGAACACCTTTCTTGCGCTTATTGTCTGCACCGCTGGAGCTGTGGCCCATCCTGCGACAGCGCCACTCAGTCATTCCGCTCATATTCAGTTTGACGGCGCCCGGGCGCTTCACTATGCCCAGGAGTTCGTCGCCTGTGGACCGCGCTGGATCGGCAGCCCAGGCCATGTGTGTGCCGAAAACTTTTTGAAGAAACAGTTTGCCAGGGACGCTCTCCAAGAGGATACTTTCACCACACAGACGCCTGCCGGCGCCATGACCATGCACAATTTCATTGTGAAGTTTCCCGGCAAAAAAGACGGTGTGATTGTATTCGCCTCCCATTACGAAACGAACTACCCTCTTCGCAACATCAACTTTGTAGGTGCGAACGACGGAGGCTCTACCACTGGATTCCTGGTGGAACTTGCGAACTATCTGCGCGGCCATAAGCTGGATGGCTACAGTGTGTGGCTTGTCTTCTTTGATGGCGAAGAGGCGGTCCAGCAATGGTCCTCATCGGATTCACTGTACGGCAGCCGCCATCTGGCGGCGAAATGGGACCGCGATGGAACGCTGAAACGCATCAAGGCGTACTTCATCATGGACATGATTGGCGACAAGTCGCTCGATGTTGTTCGGGATCAGAACTCGACCCCGTGGCTATTGGATTTGGTCTACGAAGCAGCCAAAAAGGAACACGATCAGTCCTACTTTTTTGCAAGCTCCAACGGGATTGAGGACGACCATCTTCCATTTGTCCAGCGCGGCGTTCCCAGCGCCGATATCATCGACTACGATTACGGTCCCCTTGACGCAATCCACCCCGACGGATACCACCACACGGCGGAAGACACCATGGACAAGATCAGCGCACACAGCCTGACCGTGATTGGCCAGACGATGCTCGAAACAATCCATCTGCTGAATCAGAGATAGCATCAGGGCGATCCGGGATAGCATCGAGGCATGCCTGTGGGCGCGACAACAATCCTGGGTGGAGCGCCTGTGTGGCTCTGGGTGCTGTTCCACTTCGTTGTCTTTGTGCTGCTCGGGGCTGACTTTTTTTTGACGCGGGATGCGCTGTCTCCGGCAACGATAGAACGCCGGTCCTATGGTCTGACCGGAGCGTGGATTGCAGCCGCACTGCTGTTCGCATGGCTCATGGTTCGAGTGCTCACACTGCGCTACGGACTTGAGTACCTGACCGGCTATGGCATTGAGGAAGCGCTCAGCATCGACAATCTTTTTGTGTTCCTGGTTCTGTTTCGCGCCTTCAGGCTTCCACCCGCGTCCCAGCGGCGGGTCTTGTTTTTCGGTGTGCTTGGTGCCATTCTGATGCGCGCTTTGATGATCGCAGCAGGCATTCGCCTGCTCCAGGCGTTCACCTGGACGAATTACATCTTCGGAGCAATTTTGATCTACACGGCCGCGCATCTGCTTCGGAACTCCGCAGGTTCCCCGCAGGAGCGGACGCCGCGCTGGATCGGCAGACTTACCAGACACCTGTCCGTGACGACGAAAGATCATGAAACGCGCTTTCTAACCAGAAAAAACGGCAGCCTGCGAGCCACACCGTTGCTGCTTGCCCTGATCGCAATTGAGGGCACAGATGCGGTGTTTGCGACAGACTCCGTGCCGGCGGTGCTTGCCGTATCGCACCACCCGTTCGTCGTCTATTCGTCAAACATATTTGCGGTGCTTGGTTTGCGTTCCCTGTACTTTACGCTCGCCGCGGCTTTGGAGCGGCTGCAGAAACTCCGCTATGGACTAGCCGCAATTCTTATCTTCGTTGGCGGTAAGATGATGCTGACCAGAGTGGTAGACGTTCCCATCTGGGTGTCCATGAGCGTGCTCGCAACTGCTGTCGGAACGACGGTGGTCTGGTCGCTGCTGTCCGAACCGGCTGCCGTCCAGGATTGAACAGGATCGAGTACGCTTCCACGCGACAGCTAATTCGCAACCCAGGAGATACGTCGCCTAAGCTTTTTCGCTGACCCCGCCGCGACGATCCAGAGCCCTCTTCAGCACGATTTCGAGCGCCGCTTTTTGCCTTTCGTATTCCTCGGGAGCAACGCGTCCTTCGACGCG
>DASSZI010000102.1:0-11074 GCA_035713565.1 Acidobacteriaceae bacterium | reverse complement strand
ATGGGCAGACCGACCAGTTTCGATCTGCGAATGCTCTTGAGACTGCCGTAGACATGACTCCGCGGCAGCGATCGCTACCAGGAGTCATCATCTGTCCGGCCAAGGGTGGACAGCGGTTTAGGTGAACTCCATCACCTACTGATGTTTCCAATCATCTTGCCTGATCGGGACTTCGTCAAGTCGGGCCTGGGGAAGAACGCGGAAATTGTTGGAAACACAGACGCGAGACCCTAAATTTATGCAGGCAGGTCGTCTGGGGCCGCCCGGAGTGCATCCTACATTAATAGCGATTAGTGTTAGACGCTTCGGGGTGTTCGACATCGAGTGTGCCCGGCCACCTGGGGAACTAGCCTGATTGAAAATTCTGCAGTTATACGCAACCGATTTTCAACGCGCAAGGAGGAAATTCATGAAGGGCAATCGAACAATTATGGCTTTCGCAGCGGCTCTGGCCATGTCTGGAGTTATGGCTATGGGGCAGCAAGGCGGAACGGCAGGCGGCGGCGCGGCAGGCGGTGGAATGCAGCAGGGCACTGGGGCCACGGCAGGTGGTGGCATGGGTACCGGCGGCAGCGGCGGAATGGGCAACGGTAGTCAGGGTCAGACTGGCGATATGGGCGGTGCCGGCGGAACACAGGGCTCCATGCACAAGAAGAAGGGTCGTCATCACCACGGTCATCACCGCAAGGGCAACAGTAGCGCCACCAATCCCGGCATCGCAGGTTCCGGAGCTAATGGAAGCAGCGCGGGCGACAGTGGTTCCGGCGGCGCAACTCCTACCACACCGCACTAACGGTAGCAGTTCACATCTGCTTCGCGCCCGCACATCCTTGTTGCGGGCGCGCTGTGTTTTAGTGGCAGGGAAATCGCGCCCGCCTCTATTTTGCAAAAATGATTGAATAAAGCAGAACCAGCAGCACCAGTCCGCTGACGCCGACATATAGCCGGTCGCGCTCCAGGGCGAAGGCCCCCACCAGAAAAGCCACGCGAGCTACGGGGGTGGCGATCAACAACAGGATGCCTACTTGGATGATCGCCAAGGGGCTGCCGTGGATTGCATCCGGAAAGAGCTTTCCGATGTGTCGCAAGCTTCCGTTGATCGAGTGGAAGATGGCATAGTCGGGCGTGGCCGACGAGTGGTGCATTAAGAAAAGCGCCAATCCCAGAAATGTCACTGCCGAAGACAGCAGGACTCCGCCCCGCAGCACCTGCCCAATCAGAATATCCACTTGCTCGTCGGTCGGTTGGCGCATGACTTATACCTTTCCTGCGATGCCGTTATAGATCATCTCCGCTGCCAGAAAAAAGATAACTGCGGAAAATATAAGACGTAGCGATTTGACGTTGGAGCGCACAAGAACCTTCGCGCCTGCCAGTGACCCGATTAAAACCCCGATCATTACGGGTGCTGCCAGAGTCGGGTCAATATATCCCCGCCGCAGATAAATTCCGGCGCTCGCCGCGGCTGTCACGCCAATCATAAAGTTGCTCGTAGTGGTGGAAACCTTGAACGGGATACGCATGATGTGGTCCATCGCAAGCACTTTCACTGCACCTGAGCCTATACCCAGAAGTCCTGAAAGCGTACCGGCACCAAACATCGTCGCGAAGCCGCCTGAAATGTTTTTCACGGCATACGCCTGGTCTTTGCCGCCGGGTCCGGGAAATTTCCCATTCATCTTGAGCCGGTCCGACCACTTGTTTCTGGGCACAGTCGCATCATCATGCCCGCGGAGCGAGAGATAGACCGAATACAGCAGAACCAGACCGAATACAATCGCAATGCCGCGCGTGGGAGTACGGGTCGCGAGCCACGCACCCGCGATGGCTCCCAGGGTGGTGGCGATCTCGAGAAACATTCCAATCCGGATATTGGAGTATCCCTCGCGCACGTACGCTGCTGCCGATCCCGAAGAGGTGGCAATCACCGAAATAAGGGAAGCGCCGATTGCGTAGTGCAGATCTACCTTAAAAAGCAGCGCCAGCATGGGAACCAGCACCACCCCGCCGCCAAGCCCAGTCAATGAACCCAGAAGGCCCGCAAAAAGAGAGCCTCCAAAAATTACCAGCGAAAAAATCAGTTGATTCATTGCCAACACTCTATCATTTGCTCATGCTCTCACTAATCTCCAGATTCTTCCGGCAAGCGGCCCGGAATCTAGTCGGGTGCCTAAGGCGGGCGGTATGGACTGCTACGTAGGATGTGCGCAGCTACGAACTGTGTTGCAGGGTTGGCGTGGACAGACGCGGACTGGGCAGCAGACGGTCTTTTACCCGCAAAGTATGCTCTTGTGGATAAAATAACTCCGGTACTCTTCGTCCGTGCGTTTGAAGAGCTGTCGGCACGGTAACGTGTTCGATTTGGAAACGTCTATGTGGCTGACATGATCCTGGTGCGGCGATTGTCGTAACAGCGGAACCAGCGCAACGGGAGTAAGGTTCGCGTGTTGGTACCTGCTGATGGGGACCCAATGGGCAGCCGTAGCTATTATTGGTTTGTTAAGGCTGCAGGTGAGTAGGGCAGGTGGGTAAGAAAGTTACGTCCAGACGAGGCAGGATTGCATGAAAGTTGTTTCCGGTACACGCAACACACTAGTTAGCACTTTCAAGGACACGGCACTTTTTGTGGTCCTTGCAATGGCTGCGTGTGCGGCCTTCCCCAGGGCGGGCGCCCAGGCCCTCCCTCAAAGCCGCATCACGGGTCCAATCCGGGCTGACCAGATGACTGTGCTCCATGGAACCGTGCATCCGCTTGTGTCGGTCGCAAAAGATGAAGGTAGACTAGGCGGGTCAACCGTGATTCCGCGCATGTCGCTTGTGTTTCTTCGTTCTCCTGCGCAGCAGGCCGATCTCAAGAAGCTCTTGGCGGCTCAGCAGACCAAGGGTTCACCCATGTACCATCAATGGCTTAAACCCGGGCAGTTCGCTGCGCGCTATGGCGTCAGCGCCCAGGACCTGGCCCAAGTGGCCGCGTGGCTGAAACAGCAGGGTTTCCAGGTCGCTCCCATCCCCGCCAGTGGGGACCGGATCGACTTCACCGGTACCGCGTCTCAGGTTGAAGCCGCGTTCCAGACGGAGATGCACCGCTATCTGCTGCATGGAGTGGAGGGATGGGCCAACTCCACGGAAATTAGCGTGCCCCAGGCGATCGCGGGAATGACCCTCGGCGTCCTACATCTGAACACCTTTCGTCCTGAACCACAGATCCATAAGACCGCTGTTCGCATGTCGCAGAACAAGATTGTCCAAGCCCGCCCGTTTTACACAGTCCAGACGCAGAATGGGCTAGTCAACTTCCTCGCTCCTTCCGATGTCCACACGATCTATAACGTGAAGGGACTTTACAACGCGAACTTTACCGGAACCGGGCAAACGATGGCGATCGCTGGCCAAACGGATATCACGCAATATCAAAGCGACATCGCAAACTTCCGCTCGCTAAGCGGGCTGAATCCTCAAAATCTGCCTACCCAGATTCTGGTGCCGAACACCGGAACAAAACAGGCGTACCCGAGCGATCTGGAAGAAGCGGACCTGGATGTGGAGTGGTCCGGCGCAATTGCGAAAGACGCGACAATTCTGTTCGTAACTGTGGGGAACTCACCCAATTACGGCGTTTTCGACTCCGTCCAATACGCCATTCAGACTCCGCTGGTCAACAACACGCAATATGTCCCGGTCATCAGCATCAGCTATGGCAACTGTGAACAGGCCTTTGCAGGCAGCAACGACATTCAGAATCTGGAGCAACTCTTTCAGCAGGCGAATGCGCAGGGGCAGACGATTGTCGCTTCTTCCGGAGACAGTGGGTCGGGGGAATGCAATCAGATGGGCAAAAACGCCGCAGGACAATTTGTTGGCGCGACGAAGGGACTGGCAGTCGATTACCCGGCGAGCAGCGTATACGTGACCGGCGCGGGAGGTACCTCATTCAGCGGAGACGTCAATAACCAGTCCCAGTACTGGAGCTCGACGAACAACAGCAACAACGGCTCGGCCCTCAGCTACATTCCTGAGACGACCTGGAATGACACGGTCACTCTTGCTCAGCTCACAAGCAACGGTTCCTTGAGCGCGAGCGGAGGCGGTGTCAGCGGTCTTTTTGATAAACCCGCCTGGCAGGTAGGCAACACGCCGGACGACGGCAAGCGCGATGTTCCTGATGTTTCCCTGGCTGCGGATCCGGACCACGATGGTTACGTGCTTTGTACGGAGGAGACGACCGGGAGTGGCAGCAGTGAGACGTTTAGCGGAATGAGCAGTTGCGCTTATCCGCTGAGCGGGAACGACGTAGCATACTTCGACGCCAATCAGCAGGCGTATCTGTATGGAGGGACCTCCGTAGTTGCGCCAGAATTGGCTGCCATGATTACCCTGTGGAACCAGCAGCAGGGAAACAGTAAAGGTGTCGGGAATGCCAATCCTCTCCTCTACAGCGCGGCCAAAGATACTCCGGCGGCATTTCACGACGTCACCACAGGTAGCAATGCTGTGGTTTGCCAGCAAGGGAGTCCCAATTGCGTTGCTGATCCCAATAACTCTGGCAATTACATCCTTTCCTGTTGCGATGCGGGGCCCTCGTATGACCTCGCGACCGGTCTCGGCTCGGTGGACGCCGCTGCGCTCGGCGCTGCATGGCCTGCAATCACCACGATCCCCACGGTCACTTCGAACTTCAGCCTGGCGTCCTCCGGCGGGATTTCCCTCAAGCCAGGCGGCACGGGCACAACCACGATTACAATTTCACCCAGTAGCACCTTCAGCGGGTCCGTTGCGCTGGCATGCTCGAATCTTCCGGTAGGGGTGACCTGCAGCTTCACTCCCACAGCTACCGTCCCTCTGGTCGCAGGTACGCCGCAAAAAGTAACCTTGACCTTAACCGCTACGACGGCGGCACAGTTGAAGACTCCTTTTCCCCAGCGGAGTTCCCGGCCCGGCTGGCCTGCAGAAGCGGCTCTTGCGAGCATTTTCGGGGTATGTCTGTTCGGCGCGGGATGCAGAAAGAAAGTGATCCCTGCGCAGTGGGCGGCACGATTGGGTTTAGCTCTGGTCCTGGGGCTCGGCCTGATCGCCGCTGGCTCGGCAACCGGGTGCGGGTCGGGTACCAAAGCGGTGACCGGAACTGGGGGCGGGAGCGGGGGATCCGGAGGGGGAAGCGTCACCACCACGTCGTTTACTGTCACCGGTTCGTCCACGTCCAACGGGACGGCATCGAGCGCCTCGACGGACGTCAGCCTGACCATTCAGTAGCGGAAAGCGGGTTTTCCCTAATCTCTGGTTTCCGCTGGGTCAGGGGCTTCGCGACTCAGCGGGAACCTCAACTTATAGACCCGGATGCAATTTATAGAAGTCCGTGGCTCGCTGGTAGGCTCGTGCAAAGGCGCAAAGCTTCGCGTCCTGATAAAGGGCGCCCAGGAACGTAATGCTTACGGGCGTTCCAGGACCGCCCACATTGTCCTCGTCTCCGGTATCCACCGCTGGAGGTTTCGGTGCATCTTTTCCACGCAGGCCATTCGGCTGGATCACGGCGGGATGTCCTGTCAGGTTCGTCGCAATGAGCTGAGTGTTGTCCGTTGGCGTAACAATGACGTCGACTTCTTTGAATATTTGAGCCATCTGGTGAATGGCCAAAGTGCGGGCGCGGTTCGCCTGGATGTATTCCACCGCAGGGTACAATCTCGCCGTGCGAAAAATATTTGGCCAGTCTTCCGCTCCTTGTTCCGTCAGCAGCTTATCGCGTCCCGTCATGGTGAGTTCATCGAACGCCGCAGCTGCTTCCGCGCTCAGCAGGTTTGCCATAGCTTCAAACGGCAGCTTTGGCATCTCCACGGGGATCAGATGAACCCCCATAGCCTTCAGTTTGTCCAGTGCCGCCCGATCATATTTCCTGTCGTAGAGAGTGCGCGCGCGGGAGGCCCGCCGCGTTACCAGGAGTTGCTGCCAGTGCTTTTGCTCTTCGGGCGTCTGGTGTGCGGGTGTCTTCTCGTCGATTGGAGGGGGCGGTCCAAATGCTGATTTGATATAGCCGACGCGAAGCGAGCGCCAGTCAAAGTCGGCATTCCAGTTGAATGCCGCGTTTTGTACGCTCGGGTCTTGCCCGTCAGGACCATAGATGTTGCTCATCACGAGGGCGCAGTCTTCCACGGAACGGCAGATTGGGCCCAGTTTGTCCATGGTCCATGAAAGCGCCATTGCTCCCGTGCGCGGGACAAATCCGAAGGTAGGCCGCAACCCTGTCGTTCCGCACCGCGTGGACGGGGATGAGATGGAACCGAGCGTTTCAGATCCAATGGAGAACGCAACACAGCCGGCCGCCGTCGCGGAAGCCGGGCCTGCGGAGGAACCGCTGGAGCCCTGCTGCGGGTTCCAAGGATTGCGAGTCCGGCCGCCGAACCACTTGTCTCCATTGGCCAAAGCTCCAAGCGTCAGCTTGGCCACCAGCACTGCACCTGCGGCGTCCAGTCGCTTTACGACGGTCGCATCCTCTTCAATCATCTGGTGCTCGAATCCACCGGCGCCCCATGTTGTCGGATAACCCTTGACCGCCAGCAGGTCTTTGGCTCCCCAGGGGAGTCCATGCAGAGGGCCGCGATATCTGCCTGCGGCTATTTCGGCATCCGCGGCCTTGGCCTGAGCAATGGCGCGTTCTTCTGTCACGGTGATGAGGAAATGCAGTTTTGGGTCGTATTTCCGCAGGCGCGCGATATACATCTCCGTCAGGGCAAGCGAGGAGACTTTTTGGGTGCGCACGTATTCCGCCAGGCGGGGCAATGTCTCAAACGCCAGCGCATCCAGATCTGCGGGTACACGGGCAAGCGCAGGCGGGGCAGAGTATCTGGGGGGCATGCGATGCTTGTGCAGGACGGAGCCGGGCGGCAAAGGGTTGAACACGTAGGCGGGTGGCACATTGTTGGGCAGGTGCAAGGCCCGGACCGCATCATAGCTTGCTCGCTGCTGGTTCAATCCCTCTAGCATCATGGTGATCTGATCCGGCGTGAGGTTGACGCCAGCCACCGCAGCTGCCTGCTGCACCATCTCGGACGTGATCTTTGGCGCTGCTGGTTTGGGAGCTGTGCCACCGCTGGACGCCGCAACTGGGGTGCTACCCTGCGCCTGCGCAGCAAGGCTGTAAAGTACGCCGGGCAAGAGCGTGGAGGCGAAGCCCATCTGAGAGCAAACCTGGAGAAAGCGACGTCGATCTAACATGATTGAGGCAATGTATCACAGGCGTGACACTTTACCGTTCGATTCTCATTTCTGCGTAGCAGAATTGCTGCAAGACGTGAGAATCTGATCAGGACGCTCGCACTTCCGGCGGAAGAGGCGGTGAGGTGCTGAACTCTGGCGTGGATGGGTGCTGAACCGATTTGAATGGGGATTTCTCGGCGAATCCATCCGGCTCCCGAACGCGAAGCTTGCTCGATATCTCACGCGGAATATCGTTCACCCGTTCCATGGTCCACCGCATCGGGCGGCGCAACAGCGCGTCGATGCTATTGCAGATGGACTGAATCTCCCGCGTTTCAGCCGGGCCGTTTTCCTTTACCACATAGCGCAGGTGAAGGTGACGATCTGCCTTTTGTAAGACCTGAACGCGAGAGATCGCGCGAAAATTCTGACACATGCGCGTCACTTGTACCCCGATCGTCGCGTGATCGGGAGCAGAATCTCCCAGGGAGATCCCGTTCTCTGCGGGAGTCAAAACATTTCGTATCATTGGAAAATTTTTTCCGCAGGTACACATCTGCTCGGCCAAAGTGACAATATCGCTCGTATCGTAGCGGATTAGCGGTTGTGCGTAATTCAGAAGGTCGGTGACAATCAATCGATAAGCCGGGCCGTCGGGAGTGTCGCCGACTGGCTCAAATTCCAGGTATGTGCCCCAGGGATGAAGATGAACTCCCTCGTGCTCGGAGCATTCTGCTCCAATGGTGCCGAAACCGGCTCCGTAATGCACATACAACCGGCTGCCAAATACAGATTCGATGAAGATGCGGTCGTCTCCATCCAACGCTGGTGCTGTTGCGATTACGACCTGCGGGCGATGGCGCATTCCATGGGCTGCCATGTAGGCGGCAAAGGCGGCAAGCGCCGAAGGATGGCCGCAAAGCACCCGAGGATGCCGTTTCTCAAAAAGCAGGCGCGACCGCTCCAGCATCTCGTCCGTGACCGGGCCCCTTGGACCGGGGAGGCGGCGCATCAGGATATCCGCAAGGACTCGCAATTTCCCGTTTGGTTCGGTGCGCTGATCCAGTGGGGTGACTGCAATCGTCATGATGGATTGGCCAGGCTTGAAGCCAGCCCACCCGTTCAAGTGAATGTTGAGAGCCGTCCGGTGTCGCAGCCCGTGCAGGTTTTGGGGTGTGGGTTTGAAAGGGATCCCGGTCTCGCGGTTCGTGATCTGCAAGTCGCCGAGTTTAGGTGCCGCTGCATCGATTGCGCGGAACCGCTCACGCAACCTCCCCGGAGCAGTAACGGCGATAGGAATGGGCTCGCCGGGCCGGATGCTGGACGGATGGATTCCCGCATCGTTGAATTGGCTTCTGTAGAACGGCACTGTGGTATAGGCATAGGTTAGGAGCTTCTGCAGGCGCTCATGCTGGGCGGCGCGTTGCTGGGCAGTCGAAAGTGACTCAAATTTCCGGATACTGCGAAGACGGCTGGCAAGCCCACTATAGGTAACTGGTTCGATCAAAGGCAGAACAACATGAGTATGAAAGATCCCCATGAAAAAGTTTCTCCTGACTAAATGGCGGTACTAATGGCGGCTTCTGGGCCGCTCTTTTCTCCAAAGCACTGCTTTCCAGGTGCATCTGCTGGTGCAGGTCCCACTGGCACAATCGTTAGCTCCGCCCTTCCTTCTGAACGGTGTTGCAGGTTCCATGTCGCTTCGCGGTTGTCCCCGGCATACCCGGCTCCCCCCACAATTTCAAGCGTAGGGCGTGATATCGCCCGAACAAGCTGCCCATGACCGGCTTCCGCCATCGCGGCCTGACCGCTTACCGTTGTGGTCTTCGTCATCCTGCGTCCGCCAGCTACATGCGCCAGGTCCGAAATGCGCCCCTGAATCGCTCCCATCAGCGGCAGCGAGCGTCCGCAGGGACATTCCGCAGTCGCATCCAGCGAGGCAACATCGCCGATTTCGTACCGAATCAGAGGCATGGAGCGGTTGAGCAGGTCCGTGACGAGTACCCGGCCCATGTTTGCAGGCAGAAGAGGACTGGGTTCTACCTCGACGAGAAGGGTGTCCGCGTCCACGTGCAACCCGGTATGCGCTTCGCATTCGCTTGCGATAACGTTAACCTCCCGGCAAACGTAGCGGTTGAACACCTTGCCTCCAAACACCTTTTCGAGGAGAGACCGGTCGTTGTCAGACAGCAGTTGGGCAGAAATGATCATTGACTCGAAGGCGATGTCGTCGATGCCATTTCTCGTGCAGAAATCAGCAAACAATACTGCGGATTGCGCGTACGCTAACATATGACGCGGACGGTAGCGACGCAGCACTTCTGCGTACTCCGCCATGGACTCGCCTGTCGCGGAGGTCGTATCCAGCGTCAGATCGCGATCAATCAGCTTCTTTTGCCAGGCCGGGCGAGCCTCAGACTTTTCGGTGGCACCGGACCGCGAACCCCACAGGTGGGCGTAACGGTCGCCCGGGCGGAGGCCAGACCATTGGTCATACCGAGCACTGCCGGCCAGGCGAGAATCGAGCCGTTCCTTATCGACATAAAACGGCAGCGGATTGCCCGTCGAACCCGAGGTCTGATTTCTGAGCCGTTTGCCGGACGGTACATTGCTCGAAACCATGAGGTCCTGATGCTTTTGAATATCCGCCCGAGTGACCACAGGCAATAACCGGAGGTCCTCGTGGGTCTGAATGTCCAAGGGCGTCAAGCCGGCTTCATTCATCCGCAGCCGGTAAAACGGGACGTACCGGTAGGCATGCACAAGTTGCAGGCGGAGCCGCTGCATTTGCAGGTGTTGCAATTCCTCAGGCCGTAAATCCTGGGTGCGCTGAAATTCGCGCAGGTAACGCGCGTATGCCGGATGAGCCGTCCTGGCCCATAAAGGATGAATGATGTTGCGCAGGAGCGCCACCGCTGGATCGGACTTGAAATCGGAAAACCCGGAAGAAAAATGCGCGGTCATTTCGCCACCTTCATCAGATGCTCTGAGGTTTGAACGAGCGGTCTACGGCGGATTGCATTGCTCGCCAGCAGACTTGGATGCACTTCAAGAACGGTCGCGAAATACATTTTTCTCCTGGAGTGAAAAGTTTTTTCGCATGGCTCTGCCAGATGGTTCAATTTGCCTGGAAGCCGTGCCATCGGGCCGGCGCCGCGACATCCGTCCGATTCAGACGCTCGCACGGAGACGCAGGAACTTACGATGTTTCTTGTTAGCTGGTCGGGCAGGGAAATGTCCACGCCAATGTAAGTGCAAGTGAGGGGCCAAACTCTGCAGACCGCAAATGAGAGGTTTCTCTAGGGAATATGTGCGGGTGGCTAAGGCGGAGTTTTTCGAAATCAACGGCATGTGCACGGATTTGCAGTCAGCAATATCGGTTGGGACAATATTTTCCGTCAGTTAGCTCATCCGAACTCCGCAACCGGACAGGGTGGCTGTAGAGGATCAAGAGGTTGTACCGAAATCGGAGCGGCTGATGGGCGGCTTGTAGTTGAGGCTACCATGGGGCCGTTCGCGGTTGTAGTAGTCGGTCCAAGGCTGCAGATGCAGGTCTCTTTGCTGGGAGTCGGTCCAGTGTTTGGCATAAGCCCATTCGCGCAGCGCGGTCTGGATGAAGCGCTCGGCCTTGCCGTTGGTTCGGGGCGTATAGGGTCGGGTGCGGTTGTGCTTGATGGTCATGTTCTGGCAGGCAAAACGGAATTGGCGCGAGCGGTAGCTGGAGCCGTTGTCGGTCAGCAGGGCACGTACGGCGATGCCGTGAGTGGCGAAAAACTCCACGGCCGAGTTCAGGAAGCCGATGGTGGTTTCCGCCTTTTGATCGGGCAGCATCTGAGTGAAGGCCATGCGGGAGTGGTCGTCGACGGCCACATGCAGGGCCAGGAAG
>DASSZI010000101.1:0-2304 GCA_035713565.1 Acidobacteriaceae bacterium | reverse complement strand
CGAAGCAAGGCAAGCATGAGTTTCTCTAGACCTTGAACACCAGAAGTTAGAAAGAAGGCATTTTAAATGTCGACCCATACCAGCACTGTGGTGAGCCGTTTCGATGTACTCCTGGAGCGCGCCCGGCAACTGCCGCCCATTCCGGTTGCCGTTTGCTATCCGTTGACTAAAGTGGCGCTGGCTGGCGCCCTGGAGTCCGCTGTTTGCGACGTCATTCGTCCCATCCTGGTGGGGCCGAAAGAGAAGATACAGCGTCTCGCCGAGATGGAAAAGTTCGATATCTCATCCTGTGAGATGGTTGATGCCGGAGACGAATTTCAGTCGGCAAAGATTTCTGTGGAACTTTGCCGCTCCAAACTGGCCGACGCACTGATGAAAGGAAGTCTGCATACGGATGCGTTTATGCGCCCGGTGCTGGCGAAGGAAACCGGGTTGCGCACCTTGCGGCGAATCAGCCATTCCTTTGTGATGGAAACGCCGGCCTACGATCGGATTTTGTTGATCACGGATGCGGCCATCAATATTCTGCCGACGCTGGACGACAAGGTGGACATTGTGCAGAACGCCATTGACCTGGCCCATGTGCTTGGCGTGCCGGTGCCGAAGGTGGCGATTTTGTCGGCAGTGGAAACGGTGCAGTCCAGCATTGTTTCGACGATTCACGCGGCAGCATTGTGCAAGATGGCAGACCGGGGACAAATTACCGGAGGCATTCTGGATGGACCGTTGGCGTTCGATACCGCGGTGAGCCCGGAAGCGATGAAGATCAAGCATCTGGTTTCCGCGGTGGCGGGGCAGGCGGATATCGTTGTGGTTCCCGATCTTGAATCCGGTAACATGCTGGCGAAGCAGTTGGAATATCTGGGGGGCGCCAGCTTGGCCGGCATCGTGACAGGAGCTTCGGTTCCGATTATTCTGACCAGTCGCGCGGACTCGGCCAAGACACGGATGACCTCCGCGGCAGTTGCGTTGCTGATGCACGCGAGCGCGATCTCCAAAGACACGACGCACGACGAGCCGGAGTGCTGAACGGCCATCGTTAAGATGGTGTGAAAAGACCGGGACCCGTGGCATGGGTTCCGGCTTTTTTTTAAGTGACGCTCGACAGCGACACATGAGATGTTCGCTTCGAGAGAGATTTCCGGTCGACCCTTACCCTTTCAGCAGCAGACCATTTATCGTTAATAGAGCGACTATGAGCCAGATCAAGGCGGTACGGGGCACGCGCGATTTGCTGCCGCCGGAAACAGACCTGTGGAATCGAGTGGAAGCAACAGCGCGGCGCGTGTTCGAGCGCTATGCGTTCGGGGAAATTCGCACGCCGATTTTTGAAGACACGCAGCTGTTTGCGCGCGGCGTGGGCGAAGAAACTGACATTGTCTCCAAGGAAATGTACACGTGGGAGGACCGTCCGCGCGCGCAGTCGGAAAAAGCGCAGATGTTGACGCTGCGGCCGGAAAATACGGCTGGGGTGGTCCGCGCCTACATTGAGCACAAGCTGGGCGACAGTGGACTGCTGCAGAAGCTCTACTATATAGGTCCACAATTTCGCCGGGAGCGTCCGCAGAAGGGCCGCTATCGGCAATTTTTCCAGATTGGCGCGGAAGTGATTGGGCCGGTGAGCGCGGGCAGTGAATCTCCGCTGCGCGATGCGGAAGTGCTGGAGATGCTGGCGACATTTCTGGATGAGCTGGGCGTGACCGGCTGGACGCTGGAGTTGAATTCGGTGGGCTCGGCGCAGGATCGGCCGCGATATGTAGAGGCGCTGCGGGCGTCGCTGACAGATGTTGCGCCGACGCTTTGCGTGGATTGCCAGAGGCGCGCAGTGACCAATCCGCTGCGGGTGCTGGATTGCAAGGTGCCGGAGGACCAGGAGAAGATCAACGCGCTGCCGAAGATTGCGGACTTTCTGGATGAGGATTCGCGGGCGCATTTTGCCGCGGTGCTGGCGGCGCTGGATGCGTGTGGCGTGAAGTGCACGGTGAATCCGAGATTGGTGCGCGGCCTGGATTACTACACACGGACGACGTTTGAATTTACTCATGGTGGATTAGGCGCGCAGAATGCATTGCTGGGCGGCGGACGCTATGACGGATTGAGCGAAGCCATCGGCGGACCGAAGGCGCCAGGCATTGGATTTGCGATTGGTGCGGACCGGCTGGTGTTGACGCTGCAGGCGGCGGCTTTGAGAGAGACGTCGAGCGCGCTGGCGGATGCGTATGTCGCTCCGCTGGGACAGGCGCAAGAGGCCTCAGCGCTGGTGCTGGCGCGGGAGTTGCGTCGCGTGGGATTATGCGTGGAGCT
>DASSZI010000100.1:0-8034 GCA_035713565.1 Acidobacteriaceae bacterium | reverse complement strand
AAAGGCGCGCCGTCAGCGGATGCATCGACTCTGGCGCGCATCGGATGCAGGCGCGATATCCGGCGAGGCGGGCATGTTCCGGCACAAAGAAAAAAACCACGTTCTCGCGCGCGGGCCTGCGGCTGGGGCAGGAAGGACGGCAGAAGATCCCCGTTGTTCGAACGGCGTAAACAAATCTGCCGTCCGCTTGCGGGTCTCTCCTCAAAATCGCTTGCCAGCAATCCTTGTCCTTGGCTGCTGAAGAACCTAACGCGGCGCTGGACAGAGGAAGAACCGATTCCAACATTGCAGCGGCACCCTGTAGCATCATGCTTCCATTTTCCACGGCGGCAGGCCAGTGCGCACTCCGAATCTTGCCGTCAAACTTTCAACCTGCCCTCGATCAGAAAAAAAGCGGACAGACCGTCGTGGTCTGTCCGCCTCTCTTCTCTTTTCCGTTCCCGGTTCGACTACTTCGCAGCCACGGTCTTCCTGCTTCCAGCCTGTTCCCGCAGTGCGGCAGCCTTGTCGGTCGCTTCCCAGGTGAAGTCCGCATCCTTGCGGCCAAAATGCCCGTAGGCGGCTGTTTTGCGATAAATAGGCCGACGAAGATCCAGCGTTTCCATAATGTCCTTAGGAGTAAGCCGGAAATTGGCGCGAACCAGTTGCTGCAGTTCTTGCGCCGGCAACGTCCCGGTGCCAAAGGTGTCGACCAGGACGCTCACCGGCTCCGCAATGCCGATCGCGTATGCCAACTGCACTTCACACCGGCTGGCCAGACCAGCCGCGACAATGTTTTTGGCGATATAACGCGCCATATACGCGGCCGAACGGTCGACCTTCGTCGGATCTTTCCCGCTGAACGCGCCGCCGCCATGGCGGCCCATCCCGCCGTACGTGTCCACAATGATCTTCCGGCCCGTTAAACCGGTATCCCCCATGGGGCCGCCGATGACAAACCGCCCGGTGGGGTTGATGTGATATTTCGTATCGTGGTCGAGCAATTCTGCCGGAATCGTCGCCTGGATGACGTGCTTGAGGATGTCGCTTCGCAGTTCCTCGTTCGAAACCATTTCGGCATGCTGTGTGGAAATGACGACGGCATCCACACGGACTGGCTTGCCTTCCTCGTTGTACTCAACTGTGACCTGGCTTTTGCCGTCTGGACGAAGATAGCTGAGCTGACCAGACTTACGCACTTCCGAAAGGCACTGTGTCAGCTTGTGCGCCAGCGAGATCGGCATCGGCATCAGCTCCGGCGTCTCGTTTGTAGCATAGCCGAACATCATGCCCTGATCACCTGCGCCACCGGTATCGACTCCCATGGCAATGTCGCCGGATTGCTTATTGATGCTCGAGATTACTGCGCAAGTGTTGGAATCAAACCCATACAGCGCATTGTCATAACCGATGGATGCGACCACGCCCCGCACCAACGATTGAAAATCCACGTATGCCTGCGTGCTGATTTCTCCGGCGATCACCACCAGACCCGTCGCCGTAAGCGTTTCGCAGGCGACCCGGCTGTGCGGATCCTGCCGCAGGCAAGCATCCAGAATGGCGTCGGAAATCTGATCGGCAATCTTGTCAGGATGCCCTTCAGTCACGGACTCGGAAGTAAATAGGAAACGGTCCTTTGTTGGCAAAATTCCTCCTGTGGAGGCCCACCGCGCGCGAGCTTCTGCATCGCTGGCCTCTGAGCGAACCGGAAAAGTCACACGGACGCCCGGATCTTCGCCTCATACAGGCTAACAAAGTTTGGAAAAACAGAGCGAATTCGGGGGCAGCCAATGGGGAAGAAAAGCCTATGACTTGCGCATTGCGGCAGTAAACGGACTCTCCCGCCGAATGGCAGCTTCCCTGTGAACCACGGGAGAAAAGCGCAGGCAGGCGGAGTGCGCACCTGCGGCAGGGTGCGCAAGAACAGCAACGCGCTCATGCACAAATCCCCAGACAAACCATCCCAGGCCAACTAAAAGCAGCAGCAGCGCCACCACTCCTGCCCAGCGCAACTTAAGATCATTCTTTTCCCGGACGCGGTTTGTCGATACATTCAGCGCAAAGTTCACCCAATCCCTGTCGGACAGGCCGGCGGCTTCCGCATTTTGTCCGCTGGCATCCAGGAACCTTGCGACCCACTCTTTTTCGTCCAGCCCCAGAAACCGTACATAGCTGCGGACGATTCCCTTGCCCAGGATTCCGCCTGGCAGTTGGTCGAACGCCTCAGCTTCCAGCGCCTGCAGGCTTCGGACAGTCACCTTGGTGGTCTGGGCGATGTCTTCCAGACTGACCGAGCGTCGCTGCCGTTCTCCTCGCAGTGCGTCTCCGAAGTGATGCGTCGATGTCATGCCTGTAGCCAAGGGATTACGGCTCCTGCTACGCAATTGCTGAATAGGAAATACTTGCAGACTAATCCTGCATGGATTTTGAGTCAAACATTAAATTCACAGCCTGCCCTTACTTTAGTAATAATGGAAGCGCAAGCGGGTCTCGCGTTCTAGCTGCGAGCCTTGCTGAAGGACCTTGAGTTCGACCGATATACTCGTTCTCAGGCGCGAATACACTCCTTGCAAACTCGCGGATTTTGATCCCTTATGAACAAACTTGTTTTCGGTAACCTGGTGCACCGCCCCATGCGATCCCTGCTCAGCCTGACCGCTGTGGCGATCGAAGTCGTAATGATTCTTTCCGTTACCGCCATCATGCTTGGCCAGTTAAACGGCTGGAAGCAAAACGCAAGCGGGATTGGCGCAGACCTGATTGTCAAGCCGGCTAATAGCAGCTTTCTTGTCGGGGTCAGTGGCGCTCCGGTGTCGGCGAAAATTGCCAACGTCCTGGCCAAACTGCCCCACGTCGCCGTTGCCGCGCCGGTTGCCGTGCAGTTTACTGCCGGAAAATCTGTGGAGAATATCTACGGGATTGATTTTGCCAGCTTCAATGCCCTCAAGCCCTTTGTCTTCCTCTCCGGTACTCCGTTCCAGCACCCCCTTGATGTCATTGTGGACGACGTGTATGCGCGGAGCGACCAGGGCCACACAGTTGGCGAGCAGATCACCATCATGAATCATCAGTTCCGCATCTGCGGAATCGTGGAACATGGAAAAGGTGGTCGCAAGTTCATCCCGTTGAAAACGCTGGATCAGTTGACCGGCTCACCCGGCAACGCGTCGCTCTTTTATCTCAAGCTCGATAACCCAGCCAATGAACCAGCCGTGGAGAAGGAAATTCAACATACCCCTGGCATGGAAAATTACCAGGTGCAAAGTATCCAGGAGTTTATTTCACAGTTGACTCCCAACCGTCTGCCCGGGCTGAAGCCTGCTCTGGATACGGTCATCGGAATTGCGCTGATCATTGGATTTCTGGTCATTTTTCAGTCCATGTACACGGCGGTCATGGAGCGCACGCGTGAAATCGGCATTCTGAAAGCGCTTGGTGCCTCGCGCGGGTATATCGTGGGCATTATTCTGCGCGAATCGGGAATGCTGGCCGTGGGAGGAATCCTGCTGGGAGTGGGTTTGAGCTTTCTGGTTCGCCAGGCCGTCACAGCCAAGTTCCCGACGCTGCCCTTTCCGATTACCGCCCATTGGCTTGCCCTGGCCACGGTGCTGTCGTTTGTAAGCGCACTGATTGGGGCCATTTATCCCGCATATAAAGCGGCGCGCAAGGACCCCATCGACGCCCTGGCTTACGAATAGCGGGTCATCCCTCGGCATCCATCGTCGGGGCTTCCGGCTGGGGTTCTATGGGGTAACGATAGGCATGCTGTTTCCAGCGCGCGATTGGACCTTCAAAGTAGCGCCACGAGAGGGCCGAGACTGCCAGCGATATGGAGAAAGCAGCGATCAGCGCCATGCTATGCGGAAGATAGTTCCGCAGCGCCAGGTAAATCGGGTAATGGACAACGTACAAGCAATAGCTAATCTGACCGAACCAGCCCAGAACACGATGCCGCAGCAGCCGCGCCACTCCGGTTTGCGTACCGCTGACGGCAAGTACAGCCAGCAGCAGACTAGTCCACGCTATCCATAGAGCAGAATAGTCTGTGGCGTTGAAGATGCGAAAATCGAAATCGCTCCGCTTATGAATCCCGGTGGCGAAGTCGATCCAAACGGCAACGCCAAGCATCGCGATCACAAGCGCATAAAGCCAGCCTGCAAGGCGCTGGAGGCCCGCGCGCCAGCGGTACGCATGATCCTGCCACAGAATCCCGGCAACACAGCCTGCCGCCAGCGAATCCATCTGCGCCAGGAACAACTCCTGGCCGCCGCGCGGGTCGGGATAAAAGAACCGCAGAAATGGCGTGACCACCAAAATGCACGCGAGCATCCCTAAGATCGGCGCGCGCCGAGCATGGGTGAAAGCAACCACCGGCGCCCACAAGAGGTAGAAATATTCCTCTACCGAGAGCGACCACAGGACGCCAAATCCCATCACAACCCAAGCCGGATGGGGCACGATCTGCAGGTGCGTCAGGAGCGGTGGAAGAAACGCCTGGAGAAACGTGATGTAGAGAAAAACGGTACGCACCGGCTGCGGGGTTCCCACTGCGGCGGACGCGGCAAAATAAGCCAGCAGCGCCAGGAAATAGAGCGGAAACAGCCGGAGCGAGCGCCGGGCGTAGAACGTTCCAAGGGCGCGAGGGTGGGCTGCAATCCGCAGCAGGATGGACGTGATCAGAAATCCAGACAGAACGAAGAAAAGATTGACGCCCATCCAGCCCCACTGCGGCCCCAGCAGCAACAGGCTGGGATGGTGGACATAATGCCGCATCAGCACCATAAGGATGGCGATGCCGCGCAGCCCGTCGAGTTCACGGATTCGCGATGGAGTCGTATTGGACAAGGACGAAATTGCTGACTCTTTCTCCAGGCCTCGGCAGACTCACCATGGGCCAGCGGGCAGAATAGCATTTGACGCATACCGGTTAGGCATTGTGAGTGCGGTACCGTGCCGCTCATCCTTATGCACGGCCATCACCCTGTCTCTCCCGCACTGATCCGATAAAACATTGTCCCAACCCTACAGGTGCGAGACAATACAGTTATTCTTCCTTCACGGGTCAATGCGCATTTCATGAGTAAGACAGCAATCATCATCGGTGCCGGCCCTGCCGGATTGACAGCAGCGCTGGAACTTCAGCGGCATTCCGACGTACATCCGATTCTGCTGGAGGCTACTGATGAGATCGGCGGCATCTCGCGAACGATCCGTTACAAGGGCAACCGCATGGACATCGGGGGCCATCGTTTTTTTTCCAAGTCGGACCGGGTGATGGAATGGTGGCTGGACGTGATGCCCGCAGTCGGTGCAGCCGACGGCACAGGCGCAGTGCCGATCAGCTATCAAAATAAACAGCGGACGGTTCCAGCGCCCGAGCGGAAGCTTGATCCTGAGCACGACGATCTGGTGATGCTGGTACGTCCCCGCAAAAGCAGAATCTATTTTCTCCGAAAATTTTTTGATTATCCGATTAAACTGACTCCCGAAACGCTCCGTGGCCTCGGGCTTCCACGAACCGTGAAGGTCGGCTTCAGTTATCTGTGGGCGCGCGGCATACAGCGCAAACCGGAAACCTCCCTGGAAGACTTCATCGTCAATCGCTTTGGCAGGCAGCTGTACCAGCTTTTCTTCGAGTCCTACACGGAGAAGGTGTGGGGCGTGCATCCTCGCAAGATCAGCGCAGAATGGGGCGCGCAGCGCATCAAGGGGCTTTCGCTCACCAGCGCGGTCAAGCATTTTGTGAAGCAGGCACTGTCCGGCCCAAAGAAGAATACCGGCGACCTGAGTCAGAAAGGCGTGGAAACTTCGCTGATTGAGCGCTTCCTGTATCCCAAATTCGGACCCGGACAGCTATGGGAGCATGTGGCCGACCTGGTACAGCAGAATGGCGGCGAACTGCATTTGGAGACTCGCGTAACGGAGTTGCGCATCTGCAATGACAAGGTGACAGAGGTCGTCGCCATGGATGCCGAAGGGAAGACGCACACCTATCCGGCGGATTACGTGATTTCCACCATGCCCATTCGACACCTCATCCGCAGCCTGCAGTGCCCGGTTCCCGAGGAGGTTAAACAAGTCAGTGAGGGCCTGATCTACCGTGATTTTGTGACGGTCGGCCTGTTGGTGAACAAGCTTCTGGTGACCGAGCCCGATGGCAGCCCGCTGAAAGATACGTGGATTTATATCCAGGAACCTGACGTGACGGTCGGCCGCCTGCAGATCTTCAACAACTGGAGCCCGTGGATGGTCGCCGATCCAACTAAAATGTGGATCGGCCTGGAATACTTCTGCAACGACACAGACCCGTTGTGGAAGATGAGCGACGAAGAGATTCGCGAGTTTGGCATTGCCGAGATGGAGAAGATAGGAATTCTGCGGAAGGCCGATGTTCTGGATGGCCACGTAGTGCGGGTTCCTAAAACCTATCCGGCGTACTTTGGCACGTATGACCGGTTTGATGTGATCCAGAAGTTTACCGACAGATTTGAAAATCTGTTTCTTGTCGGCCGCAATGGAATGCACAAGTACAACAACCAGGACCATTCCATGCTGACCGCCATGGCGGCGGCGGAAAACATAATGAACAACGTGCGCGACAAGTCCAACCTGTGGGCGGTGAATACCGAGCAGGAGTACCACGAAGAGAAGCGCGCCTGATGGCGGATCACGACCGCGCTGCCCATGGAACGTAAGAGATATTTCATTCTGCTCGCCTTTATTGTGGGCCTGCTTGCGCTTCGTCTGGTGCATCTTCGCGCCGACTTCCCTACCTATCATCTTTACAGCCAGGAGGGTGCCCAGTTCACAGACGAGGGCTTCTACACCAGCGCAGCCTTGAACCACTTCACGCTAGGCCACGCGTATATTCCGGGCGGCTGGAACCCGGGAGTGTTTATGCCGGTATGGCCGCTGCTGGTTGGCCTGCTGTTTCGCTTGACGGGCATCAGCGTGGTTGCCGCACGAACATTCGCCGTCTTGTGCACCTGGGCGAGCGCGCTGCTGGCCTATCGGGTTACGCGCCAGTATCGCCCGGGAACATTCGCCCTTGTTACGGCCTTTCTGTTCGCAGCCAACGCTCTGGGCTTCTTTTACAGCCGCCTCGCCATCCTGGAGCCAGCGTTCGTCATGTTCCTGCTGCTGGCCATCTATGTGGCAGGAATAGTAAGGCGCGAAAGCTATGGGCTGGCGGTGCTGACCGGAATCATCTTTGCCGTGATGACGTTGACGAAAACCACGGGACCGTTTGTGCTGCCGGCCGTGATCTACCCGATATGGGCAAACAATCGCCAGAATCGCTCTGCCGCCCGGAAGCTGGTTGCGGTGGCGGGCGGGACCGCGCTCTTGCTGCTGGAATGCTTCAAGCTGTTCTGGTCGCACCACTACCTGCAGGACTCAAGGATCATTCTCGGCATCAATCCTCTGTGGCAACTGGAAAATTCCCCACTCCGCCTGCTGCGCTTTTTCCTGCGAGGCACCTGGGTGGATCCGGTGTTGTTTCCGCTGGCGGTCACGGCCTTTGTTGCTGCGCTGGCGCGGCTTCGTTTTCTGTGGCGCGACACACTTTTCACTACCGCCTTTTTATGGGAGGCGGGATACGCAGCTTTCATCGTCTTCCATTACGACGGACCTCCGCGGTACTTCGTCGCGATGATTGTGCCCACTGTATGGCTGGCGCTGATCTTCATGGAATGGGTATGGCATCGCCAGCGTAAGGCTGCTTTGATTCTGGGTGCCTGCCTCGCCCTCTCTGTCTTGTGGAATCTGAGTTTGATCGGCAATTATCTGAGCCATCCTTGCTATCGACTGGTGAACGCGGCGCAAGCAATCAAGAGCACCGTGAAAGGCCAATCAAGCTCACCTTTTCAGCCGCTCGTCATTGGCCGCGGAGCGGATGAGCTTTCTCTGCTGAGTGGAGGTCTGCCCACAATGGACAGCGATGGCGCGATGCCGCTGGTCGAGAAGCTGGATGTTTATCGGCCAGGGTGGTTTATGGACTGGTCCGGCGACGTGCCGCTGCGGATGGCGACAGTGGCCAGCAAACGCGACGTGGTT
>DASSZI010000099.1:0-4488 GCA_035713565.1 Acidobacteriaceae bacterium | reverse complement strand
CTGGTTGATCAGGTCGGGAAACGATGCGCCGATCCACTCCACCCCGGGCTGTGCCGATTGATTGTCAAACGGAAGCACCCAGACGACGTGACCATCCCACGCAGGCGCCGCTGGCGGAGGAGCTTGCGCGCTGCCGGAGTTCGCAATCAAGAGCGAACACGCGAGCAGGCCCGCCGACAGGAAGCGACGCAATCGGGCGCCACGCGCAGAACGGGGAACTGGAGTTTGCGTCACAACATTGGTGATTATAGAAGGCCGCCTGCAAATTGGACGGAAATTCGCGCTTAGCGGAATGGGCTTTGATTCACGAGCAGAAAATATGCATGGTCCATGGCTTTGTAACAGCCGACTGGAGTCTATTTGTGCGGTTTGGCCAAATCAGGTAGAAGGAACCGAGCCGGTTCCTTTCCGAGGAGCGTAATTATCGGGCAACCTATTTCCTTTAGGTGCCTTAGAATTGGGAAGCGACTGAGTGTTAGGGCTGGGGAATTGGGATGAGGTGTTTGCTCTTCGCTGTCTGTTTCATGTTTACAGTTTGGCCACTGCGTGGCCAGATACCTCCTTGGCAGCCCTCGGCCGGACACACACAAGTCGCGATATGGCCAGGGGCGGTACCGGATGGGCAATCTGTCGGCGACCCTGAGAACGCGGAAGTTGCCAACAAACCCAAAGACCTTGTTGCTGGCAGGCCTTGGATAGCGGTGGAAAATGTTTCGCGGCCTACGATGACAGTCTACTCGCCGAATGGAAAGAATACTGGCGTGGCCGTTGTGGTGTTTCCGGGTGGTGGTTATTCAATTCTCGCAATTGATCTCGAGGGCACGGAGGTCTGCGACTGGATGACTTTACATGGCATTACGTGCGTGCTCCTGAAGTACCGAGTACCGGATTCGGGTCCGGCTTACCACGAGGATTGCCAGTGCAACATCCATCCGAAAGCGCCCACGGCGTTGGAAGATGCACAAAGGACGATGGGGCTAGTGCGCTTCCACTCAGCGGAGTGGCACATCGATCCCAAAAAGATTGGCGTCCTCGGGTTCTCGGCGGGCGGACATTTGGTAGCAAATATCAGTACGCACTTCATGCAGCGTTCCTATGCACCCGTGGATGCTGCCGACAGTGTCAGCTGCCGCCCTGATTTTGCCGTCGCGATCTATCCCGGCCACCTGAGGGAGAACACGACCAGAGAATTTGCATTGAATCCGGAAATTCCGGTTACTTCAAGCACGCCTCCCACATTTCTGCTGCAGAACGAAGATGACAATGTAGACGGTGTCGATCAATCGTTGGTTTATTACATCGCACTAAAAAAAGCCGGAGTTCCCGTGGAGATGCACCTTTACGCGCAAGGTGGTCATGCATTCGGGCTGCGGCGTACGCACCTTCCGGTGTCACGATGGCCGGAATTGGTGGACACGTGGCTGGGGACGATCGGGATGATCTCGGAGTCGGCGCCTCAACCCACCGCCGCACAATGAGTTCAAAGTGACCGGTGTTACGGCGCGGAACCAACCAGGGTGAGCCGTGCACTTGCGCGCGGTGGTTGGCTAAATAGATCAGCCCGCCCCACCTGCGGACGATTGAAAAGGATGACGGCGGTCCATAGCCCGCGGCTTCGTGCTCGCCAGACCATGTCTCCGTGCAAAAGCCGCGCGATCGCGCCGGGCGGCACATCACGGTGGTAACCGAAATATTCCCGGTTCCATTCCGCATCTCCGAAGCGAAGCCATGCCGGAGTGTTCTCCGACTGGTATTTTGTAGAAAATACCAGCGCCGCATCGTAACCCGGCAGGCGCATGGCCGACTCGATCTGAGGCAGGGAAAAGTCGTCGATCGCAACCACGGATACGGGGTGGCGAACATAGCCCAGTTCGGGGCGGGTCAGTTCATCGGTCGCTGGCCACGCCGTCAGCACGGTGCCCCCGCTGGCGCGGTGGAGAACCTGATAAATGCCCTGCTGCTGCATCACAATCATGCTGCGATAGGTCAGGTTGTCCTCTGGAGCAAAGCGATAGGGTGGGTTCACGAACAACCCGGCAAGAAAAGCCACAACGCTCAGCGCGACAATCCAAGGCCACTGCAGTACCCGCCGACGCCAGGTGGAAACGCACAGCAGCAGGATGAGCGGATAGAGCGGCAGCAGATAACGGGCTAACAGAGCACCCCCCATGACGGAAAAAAAGAGCACGTTCGCCAGCAGGATTATGCCGATCTGTGCCTGAGCGTTCCAGGAGACCCGTGGACGCGCTGCGCCATCATTTTGCACCAACGCGGGCAGAAACATGGCGGCTACCATACACAGCACCGGGACGAACAAGTTCATGTAAATGGTGATCTGCATCAGGCGCTGCGCGAGCGCAAGCATAAAGCGAAGAATATGCAGCGTCAGCACTGCGTTATAGCGAACAAATTGCGGATTGCCGAACATATATCCGGTCTTGTGGAAGTGGTAGAGATACCAGCCCGCCAGCGGCAGAACAGGCAAGGCAAGCTGGACGGCTATGCGCCTATGGGCCGCACCCTGCGCCGGCTTGCGGCGCATCTCCCAGAGATGCCAACCCACCAGCGCCAGCGGCGTCACGATGGCGGTTTCTTTGGACAGGGCGGCGACAGAGAACCAGAGCGCTGCCACCCAGCCCTGGCGAACTGTGGGTGATTCCTCCAGGGCATATACGAGTGCCCACATCGTCGCTGCACAGGCAAAAATGTCTGCCTGGGCCAGAGTACTCTGCGTAAACCACACCGGGTAGAGGGTCGTCAGCAGGGTCGTGGCGGCCGCCACGCTGGTATTCAGAAGGCGCCGGACCAGTACAAAGACGGCCGTCAGCGCCAGAGTGGCTACGAGACAAACGGACAGTCGGGTAACCGCAGGAACGAAACCGGATATCTTCCACCAGAAGGCAAGATAGATCGCGGGCAAGGGTGGATGGGCGTTCGTCAACGTGGAGTAAGGGATCAAAGAACCCGTGCGAAAGAAATCCCAGGCGGCGGGAATGTAATAGCCTGCTTCGTCCCAAAAGTAGGGCAGCCGCAACAGAGGCAAATGCGACAGAAAAACAAATCCATAAATGACAGAAAATATCATCCACGCCGGCGCAGGTTCGTCCCTGTGGCGGCGGAACAGGATTTGTCCCAGGCGTGGGTCAGAAGTTTTTTTCGTTTCTGGCAAAGCAAACTCCCGTGAGCTGGGCCTAATGGATGGGACCATTCCCCGGCCCGTGGCCCGGAACCGAGCCCGGGAAGCTTTGCGAAGGCTCAATCGTGATCTTGCCGAATGCCTGCTCATATTGTGCAAGGTTCTGGCCGAGCAAGTTCCACAGGGCCTTGGCCTGTTGAGGGCTAAGGTAGATGCCCTGAAAATTCTGCAGAGTCACTTCATTCGGCAGGTCCTGGCGGGCGGCGCCAAACACCAGCAGAAAATCCCATACGCTGGCGCGCACTTGCACGCTGTTAGCATATCCATCGCGGTAATCCGGCGCATGAACAATGTTGATGTTTGGAGTAGAAAGGGGCTGGCTCATGACCCAAGAGTATCGCGAATCACTGCCGCTGCGCAGGAGGAAGCGTGTTCGACCGGCCACCTTTAAGGCTGAAAATTCTGGTGCGAAAGGGGGGACTTGAACCCCCACGGTTTTACCCGCCAGATCCTAAGTCTGGTGCGTCTGCCAATTCCGCCACTTTCGCGTTTCTTCAACTCTCATCATTAGGTTGATCTCGGAACTGTTCCTGAGCAGATGGGCTCTGTCCGGAAACCTTGCCGACAACTGCATTCTATCGTCCACCCTAAGGGCTGCGTGGGCAATGGTCAAGGGTGCAGAAAGCGGCACGTCTAGGCGGACCCGTTCCGCGGAACCAGAGCAGAACATTCTTGCACGAGGGATCCGGCGCGCCGGCATGGTTGGCGCCGCGCCACACAGTCGCAACCAAACTCCTCCCCAGACCGCGCATGCGCTCGCTTCCATCATTTATCTTGGAGCGTTGGAAGGAAACGGAGAAAACATGCCCCTAAGCAGACTCGATCCCACTGCGGCTTTGGTCGTGATTGATCTACAGAAAGGGATCGTCGCCATGTCGACGGTACCTCCTGCCAGCGAGATCATCGGTCGAATCGCCCAACTTGCGCGTGCTTTCCGGAGTCGCGGGCTGCCAGTGGTCCTCGTGAATGTCACTGGTGTGGCTCCCGGACGGACAGATGCGGGATTTCGCGACTTGTCCTCCCTTCCTCCTGACTGGACCGATCTGGTTCCTGAGCTGGATGCGCATCCTGACGATTATCGGGTGAGCAAGCAGCGGGTCGGCGCCTTCATCGGAACCTCCCTCCATGAAGATCTGCGCAGGCGCGGTGTCACCCAGATATTCGTCACCGGCGTGGCCACCAGCATGGGCGTGGAATCTACGGTGCGCAGCGCCTACGATTTTGGCTATAACGTTGTTGCGATCACGGATGCCATGGCGGACAGAGACGCGGAGGCGCATCGCTATTGCGTG
>DASSZI010000098.1:0-29911 GCA_035713565.1 Acidobacteriaceae bacterium | reverse complement strand
CCGACGGGCTTGTTGCTCAAGACAGCCATGCGCGGCTGGCGCGGATGTTCGCGCAATGCATCCAGCAGTGGCAGTATCCCCGGATACACATAAGTTTTATCCAGCTTGTGCTCGCGATAGTAACTCAGGAAATACTCGATCGCCTGCTCCAACAGCGGCCCCTCGTGCGGGTCGCCGAGCGCGCGGCGCATCAGCATCCCGGCCCCGTCGCCAATGTAGCTGGCGATGACATCTTCCGGCAGTTCGTGCCGTTGAAAATTGCGCAGAGTTGCGTTCACGGATTGCGTAAGATCGGCGCGCGAATCGATGAGCGTGCCATCCAGGTCGAAGACGATCAGGCGAAGTTGGTCGGCGGGAATTGCGCGAGTCGGCTCACCAAGGGCAGAAGGCATGGCTTTACTGTAAGGGATCATGGGTCAAACTAAGAACCGTCAACAGGGCAGCAGCTGGACACCTGGCCACTTTTGCTCACTGGCCACGCCAAACCTACTCGATTTCGATGTCCCCCGAACCGGTTGACATCTTTACGATTGGGCCCCCTCCGTTGACTGGCCCGCGTAGTTCGCTGTTCGTACCGTGGCCGGAGTTTGGCATGGGCAGCTTCGAATGAACCGCTCCTGAGCCGGTTTCTGCGTCCAGAGTGAACTTCGAGTTTGCGTTCAGATGGCAACGAATCGTGCCGGTGCCGGTCTCAATCTTCCAATCCGATCCAGGGCTGCCCGACAGAGTGAGAGAGCCGCTGCCTGTATTTGCGCGCAAGCCGCCCTGCAGATTGATCGCCGTGATGTTGCCGGAGCCGGCCCGCAGCCGTGCTTCCGTCACATCGGAGTCGCGAATGGCAAGATCCCCTGAACCGGAGATCGCCTTCACGTCTCCATGTGCGCTCTGAATATCCACCGTGCCCGAGCCGGTTTCCAGCCTTGAGGCCGGACCGATATCCGTGGCTTTGATACTTCCGCTGCCGCTTGCCGCACGTACAAAGCTCTGGATGGTGGCCACGTGAATGTCGCCCGAACCGCTATTGACCACTACGGATGAGCTCTTTGGCACAGAAATGACGTAGTCAATGGCAATGTTCTGCAGCAGATGACGGCCGCAAGTTTCCTGGTTTCCGACATGGACCACATTTCCACTCTGGATGACCGGCGGGTCGGCTGCGATTGCTTTCATCCGCTCCGTGTTGCCGAAGGCGCTCCACTTGCTATTGTGAATTTTGGCGGAGATTTCAACCTTATTCCCCTCAGCGCCAGTGACCACAACCGTGCCGGAGTTTGTGCAGACCTTCAGGGCGACCGGTCCGCTGGAACTTAACGAGCGATGAAACGTGATGTCTGCCGCAAAGGCCGAGTTCCAACTGCCGGTCAAAACAATGGTGGCGCAGATTGCAAGGAACCACTTGCGAATTGCTCTAGGACTGAAGGTCATGGGTACGCAATTCTCCTGATGGCTGGGCTAATGTTTTAGCCGCTTATGCCTGCTGGCTTACGATACGAAAAATGTTCGCGAGGAGTTCCGTCCCATGCGGGGCCTCGCGCCCTGCTAGACTCTGATGCGAATGCCAACGCTGCCGCTATTTCGAGCTGCCGCCATTGTTGCGTTGATTCTTTGCAACGGTTTTTTTGTGGCTGCGGAGTTTGCCTTAGTGTCTCTGCGCCGGACCCGGGTGCAGCAACTGATCGAACAGGAACGTCCGGGGGCGCGCACGGTAGCGAACCTTCAGGCAAATCTGGACGAATTTTTGCCTGCTGTGCAGATTGGGGTAACGCTCGCGAGTCTGACGCTGGGATGGTTGGGTGAGCCGTTCGTGGCCCAATTTCTGCGCCCATGGCTTTCCCTCTTGCCCCATGCGCGGCTCTATGCGGCGCTGGTTTCCGCGATTCTCTCATTCGGCCTGATTACATATATGGAGGTTTTGTTTGGCGAGCTGGTTCCCAAGTCGCTTGCACTGCGTCAGGGAGAGAAAATGGCGCTTGCCATCGCGGGACCCATCGACGTTTTTATGCGGATCACACGGCCAGTGGTGCGGTTGATGAATGGCTCCGCGGAAACGGTTTTGCGACTGTTCCGTCTGGCGCGCGTGCCGGAGGGGATTGCTCATTCTTTGGAAGAACTGAAGCTGATTACCACCGCAACGCGGCACATGGGCCTATTGCCGCAGAAGCAGGAAAGGATCATTCATCGCGTGCTTGATCTGGATACGATTGCGGTGCGCGAAATTATGACCCCGCGCCAGAAGATTTTCTCCTTGCCTGCGGATCTCTCACTGGCTGATGCCAATGCCCGCATTACGCAGATCCAACGCTCCCGTGTCCCGGTTTATGATCCCGCGCGCGGTCCCGAGCACATCATCGGTGTCGTCTATGCCAAGGATTTGGCGCGCCTGATGCATTTTCGCGCAATCGTCCAGACGATTCCGCAGGCAGGGCTGCCACGGGAAGGCAACGAGGAACTCCGGATCGGCCAGCTCATGCATGAGGTTACGATCGTGCCTGAGACAAAAGCGGTTTCAGACCTGCTGACAGAGTTCCAGACGCGCAGGCGGCATCTGGCCATTGTGGTGGATGAATTCGGTTCTGTGACGGGACTGGTTACAGTGGAGGATGCACTGGAACAGATTGTCGGAGAGATGGAAGATGAATTCGACATCCGCGACAGCTCCATGCAAAAGCTTTCCTCCGGTACTCTGGTCTTGCACGGCAACGTAACCCTGCTCGATCTGGAAACACAGATGGGATGGCAGTTGCCGCACGATGGTGGAGTGGAGACGCTGGCCGGATTTCTTCTGGTGCATATGCAGAAAATCCCTGAGGTAGGAGATTCCGTCGTTCATGATGGCCGCCGATTTACCGTCGCCGCGATGGATGGACGGCGCATTACCCGGATTCGCGTGGAACCTGAAGTGGCACAGCAGGCGCCGCTTCACGATAAATCCCGAAGTTCAACGACGGGTGAGCAACGTACAGGCACCTCGATGGAACATCCGCAGTGATGGCCGCATGGACAGCAATCCTGAAGCGGCTGCTCCTGCTGCTTCCTGTGCTTTGGGTGGTGGTGTCGCTCATTTTTCTTTTAATTCACCTTGTCCCCGGCGACCCGGTGGAGCAGATGCTGGGTGAGGGCGCGACCGCTGCAGATATTGGCGCGCTACGGCATGCGTATGGTCTGGATGTGCCGCTGGGGATGCAATATACGCTGTATTGGCGCGGGGTTCTGCACGGAAATTTAGGGCGTTCCATCCGGCTGAACCGGCCAGTGACGAAGCTGATCCTGTCTCGCTATCCGTACACTCTGGAGCTGGCGATTCCAGCGATTCTTCTGGCGATTCTTCTGGCCCTTCCCGCAGGAATTGCATCTGCCCGCCACCGAGGGAAATGGCAGGATCATGGCCTGAGCGTTGTGAGCCTTTTTGGAGTGTCCTTCCCCAGCTTTACGCTGGGTCCTATCCTGATCCTGATCTTCGGCATCGCGCTGGGATGGCTTCCGGTTTCCGGCACTGGCTCCTGGCGTCATTTTGTTTTGCCGACGATCACGATGGGCACGGCGCTGGCCGCCATTCTGACGCGCATGGTGCGTACGTCCATGCTGGAAGAGCTTGGTCAGGACTACATCCGCACCGCGCGCGCCAAAGGGCTTTCGGAGCGGGCCGTCGTGTACCGGCACGCGCTGCCCAACGCCATGATTCCCCTGTTGACCATTCTGGGTTTGCAATTCGGCACCTTGCTGGCTGGCGCGATTGTCACGGAAACGATTTTTTCGTGGCCCGGTCTGGGACGTCTGACGATTTCGGCAATCTCAAATCGTGACTATCCGCTGGTTCAGGGCTGCATTCTGGCAATTGGGCTGACGTACATCCTGGTCAATCTTGCGACCGACGCTCTGTACGTTGTAGTCAACCCTCGCATCCGTCAGTAGCAGGCCCGGTCGATCTGCCGCTGGCCAATCGGCCGTGTCAGTACACCCATTCCATTCTGTGCAGCATCCCACTGATTTTGCGGCTCTCACGCCCGAGGAGAGACTTTTTCGCAAGGGCTGAAAATAACGACTAAGCGAGCACGGCAAGAATTTCTTGGATAGCAGGTTTGACTAACCACCGCATGCAGTTCATGCTGAATCAGGGGCAGTAGTGTGGCTTTGCGAACTCGCTTCTCGACCCGATTGTGTTCCAAGCAGCCGGGCCGTTTTCAAAGATTGAACTTCGCTAGCTCTGCATCCTGTTGTGCGCTGCTCTCTCCAAAAAAATCTTTTTCCGATCTGTTCGACAAGCTTTTTACCTCTTCCACGAACATCTTTGCTCCGCAATCCCAACCTGCGCACGATATTTTCCGTGTAGCCATGTTCACGCTAGGCGTCACTGCGACCATATTCGTCACGGTCTCCGTCCTGCTGATTTACGTCGTTTTGAAATATCGGCAACGGCCAGGCGACGACGAGCGCGAACCCCCTCAGATCTACGGCAGCACTCAAATTGAACTGTCCTGGACTGTGATTCCGGTTCTCATCGTGGTCGTCTTGTTTCTTTCAACCGCGCGTGTGGTCTTCACTATCCAGAATGCGCCGCCACCAAAGACTGCTTTGCATGCGACCGTGATCGGACATCAATTCTGGTGGGAGTTTCGGTATCCGGGATATGGTGTAGTGACTGCAAATGAATTGCATATTCCCGTTAGTCCGGATCCCAAGCGGCCCATGCCCACTTATCTCAAGCTCGCGACTGCCGATGTTGACCACAGTTTCTGGGTTCCGCGTTTGTCGGGGAAGACCGATCTTATGGCCGGCCAGCTGAATAAAATTTGGATGCAGCCGGAAACGCCCGGTATATATCTGGGCCAGTGCGCGCAATTCTGCGGGGCGGAGCATGCGCGAATGCTGATTCGTGTTTACGCGCAAACTCCACAGGATTTTCAGAAATGGATGACAAACCAGCAGAAGAACGCGGCGCAGGATCCGAAAGCCGCGCAAGGGCGCGCGGTGTTCGAGCAGAACGCATGCATCAACTGCCACACGATCAAGGGAACAGTGGCGCACGGCCGGTTTGGCCCGGACCTGACCCATTTGATGAGCCGCGATACCATCGCCGCCGGAGCGCTCCCCAATACGCAAACGAACCTGGAAGACTGGATCAAGGATCCGGCTCGTTTCAAGCCAGGCTGTTTAATGCCGGCCATGAAATTGGGCGATCATGACATCGCGGAGATTGCTTCTTACCTGGTGACACTCCACTAAACGGATTTGGGCAAAGGAACCGCTCCATGGCTGATTCCATACCGGTCTCAGGAAATGTCGATCTGACTGTGGCGTACAAGCTGGATCGCTTGTGGCTGCAGGTTATGCACGACTGGATCGTAACCGTCGATCACAAAAAAATCGGCTTGATGTACATCGCGACGGCGCTGATGTTTTTTGGCGTGGGTGGATTTGAAATGTTGCTGATGCGCATCCAGCTGGCTGTTCCCGAAGCTCACTTCCTGTCCCCGGAGCTCTTCAATGAGCTCTTTACGTTGCATGGAACTACAATGATTTTCCTGATGGCGATGCCGATCATGTTCGGATTCGCCAACTACTTGGTTCCGTTAATGATCGGCGCGCGTGACATGGCTTTCCCGCGTCTGAACGCGTTCAGCTACTGGATTTACTTGTTTGGAGCGTTGCTGCTGTACTACAGCCTTATCGGCGGCAAAGGGCTTTATGGTGGCTCGGGTGTACCCGACGTGGGATGGTTCGCATATGCGCCGCTGACCGAGAAGGCATTCTCTAAAGGGAATGGGAGCGACTACTGGGCTCTGGGAATTTTTATCAGCGGCATTGGAACGATCGGCACGGCATTGAACGTGGTGGTGACGACGGTGTGTATGCGTTGTAAGGGGATGAAGTTCAGCAGAATGCCGCTTTTTGTATGGCTGATGCTCGTCACTTCCGCGATGGTACTGGCGGCTCTTCCACCTCTCTCGGCGGCCCAGATCATGTTGCTGATCGATCGTTATCTCGGCGGACACTTTTTTGACACTCAGGCGGGCGGCTCGGGCGTGATCTGGGCCCACTTTTTCTGGATTTTCGGCCACCCGGAGGTTTATATCCTGGTGTTGCCTGCCTTCGGGTTCGCCAACGAGATCGTCCCGGTGTTTTCCCGTAAAGCGATCTTCGGCTATCCAGCCATGGTGGCCGCAACAGTCGGCATCGGGTTTATCAGCTTCAGCGTGTGGGCGCACCACATGTTCACGGTGGGTATGGACGCCGCGGCCAACACGGCGTTCGTATTTTCCACCATGATTATCGCCATTCCTACCGGAATCAAAATTTTCAACTGGCTGGCCACGATGTGGGGCGGAAAAATACGCTTCGATGTTCCCATGCTCTTCTGCACAGCGTTTTTGTTTCAGTTCACGCTGGCTGGACTCACGGGCATCATGCTCGCGGTAGCACCCTTTGATTGGCAATTGCACAACACGTATTTCCTGATCGGCCATTTTCACTATGTCATTTTGGGGGGGATCGTTTTCTGCCTTTTCGCGGCGTTCTATTATTGGTTCCCAAAGATGACAGGCCGAATGATGGATAGGAGACTGGGCGAGTGGCACTTCTGGCTTTTCGTCATCGGATTTCATCTGACATTTGATCCAATGCATATTTTGGGAATATTGGGAATGCCGCGAGAGATTTATACCTACGAGCCCGGCCACCATTGGACGGTCTGGAATCTGATCGTTTCGGGGGGTGCCTTCGTGCAGGCAGTTGCCGTCCTGATTTTTCTCTATAACCTGGTCCGCTCGCATTTCTATGGCAAACTTGCGGGTAACGATCCCTGGGATGCGTGGACCCTGGAGTGGGCGACGACCTCTCCACCGCCCAGCTACAACTTCGCCAGCGAGCCGACAGTGCGCAGCCGCAGGCCGCTTTGGGACCTGAAGCATCCAGAAGATCCGGACTGGGAGTACGAAGTGGATCACCAGCACGAAATGGCATCGAAATGACCACCATCCCCTTCAACTACGATCCGAAAGACGAGCCGTGGATTCTTCCTTACCGCGGCAGTGTGGGGATGTGGTGCCTGATCACGGCGGAATCGGCAATGTTCCTGATTTTCGTCGTGGCGTATCTCTACTACCTCGGGAAGAGTCTGAGCGGCCCTACGCCCAAGCAGGTGCTGGAACTTCCGATCTTCAACACTGTCTGTCTTCTGTCAAGCAGTGTGACCGTTCATTTGTCCGTGAACGCGCTGCAGCGCAAAAGCCAGGTAGGCTTTATTGGCTGGCTGGTCGGAACCATTCTGCTGGGAGTCATTTTCCTGCTGGGAACCGGGCGCGAGTGGTATCACCTGATCTATTACAAAGGGCTGACGGTCCGCACGAACCTGTTCGGCACAACCTTCTACTCCCTGGTCGGGCTCCATGCGACGCACGTGACGATCGGGTTGCTCATGCTTACAGTCGTGATGCTTCTCGGCTTATTCAACCGGGTGGGAGTGGATCAGGTTCACCGCTATCACACACTTGCCATGTATTGGCATTTTGTGGATGCCGTCTGGGTGGTGGTCTTTACGGCGGTGTACGTGATTGGAAGATGAAGAGACGATGAGCATGGAAACGGAACACGAGCATCCCCCTGAGCACGCGGTGATCCATTTGCCATCCTCCACGGCGATGCCGATGGTGCTCGCCCTCGGAGTTACTCTCATCGGTGCCGGCCTGGTGACAAGCTGGGTGGTGAGTCTGCTCGGGCTGGCGCTGGTGATCCATGCGTCGGTGGGTTGGTTTCATGAAGTTCTACCGCAGGAGAAGCATGAACACGTCGAAGTAATTACCGAATCCATCACGATTAAAAGTTCGCGTTCTCAGGTCGCCCGCCTACCTATTTCTGAAAACCATCGCAAGAAATTACCCGTGGAGACCTTTACGCTCGGCGCAGGTGTGAAGGGCGGCATTGCGGGAGGTGTTGCGATGATCGGTCCAGCCCTGCTATACGGGTTGATACGATTTCACAGCATCTGGTATCCGGTCAATCTGCTCGCGGCCTTCGCGGTTCCGGATTGGGCATCCAGCAGCACGGCATTCCTCTCATCTTTTCATCTTCGCGGACTTGTACTTGCCATTGTGATCCACGGCGGGGGATCTGTTCTTGTCGGACTGCTTTACGGGGCGATTTTGCCGATGTTCCCGCGCAAGCCGATTCTCACTGCGGGGTTTCTGGCACCTTTTTTCTGGACTGGAATGCTTTATGCCACGCTGCAGGCTGTTAGCCCGGACCTGACTCCAAGGATCGACTGGCCGTGGTTTATTCTTTCGCAGATTGCGTTCGGACTGGTCACCGGATTTGTAGTCAATCTGCACGTGCGGGTGCGCACGGAGCAATTCCAGTCTCTTCCGTTTGCGGTACGCGCGGGTCTGGAGTCGCAGGGCATCGGCGACGAGGAGAAGGACCAGTCGTGATGAAAACACCGGGAAAAATCCTCGTTGCCCTTCTTTTATTTGCCAGTCTTGGCTGCAATCATCTGCCGGGGAAACCAGGATTCCGTCCGGAGACGCAGCGGCCGGACCAGACGCATGACTTTGCGACCCTGTATAAGACCAACTGTTCGGCTTGCCATGGAGACAACGGAAGAAATGGACCTGCGTTGCCGCTCAACAATCCGGTCTATCTGGCCTGGGCGGGACACGACGCCATTCAGGTGATTGTCTCCAACGGTGTACCGCATCGTCTAATGCCTGCGTTTGGAGCCGGGGCGGGGGGCCTGCTGACTGCGGAGCAGGTCGAAGACATCGTGGACGGAATGATCAAAAGCTGGGGCAAACCTGACGTTCTGGGTAGGCAAAATTCACCAGCGTATAACCCGGGGTCGCCCGGCGATGCTACTCAGGGGCAGGCCGTTTTTCAGAGAAATTGCGCTCAATGCCACGGCGCGGATGGCAAGGGAGTGGCCGGTGGGCCGCCGCATGTAACCGGCTCGATTGTCGATCCATCCTATCTTGCCTTGATCAGCAGTCGCGGCCTTCGGGACGTTATTGTTGCGGGAATACCGGAGCAGAAGATGCCCGATTGGCGTGGCGAGTCAGATGGGAAGCCTATGACAGACAGGGAAGTGACGGATGTGGTGGCATGGCTCGTTTCCCAGCGCACGCCTCATCCCGGAACGACGGTTACACCGGCGGATAAACGGAAAGACCAGGCAGCGATCGCCCCAGTGCAATCGCGAGGCAGGAGGTAAGCGTTGGAAAATCCGACAACACAGCCGAGTCAACACTCGCGGCGGACATTCCTGTTTAAGATCGCGTTGATGGCCAATGGAGCCGTCGGCACCGTGCTGGCTGTGCCTATTCTCGGTTACATTTTGGGACCTGTGTTCAAGCGGGGCAGAAGCTACGAATATTGGATTCCGCTGGGGTTTCTGAACCAGTTTCCGGAGGGCGAAACTCGCCTGGCCCATTTTCATAATCCCGACGGCTCACCCGCCGATGGGCAGACGCGTACGCTCCCTTGCTGGGTCCGCCACATCAAGAAGAACCAATTCCAGGTCTTTGCGATTAATTGCGCACATATGGGATGCCCCGTGCACTGGTTTCCGCAATCGAAGCTCTTCATGTGTCCATGTCACGGCGGCGTCTATTACCAGGATGGCGCCCGTGCCGCAGGACCTCCTCCGCGTGGACTTTTTGAATATGAATACAAAATTGCCGGTGACCGGCTAATGATTCGTGCGGGTCAGTTGCCCACGCTGGCAACTCATGCCAGCATTGCGGCTCCGGGGAGTTCGCCATGCAAGGGTTGAAACAAAAGGGAATTGCAATCTACCATTGGCTGGATCGCAGACTCGGACTGGCAGGCCCTGTGATTGAGGCAGCCGAACACCCCATCCCCAAGAGCAGCGCGAGCTGGTGGTATGTGTTTGGAAGTGCCGCGACTGTCATTCTGATGATGCAAATCGTGACCGGAGTTCTGCTGGCGCTGGTCTATACGCCGACAGCGCGGGATGCGTGGAACAGTCTTAACTTCCTGAATCACGGCCTCACTCTGGGCTGGTTTCTTCGCGCGTTGCACGGGTGGGGATCGGACTTCATGATCACCATCGTGCTCATCCATATGACGCAGGTCTTCATGTTCGGGGCTTACAAGTTTCCGCGTGAGCTTACCTGGATCGTGGGGGTGTTTCTTCTGCTGATGACGTTTGGGATGGCGTTCACGGGGCAGGTGCTGCGGTTTGATCAGGACGCGTACTGGGGGATTGGAATCGGCGCGTCCATTATGGCGCGGGTGCCGTTCGTCGGGTCCAAGCTGGTCCATCTATTGCTGGGTGGTCCCATTATCGGAGCGACCACCGTCTCGCGCTTCTTCGCTTTGCACGTGTTTGTCATCCCTGGAATTTTGCTGGCGTTTGTAGGACTGCATGTCTGGATGGTTCTTCGTCTGGGTATCAACGAGTGGCCTATGCCGGGACGGCTGGTACGCAGAAGCACTTACGTTCAGGAATACGAAGCGGAGATTCACACGGACGGGGTTCCGTTCATACCGGATGCGGGCTGGACAGATGCGATATTCGCCGCAGCCATCATTCTGGCGATCATGACCTGCGCCGCTGTCTTCGGGCCGATTGGTCCTACCGGGGCGCCCGATCCCACGATCATCCAGACAGTTCCCAAGCCGGACGTACCGTTTCTGTGGATCTATGCACTGCTTGCATTGCTTCCGCCAAAATTGGAAACTCCCATTCTCCTGATCGTACCGGTGGTGGTGATCTGCGTGATGCTTGCCCTACCATTTTTTGCCGGTGAGGGTGAGAAGCATTGGTCGCGGCGTCCTGTTGCGGTTTTAATGGTTCTGGTGATTGCAGTGTCACTAGGGACGTTGACCGTAGTATCTTTGCACCCGCCCTGGAGTCCGGAGATGACGGCGTGGAGTGCCGATCCTGTGCAGCCTAGATTTCTGCGTGGGAGAACGCCGTTGGAGCGCCAGGGAGCCATCGTATTTCAGGAGAAGCAGTGCCGCAACTGCCATGCGCTGGCGGGCCTGGGCGGCAAACGCGGGCCCGATCTGGCTTCTGTGGCAACCAGACTGACCGAGGATGAGTTGGTTCGGCAGGTTCTCCAAGGCGGGGGGAATATGCCCGCCTATGGCAGTGCGCTCAGTCCTGCGCAGACAACTGCTCTGGTCGCCTTTCTGGATACTCTGAACGGGAATGAAAGACCGGCGCGGGATCCTTCATTGGAACTGACCCACAGCAAAGCTGCGCAAAAGCAGCAGAAGTTCTGAGGGTCAGGTGAGCGCCGCAAGTCAGGACATCTTTGCCGAATGGAGCTTGCCGCCGGGATTGACTTTAGGCATTTTGTTGATAGCTGCGCTGTATGTTCGCGGCTGGATCGCCATTCGAAGGACCCGTTCGGCTTACTTCACAGAGGGAAGGCTGTTTTGCTTTTTGGCAGGAATGGCGGTTCTTTGGTTTTCCGTCGCATCACCCCTGGACGGCTTCGCGGATGTGTTGCTGAGCGCCCACATGGTGCAGCACCTGATGTTGATGTCTGTTGTTCCTCCTCTGCTGCTGCTCGGAGCCCCGGTGGTGCCTCTGTTCCGAGGCCTTCCAGCACAGGTGATCAAAAAGATTGCCGGGCCACTGCTTGCAACAGCCTGGGTTCGTAGGGGCGCCGATTTTTTCGCTCAACCCGTCACCGCTTGGATCGTATTCAATCTCACGTTCCTCGGCTGGCACCTGCCTGCCGCCTATGACCTTGCCTTGGAGCATGAAAAAGTACACGCATTCGAACACATCTGCTTTCTCTTAACTTCCATCCTGTTCTGGTGGGTCGTTTTGCGTCCGTGGCCCGCGCGCAGAAATTCGGCGGGCTGGATGGTCCTGGTGTATCTTCTTTCGGCTGATGTCGTAAATACCGCGTTATCTGCCTTCCTGGCCTTTTGCAACCATATCGTCTATCCGTATTACAGCAGCGGCCCCAATCCATTTCATGTCGATCCACTTGCCGATCAGGTTCTGGGGGCCGTTATTATGTGGGTGCTTGGCTCCCTGGTTTTTCTGGTTCCCGCGATGCTGCTGACCGTTCGTATGATGGAGCCGCAGCGCGGCCCTGCGCGAGCTGCAGCGGGATCTCTTCCCTCATAAAAAGGGCAGGATCATTTTGTTGCTTGGAGTGGCACCGCAGTCTCCAGAAAGTAAAAGTTACCGGAGGCAGAGGCACGCACGCCGCTCAGTCGACGGTTATACAGGACAACAGAGTCCATGAACCACAACGGCAGCGTGGGAAGCTCCGCGGCTAGCAATTCCTGCACGCGAGCATAGGCCAACTTGCGCTTTGCCTGATCTGCTTCCATACTGGCGGACTGCAGCAGCCGATCGACTTCCGCATTCGAATAATCGCCGCGATTGGCTCCCCTTGGCGGAAAGCTGGAGGAAGCGAATGCGTAGCGAAATATATCAGGGTCCTCGTTGCCGCCTATCCAGCGCAGCGCGTAAAGCCCGAAGGATCCGTGAGTGATATCGGAGTAGAAGGTGGCGAATTCAAAGCTCCGGATATCGAGTCCGATACCGACTGCTCGTAACTGCTGCTGTAATGCCATGGCCAGCAGGCGCGCCCCTTCGTCGGTGGACGTCTTCATTGCGAGATGAAACCGGATGCCGTCGGGCGCAGGCTTGTATCCTGCCGCATCCAGCAGGCTGCGTGCCTTTCCGGGATTGAAATTGTAACGCGGTACCTCACCTTGGTAGGCCCAATGATCCGGCGGCAGAAGACTGTCTGCGATCCGTGCCTGTCCACGCAAAAGAGCCTGGATCAGGAGCGGCCGATCGATCGCATAGGCGACGGCCTGCCGTACGCGTACGTCGCGCAGATAAGGATCACGCAGATTGAATGTTAGATACTGAACCACAGTACCGGGCACTGAGATCGTGGCCAGCTTAGGATCTTTTCGCAGAGACCACAGCATGTCCGGTGAAAGGGCGTTCTCCGCCACGTCCGCAGAGCCTTTACGCATTTCCAGCGCTCGCGTTGTGGCATCGGGAACTACATGAAACTCAAGCCGCGCAATTTTTGGCGCCGTCCGCCAACTCTGCGGGTTTCGCTCAAGAATTACCTCCTTGTCAACCTCCTGCCGTAGAAAACGGAAGGGGCCGGTTCCCACTGGGTGCTGCTGGAAATCGCGGCCACTGCCGTACGGAACGATGCCTATAGCGCCATCGGAAACGTTCCATAGAAGTGATGCGTCCGGCTGCTGCATGTGGATGATCACCGTGGACGGATCGGGAGCATCGACATGGGAGACATTTCGGTAAGCCTGGTATTTTCCCGTGAGCAGGGTGTGGTTGCGCATGGAATCGAGCGTCCATTTGACATCCCGCGCGGTCAGCGGTTGCCCATTGTGGAAATGCACTCCGCGTCGCAGATGGAAGATGTACGTAAGGGGATCGGGCATTTCCCAGGAAGTTGCGAGGGCTGGCTGAAGATTGAACTGCTTGTCCTTGTTCACCAGCGCGTCGAAGATCAATTCGTCGATCCGCTCCGACTGTGCGTCCGTGCCGATGCGAGGATCCAGATTTGTAGGACTGCTCTCAATAAGTACTGTTACCGTGGATGGATCCGAGGGCGCTTGTCTGCAGGAAGTAAGACAAAGAAGCAGGTACAATCCGAGTGAAAAGGACACTGGCCTTATCCAGTGGCGCCTAGGCATAGGTGATTTTTCCCAGAACTGCCGCCCGCTTCGCGCCTGTGGCAGAAGGAAGATTCCCGGGTAATCCATTCCAAGTTTGATATGCCAGCAGTGCAAAGGCCATTGCTTCTTTGGCAGCCGAGGGTATGCCGTAATCGTCGCTGGTCTTCATGTAGATCTTGCTCGTTGCGGATATCTCGGCTTCTATGGTTCGCAGGAGAGTCTCGTTTTTAGCACCGCCTCCGGCGATGATAAAGTCCGTTGGAGCTTCAGCAAGAGCGGGCTTCACAAAACTTGTCCACGCCATACCGATGCTACTGGCCGTAAGCGCGGTAGCCGTCGCGACTGCGTCCTCCGCGCGGCCGCCTTCTCTCCGGCACTCGTCCAGAAAAGCAGTCACGAACTCGCGGCCGAATTCTTCCCGGCCAGCCGATTTGGGCGGATGCGTATGGAAGAAGGGCAGCAACAGGTTCTTCGCGAGGACTCGAGCAAGCACATGTCCGCGGCTGGCTACCTTACCCCGCGCATCGTATCGCTTGCCAAAATGGGTGGACATCACAGCGTCGATCACCATGTTTCCCGGGCCTGTATCGAACGCAAATACTTTTTCTGGGGTCGCTCCGGCGGGCACGACAGTCAAATTGCCAATCCCTCCCAGATTCTGCAGGACTCGATTGCGCTTCGGATTGTGAAACGCCGCGTAATCGAGGAATGGCACCAGCGGAGCTCCCTGGCCCCCGATCGCGAGATCGGCAGGGCGAAAATCGGAGACCACCGGCACTCCAAATTTGGCCGCCAGGACGGACGCTTCCCCAAGTTGCCACGTGCAGGCGACGCTAGCTCCTAGGTACGATTGCGCCGTGCCCTGGTGATATATAGTCTGGCCGTGGCAGCCGACCAGATCCAGACGCACGGGATGGGCCGCCAGAGCACGCTCAAGGGAGCTGGCATAAAGCTGTCCGAGACGCCAGTGCAGTCGAGAGAGGCCTGCCACAGATTCGGCTGGGGCGTTCATCACCTGCAGCACACGTTGGCGTACTGCCGGCGGAAAAGGAAGTGCCATATGAGCGAGCAGACGCAGGCGTGGGAAGTCGCTGTTGCGGGCAGGAGTAATCCGGACCAGAGCCACGTCTACCCCGTCCGCAGACGTGCCGCTCATAATGCCAGCGACGGTTAGGGCTGCCAATCCGGCTGTCCTGGAACGTGAGGGTCTCGTTCGCCGGTTCACCGGGAGCCCCGTTCCACCGCTCGGGAGATTCTTTTATGCAAGTTGTTTTGCGCGGCCCGGAGCTTTTCCAGAGCTGATGGGGAGATCGGATTCGGCAGAGCGGTTTTGCCAACCAGGCGACGCTTCGCTTTTTCAACTCTCTCCGAAGCGTTGACCACGCAGCTCAGGAATGCAGGCGAACGTTCAGCTTCTCGGAGCAAAGCCTCGTGCGTGCTAAGAATGCGGTCTGCACGTTGGCATATTTCGAGCAGATCGGTTCCGGCGGCAATGGCCTCGATTGCAGCGGCTTCCGGAGAAGTATGGTTCAGCACTCCGCCCATCTCCATATCATCCGACACGATCAGTCCGCGATAGCGCAACTTCGTCCGAAGCACGTCCTGAACCCAGAATCGCGAGAGGGAAGCAGGGAGCGCCGCGTCTTCAACCTTGGGATATGCAGCATGGTTCACCATGACCATAGGCAACTCCGCGCGCATCTCGCGGTACGGCAGCAGGTCTTCCTTCCAGAGCTGGTTCCAGGTGCGATCGATGGTCGGAGTGGCCTGGTGCGAATCCAACGCGCCGCCGCCGAGCCCCGGGAAGTGTTTGCCGCACCCAGCGATCCCGTATCTGGCGAGCCCAGCCAGAAACGCACGCGCGTACGCAATCACCTGGATAGGGTCGGCAGAGACGATTCGCGTGCGCATCACCTGCAAAGCAGGGGGCAGTCCCAAATCCAGAACCGGCGCAAGGTTCACATTGAAGCCCAGTGCGTGTAAGACGCGTCCGATGAACGCGCCGTGTTGATGATAGAGGGTGAGACTGGCTGTGGCCGCGACTTCGGCAGCGGACGGGGTACGCCCGACCATATCGCGCAGTCGATCCACCGATCCTCCCTCCAGATCGATGCAGCGGAAATAGCTGGACTCGAGCGTTTCAGAGACTTGGCGGAACAACGAATGGATCTGAGCTGCGGACTCGATGTTGCGACGAAAGCAAAGCAGTCCACTCGGTTGCAGGCTCCGTAGCCATGCAGATTCTAACGTCGAAAGGGACGTGCCCTCGACTCCAATGATGAGCAGGGATCCGATCTTGTGGCGTAGTGTGGTGGCACGTTTCATGCGGGAGTCGACAGCCTCGTTGTCGAAGTGCCTTCCCTGATCTCATGCTGCAGTTCCTGGAGTAAATGCAGCGCACCCATGGGCGTGATTTCATTCAGATCAAGTGCATGGATTTGATCCACCACACGCTGCGATAAGGGCGTGAACAGCGTCATCTGCAGGCCTGGTTCGCGGCTGGACTCGATTTCACGTTTTTCCGACCGTTCATGTTTGCGAAGGATCTCCCGCGCACGCGCCAGAACCTCACGCGGTAGTCCCGCCAGGCGGGCCACTTCGATTCCGTAGCTTTTGCTCGCGGCACCCTCTTCAATGGCATGCAGAAACACTATCCCTGTCCGGCTTTCCTGCACGGTAACGCGAAGGTTTTTCAGCCTGGGAAGCTGCATGGAAAGCATGGTGAGCTCATGGTAGTGGGTTGCAAACAGCGTGCGCGCGCCGAGAACATCATGTAAATTTTCGACCGTGGCCCAGGCCAGAGACATTCCATCAAAGGTTGCTGTGCCGCGTCCCATTTCATCCAGCAGCAGCAGCGACTTGGCGGTGGCTGTGTTCAGGATCGTTGCCGTCTCCGTCATCTCTACCATAAAAGTAGAGCGTCCTTCCGCGACATTATCACTGGCACCAATTCGAGTGAAGATGCGATCCACCAGCCCGAGCCGCATTCTTTGTGCGGGCACAAAGCTACCCATTTGAGCCAAAATCACCAGGAGCGCAGCCTGCCGCAAGTATGTGGATTTGCCGCCCATGTTGGGTCCGGTCAGCAGCAGCAGGCTCGGTCCTTCGCTGTCCACGTACAAGTTGTTCGGAACAAACCGGCTTTCCGCTGCTTGCTGCTTATGCCACTCAATGACGGGATGGCGTGCGGCAAGCGCTTCGAGCACTCCGGAATCATCCACCTCGGGGCGCATATAGTTCCGCGCTGCTGCCAGATGGGCAAAGCAGGCCAGCAGATCGATCTCTGCCACCGTCTCTGCTGTGGCGCGGATTCGTGAGCTGGCCGCTAGGATTGTTTGCCGGAGGGATTGAAAAATCCTGCGCTCGATTTCCAGGCATCTTTCCTGCGCGCCCAGCACGCTTCGTTCGTGCTCCTTCAATTCAGGCGTAGTAAAGCGCTCCGCATTGACAAGCGTCTGCTTTCTCTCATAATGTGCCGGAACATTTTGCAAATTCGATTTCGTGATTTCGAGGTAGTAACCGAAAACTGAGTTGTAGCGAACCTTCAGCGATCCGATGCCGGTCCGCTGACGCTCGCGTTCTTCGATGGCAGCAATGGACTGCTTGCCAGATGTACTGAGCGCCCGCAACTCGTCAAGCTCGGCGTCAACTCCAGCGGCAATTGTTCCGCCATCTTCCACGTGGACCGGCGGCTGCTCGGCAAGTGTCATACAGATCGCCTGGCGTAGATATTCCAGGCAATCCAACGAGCTATGCAGGCGGCAGCATGCGGCAGAATGGAGTGAAGCCATGGCCTCGGACAGTTTTGGGAGCAGCGCGGCAGAACTGGCAAGAGCCAGCAGATCGCGCGGACCGGCACCGTCGAGAGAAATGCGGCTTAACAGCCGTTCAAGATCCAGGATGTGCAGCAGCTTGGCGCGCACATTTTCCCGAACCAGCAGGTTTTCATGCAGCTCGGCAACCCCGTCCTGCCGCTCATGCAGGGCTGGCAAATCGAGCAGTGGCCGCAGGATGGTGGCGCGCAGCTTGCGTTTGCCCATTGCCGTCAGGCACTCATCGAGCGTATGGAACAACGTCGTTTGTCGCCGTGCGTCGGGCATAAGCGGCTCGACAAGTTCCAGGTTGCGTACGCTTACGGCATCGAGTTGCAGGCAGCCGCTTTGCTCGTAATAGCGAATGCGATCGATGTGTTCCAGCTGACCCACTTGCGTGATTTGCAAATAGTGCAGGATCGCGCCTGCAGCAACTGCGGCAAACGCGTGTCCGTCCAGGCCAAAGCCCGCCAGATCCCGTGTCCCAAAGTGGTTCTGCAGCAAGGGCATCGCGTAATCCGGCGTAAAAACCCATCCCTCAAGATGAGTGAGTGTGCGGCTGCGGAAAGCCTCTTCCATTTGTGCAGCAGCGAAAATTGTCTCTTGAGACAGCAGAATTTCCGCGGGGCACAAACGGGTCAATTCATCTGCACATCGTGCCATCGCATCACTGGCGTTCTTCCCTCGAAACTCCGTTGCGCGAAAGTCTCCGGTGGAGTTGTCCAGCAGGGCTAAACCAACAATGTGTTCAGTAAGGCAAAGCGCTGCGAGGAAATTGTTGTGTTCGGAATGCAATGCCGGGTCGATGGCTGTGCCAGGCGTCAAAACACGTGTGACATCCCGGCGCACGATGCTCTTGGTCAGCTTGGGGTCTTCCAACTGCTCGCAAAGAGCGATCCTGTATCCCGCGCGAAGAAGACGTGCAATGTACTGCTCCGCTGCATGGTGCGGCACTCCGCACATGGGAATGGCGCGCTCCTTATCGCGCGCGGTCAGGGTGATCTGCAGTTCCCGTGCCGCGATCTTCGCGTCCTCATAGAATAGCTCGTAGAAATCGCCCAAGCGGAAAAACAGCAGCGCGTCGGGATGTTTCTGCTTGGCTGCGGCGTATTGACGCATGAGAGGCGTAGCGGTGACCTCGGCGCCGGAGCTGCCAATTGGGTTGGGAGTGGGGCTGGACACGGATAGCGTCAGCATATCGTGACCGGCGACTGTTGTGCACCTTCGCCGCGAAGACGTTGTTTGAACATGCTGGACGGCTTGGCCCAAGCCTGCAGCCCAACAGAAGCAATTTATATGGTTGCCGAGTTATATACTAAACAGATTAGAACAGAGCAGGAAAGCGCTCCAGAAACTATGGCAATGTACCTTTTATGGCTACGGGTGGCGTTGTCGCTCTACGGTGCTTCAAGTGTGGCCGTCGTTCCGGACGTAATGAATAGTCAGAATCGCTGGCGCGTTTTTGTGCTTCCTGCCTGCGTGTCCGCTATTTTCTTCCATTTTGTCGGCTTGGCAGAGATGTTGAACCTGGCCCATCATTGGGTCCCGGCAAGTCTGCACGAGGTGGAGACGTCTTTCGCGCTGCTGCTTGCGATTGCATTCCTCGTTGTCTACTGGCGCTACCGGGCCATTTCTCTGGGGATATTTGTCTTGCCCATCGTGTTTCTGCTGCTTTTGATGCCTGCTGCCGGACCAGACCACGCTCCGCTTTCCAATGAATGGATGCGGAGCGGCTGGATTCTCCTCCACATTGCGCTGCTGCTGGCCGCATATACCGCGTTAATTCTAAGTCTTGTCGCGAGCCTGCTCTATCTGATCCAGGAACACAGGCTGAAGAGTAAACAGGTCGGGGGAATTTTCAGCCATCTTCCGCCGCTCGACACAATCGATCAAATTGCCTTCAAAACGCTCGTGATTGGTTTTCCCTGCATGACCGCTGGATTGCTGGCCGGTTCCCTGATTGCGCAGGAAAGCGTTGGTGCCAGCTATTTTCTGGATCCAAAGGTGCTGCTCTCCATAGGGATGTGGCTGCTCTACATCGGCATGTTGTTTGTGCGCCGCCATTCCGGATTGCGCGGCAAGCGCGCCGTGTATCTTTCGTCGCTAGTGTTTCTGGTAGCACTTACGGTTTGGGCGGCCAATCAGTTCAGCACGGTCCATAGGTTCGCGTCCCCATGAACTTCGTTCTGATTGGCGTCAACCACAACTCTGCGCCTGTGCAGGTTCGGGAGCGGCTTGCCATCTCTCCCGCGCGCCTTCAGGAAGCCACGCAATCTCTCCTGGGCGTTCCGTGCGTGCGCGAAGGGATGATTCTTTCCACCTGCAATCGGGTGGAGTTTCTGACCTACCAGGAGCCTGCACAGGCGGATCTTCTGCAATTTATTCAAAATTACTTTGCTTTGGATCCCGGTACTCTGCGGCCGTTCATCTACGAGTTCCGTGCGGCCGAGGTGGTACGGCATCTGTTTCGCGTGGCATCCAGTCTGGATTCTCTGGTCGTAGGTGAACCGCAGATTCTCGGTCAGGTAAAGGAGTCTTACACTGTCGCCCGGTCGGTGGGAGGTATGAACAGCAATCTGGAGCCATTGCTGCAGCGCGCCTTTACTGTGGCCCGCAAGGTGCGGAATCAGACGAGCATCGGAATCTCCTCCGTTTCCATCGCGTCTGTCGCAGTGGACCTGGCGCGCAAAATCTTCGGTTCGCTGCAGGGGAAGACCGTGCTGCTGGTGGGCGCCGGAAAAATGGGCGAACTGGCGGCGCGTAGTCTGCTGCAGCAAGGTGCAAGCGCGCTCTACCTGTGCAATCGCACGCAGGAAAGGGCGGCTGCCTTGGCGGAGAAATTCGCAGCGCAGCGTGGCGCTGGCCAACCCGTTGCTGCCCGCCCGATTGCGTTTGAAGAGCTGCATGAATACGCGGCCATCGCGGACATTGTGGTTACATCCACCGGGGCATCCAGCCCGATCTTTCAGCGGCAGCACGCTCAAATGTATGCGCATCGGCGGAAACAGCGGCCGATGTTTTTCATCGACATTGCGGTTCCGCGCGATGTGGACCCGGAGATCAACCGGCAGGAAGGTATTTTCGTCTACAACATTGATGATTTGCAGGCGGTGGCAGCGGCAAACTTGTCGAATCGCGCAAAAGAAGCACAGGAGGCGGAAGCGATTATCCGCACTGAGGTCGATCGCTATACCCAGAGAATGCAGTCGCTTGATGGCATCCCCTCCATTCTTGCGCTGCAACATAGCCTGGAAGAAGTTCGGCGTAACGAGTTGCGACGTATGCTGCCGCGACTTTCCGGGCTGACTAGGGAACAAATGCAATTTGTCGAGCAGGCGATGGAGCAGGTTACGCGAGCGATGATCCAGAAGATGCAGCACGCGCCAATCCAAGCTATCAAGCGTGCTGCGCGCGAGGGAGATGGCGAAACGCTGGCGACCATCCAAAACGTCTTTGACCTGCGGGGTGCTGCTTCCAATCCGCTGCGGCAGAGTGATGCAGGGCCGCATGCGGAATGCTTGAAAAATGAAAAAGAATCTGCGGGAGACGCTGAGGCGGCAATTCCCGCCGCTATGGAATCCGATGTGACGGGCGGTGGCTCCCGGTGATCCGCATTGGGAGTCGTGGTTCTGCTTTGGCAAGATGGCAGGCTGAGCACATTGCCGCACGACTGCGGGGACTTGGCCAGGAAGTAACGATCACGATTTTTGTGACAACTGGCGATCGTGTGCAGGCAGCTCCTTTTCAGCAGGTCGGCACTAAGGGGATGTTCACGAAAGAAATTGAAGAAGCTTTGGCTGATGATCAGATCGATCTTGCGGTGCACAGCTTGAAAGACCTGCCGACGGTGCTGCATCCATCTTTCCTTCTGGCCGCCATTCCACAACGCGCAGACGCGCGGGACGCATTCGTTTCCACCCAGTATGAAAGCCTGGACCATGTGCCCCAGGGTGCTATTCTCGGCACCAGCAGCTTGCGGCGACAGGCGCTGGTAAGATCCATTCGGCCCGATTTGGATGTTCGCGAACTTCGGGGCAATGTAGATACGCGCCTGCGCAAGCTTCGCGAACGGCAGTACGATGCCATTGTGCTGGCGGCGGCTGGACTGGATAGGCTGCAGCAGATTGATTCGGTGCGCGAGCGCTTCCCAGCGGAGAGGATGTGCCCGGCACCAGGGCAGGGCGCCCTGGCTATTGAATGCCGCGCGGAGGACGAACCAACTCGCACCCTCCTGGCAGCGCTCGATCACCAGCCGACGCACTTTGCTGTTATTGCGGAACGGGCAGCTCTTGCGAGACTCGAAGGAGGTTGCCAGGTTCCCATCGGCGTCTACTGTGACGCGGGCTCCACGGGTTGGAAGATAACCGGCGTTGTCGCCCGCCCGGATGGTACAAGAGTACTCCGAGATAAGGTAGAGTTTGACGCGGACGCAAGCGACCTAACCGCCGCGCGTGAAGCCGGGCGCAGGATCGCGGATCGCTTGCTTGAGAGTGGCGCTGCAGAGATGCTGGGTCTTCCGGAGCTTGCGCACCCTGCCGAGAACGCACCCGCATGAAACCGCTGCAGGGGCGAAAGGTCCTCATCACGCGTGCACGGCATCAGGCTGGATCGCTGGCATCCGCGCTGGAGGAGGCGGGCGCGCAGGTACTTGCCATTCCGTCCATTGAAATTGTTGCGCCGGACTCCTACGCGCCGCTCGATGCAGCACTGGCAGAGAGCAAAAAATATCAGTGGCTCATCCTGACGAGTGTGAACGGGGTCGCTGTCCTGGCCCAGCGAATGGAGCATCTCGGACTTACGCCGAGCGCTTTGCTAGCTATGAAAGTAGCGGCCATCGGTCCCGCAACCGCCCGCGCTTTGCAGGTGCGGCACATCCATGTGGACGTTCTGCCTCCTGCATACGTTGCGGAGTCTCTGGTGGACTCTTTGGGGGGCCAGGTGCACGGCAACAGAGTGCTTCTGATACGCGCGAAGGTCGCACGCGATGTAGTTCCTTTGGGATTACAAAAAGCAGGCGCCTTTGTGGACGTTATCGAGGCGTACCAGACTGTCGTGCCGGCTGAGTCCTGCGCTGCGTTGCAGGAAGTGTTGGCTGACCCGGATCGCCTTCCGGACGTGGTCAGTTTCACCAGTTCCTCGACCGTAACAAACTTTTTTCGCCTGATGCGTCAGGCTGGAATCTGCGTCTGGCCGGCACCAATGATAGCCGCTTCCATCGGGCCGATTACCAGCCAAACGCTGCGAGAACACGGCATAGAGCCTGGAGTGGAGGCAAAAGAATTCACCATACCTGGACTGGTGCAATCAATCTGCCAGTGGGGGCGGGTACATGGATCGTGAAGAAGTGCTTCGTCACGCTGAAACACTAGTGCGTGCTCCAGGTTTTGTCCTTCGACCGGCAGACATCCTCCAGGAAGCAATCCGCGCAGCGTGGCTTGCGAGCGAGGCAGATTTCCCGTCCAAAGTGGATCAAGCGATGAGAAAAGTCGATCCATTGCGCCTGAGGGACGATCCGCATTAGATCCTGCTCAATCTTCTCTGGCGTAGAGGCTTTTGTAAGCTCCAGCCGCTGCGAGATACGCGTTACGTGCGTATCGACAACAACACCCACACCAATTTTGTACCAGGACCCAAGCACGACGTTGCCAGTTTTGCGCGCGACTCCTGGCACGGTCAGCAACTCATCCATCGTTTCTGGAACTTCTCCGCCGAATTTCTGGTTGAGCTGGATGGCCGCGCCAATCAGGCTTTTAGATTTATTCCGGAAAAAGCCTGTGCTGCGGATTAGCTCCTCCAGTTCAGACTGCGTAGCTTTCGTCATTGCCTGCGGGGTAGGGAAGCGGCGGAATAGTTCCGGCGTCACGATATTGACGCGAGCGTCCGTGCATTGGGCAGAAAGAATCGTTGCAACCAGCAGTTCCCAGGCATTTCTGTGGTGGAGTGCGCAGACCGCATTCGGGTAATGCTCTGCGAGACGACCAAGAATTCGAGCGAGCCGTTGTCGGCTGGTAGGATCGTATTTTTCTTTGCGCCGAGACACCGGCTGTTGCGCAGGTGCGGAAACAGCCGCCGCTCGTTTTTTCGCCGGCTGTTTTTCCCTTGAGGATTTCGCCTTGACCGCCCCGCGCACCAAACTATCCAACCCGGTCCAGCATCTGCTGCGGAGACATGCGGACGCAACTGAAGATGGGATAGTCCTTCAGCGTGTAAGCGCTTATCTCGGTGGTGCGAAGATGTTCCACCAGGTCAAGAAAATCCTCCGGATAATTTGTCTCAAACGCAACTACAAATTCCTGATCATCCAGGCCGAAAGAGTACGTAGTATTCAGTTTGACGCGTGGATATAGGTGTCCTACCCGGATGTGTTCCGTCATCAACCGCTGCCGTTCTTCCTTGGGCAGCAGATACCATGCACGCGTTTTCCAGAAGGGATAAACGAATATGTATTTTTGACGGCCGGGACGGAGAAATCCGCGCGAATCCGCCTGCCCTTCATGTTCGTGTCCGATGAGATACTGCGACCGTTTGGTCATTGCCAAAAAGCTGAACGCGGTCTGGATGTACCCCCCCATGGGAGTGGCCATAAGTTCCGCGGTCATTTCATTGATGTCATCAATACTGGTACATATGCGCCAGAGCATCAGGTCGCACTCGCTGCGGGTACCTACCGTTGAGTAGGTAAGAGTCAGCAACCGTTCTGGCTGGTTCCAGCGTTCGATAACTTCGGCAAAGGCCCGCTTATGGGCGGCACGTTCTTCTGCAGGGAGCCGCCGCCATTCCGGCAGCAACTTGAAGAATTGAAACGAAACGATCTGCCGCTTGAGTTCTTTCGGTTGAGAGGTGGCCGGGTGGCTTTCGGCGGCGGGAGCCGAATGCTCCGCGCTTGCTTGCGGAGCGAGTGTTTCGGGCATGGTGTTCTCCTTCGCGGTACTCTCCATGCTAGCAAACATCCCGGGGACAAATTTCCTGCGTCTTGGGTCCAACTGAGTGGATATACTGCACACTGGCCGCCTGACCGGGCCAGCACATTTCATGACCGAAAAAACTCTTAATTTTCTTGTCCCCTGGATTACCGGAATCATCTCTCAAATCGGATATCCGGGTGTCGCTTTATTAATGGCGATCGAGTCGGCGTGTATCCCCTTGCCGTCGGAAATCATCATGCCATTTGCAGGATATCTGGTCTATACAGGCCGCTTCAGTCTGCTGTGGGTTGCTACCGCGGGCGCTATCGGCTGTAATCTGGGCTCTGCCCTTGCCTACTGGGTGGGTGCGTACGGCGGCCGGCCTATGGTTGAGCGGTATGGCGCGTTCATTCTGCTGAACCGGCGGGACCTGGATCGCACTACAGCGTTCTTCAACCGCCACGGTTCAATAACTGTCCTCGTCTCGCGCCTTCTTCCAGTTGTCCGCACCTTTATCGCGTTGCCTGCGGGAATCGCCAAAATGCCACAGCGCCGCTTCCATATTTATACGTTCATCGGGTCCTGGCCATGGTGCTTCGTTCTGGCCTATGCAGGAATGAAACTAGGCAAGGCCTGGAACACCGATCCAAGATTGAAGCATGTGCTGCATCGCGCCGACGGCGCGATTCTCGTTTTGCTGCTTGCCGCCGCAGCGTGGTTTTTCTGGACGCACTGGAAGTATCGCACTCGTCCTGAGGCTTAGCATTGCGAGTGATAGAAGAAATTAGCCGCCCGCCATCAGGATCGGCATCGTTGGGCTGGTCGCGCCACCTGCCTTTTCCATGGTCACGCCGAAGGCTTTCGCCGTGATGCCGGGAGGTAGTTTCGGCAATAGAACACTGGCCATGCCGCGCGCGTCCGGCTGAAAAGTTCCCGCCGGAAGGGGGGCGGTTCCATTGGCCGGAATGACCCATAACTCATAGGTCTTGTTCGTCGGCAGCGGCTTTAGATTGCTCGCTGTAAACACGAGGGCTCCGCGTGTGCTTAGATAAACCGCATGCCCTGTCGGCTCTGGCTTGGCATGGGAGGAAACCAGCGTGACGCGTTGCGACTTCGGTGAACTCAGAAGCTCCAGCACCTCTTTGGCCCGCGCCGCCTGAGCAGCTTGAGTGCTGGACTCGATAAGCTGCGTCGTTTCTATGTGCAGCTGTTGCCGCAGAGCAGTGTTCGCGTCGTGGACTTGCACTGCATAAAACAGGCACGCTGCTGCCGCCACCCAGCCTCCCCAGATCAAGCCGGGGCTGTAGCGGCGCGGCTTCATAGGAACAATGTTTGAAGAATCCGCCGGGCGTGCACTTGATTGCCCGGCATTGGCGTCGGAAGGAATGCTTTGCGCCATATCTGCCGAGACTGCCTTCATAAGGCGGTCCTTGGCGAGTGGAGGAGGTGCGATTTGCGGCGCCGACATCGCTAGAAGAGACAATTCAGAAATTGTCCGGCTTACCTGCGCCTGGCATTCATTACAGCCCTGCACATGGAGACGCACTTGGTCGTCATTTACAGAAGCATCTTCCGCTTGGGGCAGGCCCATGCAGTAGAGGATCAGTTCGTCCAGCCCGGGATGTGTCTCAGGCGTCATGCCGCAGTTTCCAATGCCTTTCGTATGGTCATTAATGCGGACCGGATTCGCGTTTTTATCGTACCCAATGGCTGTCCGGTTTGCTGCGCGATTTCCGTGTGAGTGCAGCCTTCAAAGAACGCCAGTTCCACTGCTTTCCGCTGCTCGGGCGGCATCGTTTCCAGGACTCCGCGAACCTTACCGAGCATGATCTCCCGCTCTGCCTCGGCGCCCAGATCGATGTTGTTCGATAGCTGCAGGTCATCCACGTTTTCGAAGCGTTTTCCTCCGCGTATCCGGTCGATGGATCGGTTCCGGGTAACCACGGCCAGCCATCCGCACAAGCTTCCACGATGATCAGCGAACGTGTCCGGCTGCTGCCACAGCTTGAGAAAGACTTCCTGCATCACGTCTTCCGCCGCTGCTGGGTCCCGCAAAACCCGCATAGCGACTGAATAGACAACCCTCGAATACAGGTCATACACGCGGGCCAGGGCATCCGTATGGCGGGCGCGAATCTGCTGCATCAACTGCTGGTCCATCAAAGTGCCGTCGGGCATAGGCGTTGCGGGCAAAAAGGTATATCTCGAAAGCGGGATTTGCGACCGCCGCGTGAGCACCGTCAGCGACGCCTCTCCACCGTACACGCTTCCGATTTTTGGCGCAAATGTCTGATGGAAAAGGGTCATTGTTGGCCCTCCTGACTGTTTATACGCAAAAGTGGCGCTTTCGGATTTGTCCGCTTCTGGCTGACCAAGCAAAGCTTTTCTGCATCCAAGCAGATATCGTCATTCGTCTGCAGCCGGGGTACCACTGCCGGATTGAACGACCAATCCACTTCTACGGGTGTTCAGGTGAGTACAACTTTGCCTTCCTCTCCTTCTTCTACTTCTTCAAAAGAGCCGTTCCTTTCTGACGTGAAAGCGCTACGGGAGCGCGCACGAAAGAGTATCGAGAAGGGAGCCGTGACCGACTCCTACGGCGGAGATGTTCAGCAGACAATCGACATACTCCAGTCCGTTCTGGCGACGGAGATTGTATGCGTTCTGCGGTATACGATGCATGCCGTATCCGCCACTGGAATTTCGAGCGACAGTGTAAAGTCCGAGTTCGCGGAACACGCGAAAGAAGAACAAGAACACATGATGGTTGTTGCGGAGAGGATCAATCAGCTCGGCGGTAAACCGAATTTCAATCCAGACGGGCTTGCAAGCCGCTCCGCCTCACAATACTCAGAAGGCGACAACTTGATCGATATGATCCGTGAAAATCTCATTGCCGAGCGTATTGCTGTGGAGCATTATTCCGAATTGATTCGCTTCTTTGGGGAGAAGGATCCGACAACACGAGTCATGCTCGAGCACATTCTGGGTAATGAAGAAGAACACGCCAACGACATGCATGATCTGCTTGTGTCCCATGAAGGCAAGCCGATGCTTACCAGTGAGTGATCGCCCCTGAAACAGGAAGTCTGCCGGCCTTCAGCTTCGGTTCTTTACAAGGCTCAAATACAAACCGGCGGGCACGCACACAGAAGAGGCTAGAAAATGTTTATTATCTGGTGGATTATTGTTGGATTAATCGCGGGATGGATTACCGGCAAGCTCATGAGCGGAGGCGGCTACGGGGCCATCATGGACATCGTAGTCGGAATTGTTGGAGCGATTGTTGGCGGCTTTATCATGCGAGCCTTAGGTCATACCGGCAGTGGCGGCCTAATCTATACCATTGTGGTTGCTGTGGCTGGAGCTGTCATTCTAACTTTGCTATTGCGACTTATGACCCGCGGGCGGGTTAGACAAATCTGAGAGGTATCCACAGAATCCGCAGCTGACCGTCCCTTCGCCAATGCTTCTGTGGCTAAATTAATTCCAGCAAAGGCGATTTACGTAAGTTCGATCAATCAGTCCACTCCGGCAGCCCTACGTTGCTCGCTTGTGCAGGCTCTCCGGTTGGTGGGAATTGTAGAATTTCTGCTTTGAGTTACAACGTAGTTTCCGCTTCCCTTAAGGTCCACATCCCAATGCAATGCATCTGATATCCATTCATAGGGTGGAAATAAAGCATTGCGAATACCGCTGCGCTTCCTGGGGGAGTTCAGCTAGAGGAAAAACATGGTCGAAGGCAAGCAAATAAGAATCCGTGAGGGGTTACCATTTCCTCGCGGTGCTACATGGGACGGACAAGGGACGAATTTTGCATTATTTTCGGCGAACGCAACCAGAGTCGAAGTATGTATTTTTGATGATAAAGGAGAGCGGGAGCTCTACAAAATCACGCTACCGGAGTATACGAATCAGATATGGCATGGCTATCTGCCGGATGTAAAGCCTGGAACAATCTACGGCTACCGTGTCCATGGCCCATATGAACCGAATGCCGGCCATAGGTTTAATCCGAACAAATTGCTTCTCGATCCTTATGCGGTTGCTTACAGCGGAAGACTTGAATGGAATCCAGCCATCTTTGGCTACAAAATGGAATCCGCGGACGACACTACTTTCGACGACCGCGACAGCGCCCCTTACATGCCAAAGTGCCGCGTAGTGGATGCCACGTTTGATTGGCCCGGCGTACCGGAGAACCAGAGAAAACGAAGGGAAGGTTACGCTATTCCCTTCGACGACACAATTATTTATGAAGCTCATGTACGTGGCTTTACGATGAAGCATCCGGCAGTTCCGGAAGATCTGCGTGGCACGTATGCGGGATTTGGAGCGAAACCGGTCCTCGATTATATCAAGTCCCTGGGTGTCACATCCATCGAGCTACTTCCAATCCATGCTTTTGTAAACGACAGCCATTTAGCAGAAAAAAAACTTGCTAATTATTGGGGCTATAACAGTATCGGATTCTTTTCGCCGGATCCAAAATATGCATTGGATCCGGCTCATGTATTGCGCGAGTTCAAAGGAATGGTCGCAGCGATCCACGAGGCTGGTCTGGAAGTCATTCTGGACGTGGTCTATAACCACACTGCGGAAGGGAACGAGCGCGGCCCTACTCTTTCGTTCAAGGGCATTGACAATGCTACTTACTACAGCTTGATTCCTGATAACAAGCGTTATTACATCAACGACACTGGAACCGGGAACACAATGAACCTGAACCATGCGCGGGTGATCCAACTGGTGACGGACAGCCTGCGTTACTGGGTGGAGCAGGTGCACGTAGATGGATTTCGTTTTGACCTGGGCACTATTCTTGCGCGCGAGGCGAGCGGCTTTGACAGCCAGAGTGGCTTCCTGCGTGCCGTCGGACAAGATCCGGTACTGGCTGGCGTCAAATTGATTGCAGAGCCATGGGACTGCGGTCCAGGAGGCTATCAGGTCGGGGAATTCCCTCCTGGTTGGGCCGAGTGGAATGATAAATTCCGCGATGATGTAAGAGATTTCTGGAAGGGTAATTCTTCCGCTGCTGTTCTTACGGAGCGGCTGTGCGCATCGCGATCCATATTTGACAATCAAGGGCGTCGGCCGTGGGCCTGCGTGAATTTCATCACTGCTCATGATGGATTTACTCTGAATGACCTGGTCACCTACAACGAGAAGCATAACGAGGCCAATGGAGAGGACAACAGGGACGGCAGTTCACATAATCGTTCATGGAACTGTGGAGTGGAAGGCCCTACCGACGATCCTGCTATCAACGAACTGAGACAGCGTCAGATGCGAAACTTTCTGGCGACGCTTCTGCTATCGCAGGGAACGCCCATGCTTTTGGCAGGCGATGAGTTTGCGCGTACCCAGGGCGGCAATAATAATGCTTATTGCCAGGACAATGAGATTGGCTGGCTGAATTGGAACATTAATGAGAAAGGGCAGGCCCTGACTCGATTCGTGAAGAAACTGACCGGACTTCGCCATCGATATCCGATCCTCCGCAGGAATCTCTTCCTGAATGGAACGTATATCGAAGAGTTGGGTGTGAAG
>DASSZI010000097.1:0-8800 GCA_035713565.1 Acidobacteriaceae bacterium | reverse complement strand
GAAGGGCTTGGCGCAAATTTCTGGACTGCTGGCAGTTCCATTTCCAAAGGGGAGAAATCCAATGAAACGACGCGCATTCCTGAAACAAAGCACTCTGGCGGCCATGGCTGCTGCCGGCAGCGGAAAGCTTTCCCACGCATTGACCGAGAACAACGCAGGGACCGGTCCGATCCCCAGGCGACCGCTGGGCAAGACGGGTGAGCATCTTTCGATCATTGGCATGGGCGGCATTGTTGTGATGAACAGCAACCCTGCGTCTTCCAGAAACATTGTGGCGGAAGCGGTCGACCGTGGAATCAATTACTTCGATGTGGCGCCCAGTTATGGGGACGCGCAGCAACTTCTGGGTCCGGCGCTCGCGCCCTATCGCGCCAAAAGCTTTCTGGCCTGCAAGACGGGCAAGCGTGACAAGGCAGGTTCGCGTGCGGCGCTCGAAGAATCGCTCCAGCTATTGAAGACCGATCACGTCGATCTCTACCAGTTCCACGCGCTCACCAAGATGCATGAACTGGATCAGATCCTTGGGCCGGGCGGCGCAATGGAGACATTCGAGGCGGCGCGGAAGGAAGGGAAGGTTCGCTATATCGGGTTCTCCGCGCATTCGGTGGAAACGGCGGTGGCGGCGATGGAGAGATACCCATTCGACACGGTGCTATTTCCTATCAACTGGGTGCTGGTGTCGCAGGCGAACTTTGGACCGCAGGTGATCCAGAAGGCGCAGGAAAAAGGCGTGGGCGTGCTGGCCATCAAGAGCATGGCGAAGACGGTGTGGCCTGCTTCAGAGAAGAAGAACCATCCGAACGCCAAGTGCTGGTACGAGCCCGCGGCGCTGCCCACCGAGGCCTCGCACGGATTGCGCTGGACTCTGGCGCATCCCATCACCGCTGCCATACCACCGGGCGAGGAAGCCTACTTCCGCGTAGCCATGGATGTGGCGCAGCACTACAAGCCGCTCAGTCCGCAGGAAGAACAGGCGCTTCTAGGCCAGGCGCACGGTGTTGAGCCAATCTTTCATCGTGGCAATGACGTGTGATGTGGTCCTGATCCAACCCATGAAGATAAAAGCAGGTCCTTCGACTGCGTTTGGCGCAAATAGCGCGCCAAACTTCGCTCAGGATGACATCTCTCTTATGAGGTTCCCCGCAGTTACTTCATGCTCACATTTTTCTTTAGTGGCAGTTCCTGCGACGAGCCGCCGACCATAAACGTGTAGCTACCCGGAACGAGCTTCCACGAGTCGCTGCTTTCGTCGTAAATCGATAGATATTCCCGCGGCACCGTCACCGTGACCTGCTTGCTTTCGCCGGGGTTCAATTGCACTTTGTTCCATCCCACCAGACGCTTGGGTGGCTCATCGGCGCTTGCCGGGAGCGCAGCGTAGACCTCGGCGATCTCGGCGCCGGCACGCGAGCCGGTGTTCTTGATTTTGAAGGTGAGGGTGGTGGTTTCTCCGGTGTTCACCTTGAGGCCGGAGTAGCTATAGGTGGTGTAGGACAGCCCGTAGCCGAAGGGAAAGAGCACCGGCTTGTGTTTGGCGTCATACCACTTGTAGCCAACGAGCAGACCTTCATCGTAGTTGACCTCAAAGGTGGGCCTGGCGACGCCGGTGCGCATGACGGCGGAGCGGCCTTGTGCTCCGGGCGGCGGCGTGACCAGGTGGGGATGGGGAAGGTCGGCTTCGTTGAGCGGGAAGGTCATCGGCAGCTTCGCGCTGGGGTTTACGTCGCCGAACAGGACGTTGGCAACGGCGTCCGCGCCTTTGCTGCCGCCATACCAAGCCTCGACCACGCCGTTGACTTTATCTAGCCAGGGCATGAGCGCCGCGGTTCCGGTTTCCAGCACGACGATGGTGTGGGGATTGGCCGCCGCGACCTGGTCGATGAGAGCGTCCTGATTGTGAGGCAGCGCGAGGGTTGGGATGTCCATGCCTTCGCTCATCCAACGGTAGACGAAGACCACGGCCACGTCAGACTTTTTGGCGAGCGCGGCAGCCGAGGCGGGGTCTTTGCCGGAGTCGAACTGGACGCTGGCTCCGGATGCCTTGGCGCGGACGGCGAGCAACGGTGATGTCGGGAACCAGACATGCTCCTGCCATTTGGTGGGTGGCCGTCCGGGCGCGTCCACCTGCGCGGAGCCGCCGCCGGAGATCATGCCAGTATCGGCGTGCGAGCCGATGATCGCGATGGAATGAACTTTGCTGGCGTCCAGCGGTAGGGCGTTGTTCGCGTTCTTCAGCAGAACGATGCTTTGCTCCTCTATGGTGCGGGCGACCTTCAAATCGCGTTCCACGTCCACCACACTCTTCTGCACGGGGAAATCGACCAGGCCGTCGGCGAACTCCGTGCGCAGGATGCGGCGGACATGGTCGTCCAGTTGCGCCATCGGGACTTTGCCGGACTGCACGGCATCTTTCAGCGGCCGGCCGTAGAACTCATCGAGCGGCTCTTCATTATCGAGTCCGGCTTCCGAGGATTGCACGGTGCTGTGAGTCGCGCCCCAGTCGGAGAGGACGAAGCCGGGAAACTTCCAGTCTTTTTTCAACACGTCCGTCAAAAGGTATTTGTTCTGGCAGGCGTAGTCGCCGTTGACGGCGTTATAGGAGCACATGACGCTCCCCGCGTGACCGGTTTCCAGACCGATCTGAAACGCAAACAGGTCGCTTTCGCGCATGGCGCGTTTGCTGATGATGGCGTTGTACTCGTTGCGGCCGCTCTCCTGGTCGTTCATGGCGTAGTGCTTGATGTCGCCGATGACGTGCTGCTCCTGCTCGCATTTGGTGCGGTTGCCGACCAGTGTTCCGGCCAGGATCGGGTCTTCGCCCATGTACTCAAAGGTGCGCCCGTTGCGCGGATCGCGGGTCAGGTCCACACCGCCGCCAAGGGTCATGTTGTAGCCCTGCGCGCGCAGTTCGCGACCGATCAATGCGCCGTACTCGCAGGAAGCGTGCGGGTCCCAGCTTGCCGCCGAGCCCACGTTGGCGGGCAGCGCCGTGGAGTAACGTCCGTTCATCGCGCTGCTGCGCACGCCGTAAGCGGCATCGCTCATCTGGATCATGGGAATGCCGAGACGCTCGACCCCAAGCACAAAGCCCGCGCCGCCGTTGCCCAGATATGCGTTGGGACGCGGCGGACCCCAGCCCGGCATCCCCTGGCCATGGACGAGGTCGATCTTTTCGTCGAGGGTCATCTTCTGCAGCACCATGCCGGCGCGCTGGTCCGGGGAGAGGCTGGTGTTCATCCACGGCTGGCCAGCGGCAGGGTTGGTTTTCATCTGGTGCGGGCGATGCTGGGCGAGTGCGGGGGTGAGGGCCACGGCGATGCTTAACAGAGAGAGAAGAGGAAGCCGAACCATTTTGCTCATGGAATGAGGACCGTTCGCGACTGTTGGACTGGGTGAAGCTGTGCCAGACCATCATAATGGCATAATGGCTGGCGGGGTATGTTGCTGAGGTTTACGGCAGGGCAGCCGGACAGGAGGATGAGTCTTACTCGCGCTGCAAGTAGGCGTTCGGCGTAACGATGGGGATTGTCAGGAAGGGATGCAGGATCAGAAGGTCAGCATCTCCGGTAACTATTAGGTCGGCAGATCCGTTGACTGCGGCTTCGAGAAATTTATCGTCTCCAGGATCGCGACAGATTCGGATGGAGCGGAGTATGGAAACGAACTCAACGACTCGACCCAGCAGGACAAGGAATTGTTGCCGGTCTTCCAAGCTTATATAGCGATCAAACTTTGGGCGGGAAAGCACGTCGGCCAGTTCGTTCATCGTTGCTTCGGAAACAAGCAGTTGTGCGGAATCGACGGCTTTGGTGACTGCACGGCCGGGAACCGAATGCGGCAAAAGCAAACGGCTAATCAGCGCGTTTGTATCTACCACGATGCGCTGGCGTTCTTTCATTCCGAGAGCATTTGGTTCAACAGGCTCTCGGTCATCCCCCGAGCGGCTGCCTGCTCTCCCATACGGTCGCAGAAACGCTGAAATTCATTCGCGTTTACATTTCTCAGGCGGTCGTAATCCTGCGGAGAAAGGAGGACGGCGACATCGCGGTTTTGGCGACGAATCATCACTGGCTCTCTTTGAGCTGCGTCGAGGACTTCTCCGAGACGTTGTTTGGCGTCAGTTGCAGAAAAAGAGCGCATCGCGACCTCATTTGTCTATTCTAGACGAATTGGACAAATGAATGCCAGAACATGCGGAGAAGTGTAATGGTGACTTTACGGCGGACTGAGGGTTTCCCGACCCACTTAAGCCACCAGGACGGCTTGAATGGGGCAACCTCACAGTGACCGCCCCGGTGACTGGCAACACCAGATCAGTAGGCGTCGGCAAAATCTCAACTCATCGACGGGAGCACTTCCGGACCATACGTGATATGCCTGCAATCCCGCCGCAGACCTTGTCCGGATTTTCATTGAATTACTCGGCGAATTGGCACAAATCAACCATACCAAAATCTCATCGGGCCACTTTGGATCCCACATCTCAAAGGCGAGATGTGGGCCACCCGCCAGCTTCCTGCCACTGTTGACAGTTCACCCGAGGTTCGGATATTTTTCCCATAACATGATTAGGGAAGAGAACGGACCATCCGGAGACCTGATTCAGGGCACGCTGGAGATGCTGATTCTGCGCGCGCTGATGGGTGGGCCTATGCACGGATACGGCGTCGCGGAGTGGATCCATCAGACCTCGCAGCAGGTGCTGAAGGTGGAAGAAGGCGCGCTCTATCCGGCGCTGCACCGGCTGGAGTTGCGAGGACTGCTTCGCGCCGAGTGGGGTGCTTCGGAAAACAACCGACGCGCCAAATTTTACGAACTGACTGCTCAGGGCAAGAAGCGGCTGCATGCCGAATCGCAGCGCTGGGAGAAGCTGTCGGCCGCCATTGCGTTGGTCATGCAAGCCTCCTGATGGAGTGAGGAGATTTGAAATTGCATCCTCACCTGCATGAATTCGCTCTTCGTTGGAAATCGCTGTTTCGCAGGCGGCGGATGGAGCGCGAGATGGCGGAGGAACTGGAATTTCACCAGGCAATGCTGCGCGAGAAGCTGCTGCGCGAGGGCGTGCCACAAACGGAGGTGAATACCATGACGCGGCGGACGTTTGGCGATGCACGGCGATGGCGGGAGCGACTGATTGAGCTGTGGCAGTTTCGCGCACTGGAGAATTTCCGCCGCGACGTAAGTTTTTCCGCGCGGCTGCTGAAGAAATCCCCTGGCTTTACTGCCGTTGCTCTTGTAACGCTGACGATTGCTATCGGAGCAACTACGTCTATCTTTTCCTTGATTAACGGATTGCTGTTGCGGCCGCTGCCCGTACCGCATGCGGATCAGCTTGCTGTGGTTCATTCCGATCGCTCCGATTATGACGCTTTCGGCTATAGCTTCTGCGCGCCATTTTTTCGCGCACTGGAGAAAAGGCATCAGGCGTTTCAGGATGTCGCCGCCTTCACTAACAGCACGATGCAGGTTCGTAGCAGTTCCGGCAGTGTGGAGGTCCCCGGAGCGATAGTCAGCGGGCAGTTCTTTCGCGCGCTGGAGACCCCGCCATTGTTGGGCCGTTACCTGACGCCGCGAGACGATCAGCCGGGCGGAGGGCCTGGCGGATTCGGCGTGGTGATCAGCGAGAGTTTCTGGCGTACCTGGTTCAACAAAGCACCGGACGTGGTGGGCCAAAAGATCATCATCGCCAATGCGCCATTCACCGTTGTTGGCGTCATGCCGAAGAGGTTTATCGGGGCAGATCCAACACACAGGCCGGAGATCTATGTGCCATTGTGGGCGGAGCCTGTCATCGACGCACCTTACAACAACATTGCGGGCGGCTACCATGCCTGGTGGCTGGCGATCATTGCACGCCGTAATCGCGGTGTCTCGCTGGAGCAAGCCAATGCCGCCCTCAAGACAGATTCGAATCCAATCCTCGAAGAAGCGATTCCGGATGCCCAGTGGATCAAAGATGCACAAACCCATCACTTTGAATTTGTGGCGGAGTCGGGGTCAAACGGTTTTTCATATCTCCGCTCCAGATTTAGAAAACCGCTGGTTGCGGTATTTACCTTTTGTACGGTGATGCTATTGCTCGCGTGCCTGAATCTTGCCAGCCTGCTGATGGCGCGGGCTGCCGCGCGTGAGCGAGAACTGGCGACAAGGCTGGCATTTGGAGCTACGCGCAGGCGACTGATCCAGCAGCTATTGGTGGAGAGCCTGTTGATCGCTGTGATGGGAACGGCGACGGGCATAGCAGTATCGCCGATCCTCAGCCGCTCCTTGGCCGCGCTGCTGCTCGGGCATAGTCACAATACATTCCTCGATACGTCGCTCGACCTCCGCATGTTTTTGTTTGCAGCGACAATTGCAGCAGTGGCGGCTGTCCTGGTCGGACTGATACCGGCCCTGCGGGCGACGTCTAAAAACTTGAGCGACCAGATCAAGGATGGTTCCCATGCGACGTCTGCGCGGCAGAGGCGGCGCTTGTTACCGCGGGCCCTGATGGGATTGGAGGTGGCCCTGGCGCTGATGCTGGTTGTTGGAGCGGGGCTGTTGGCGACAAGTCTGGTACGGCTGTACCGCACGGGATTGGGCTTCGATCCGAAAGGCGTGGTGAATCTAGAACTGCGGATGGACAAACAATCCCTGGATGGCAATGCGCTTCTTCGCTGGTACCAGAAGTTCGGTGATTCGCTGGCGCACGAACCGGGAGTGAAGAGCGTGAGCTTTGATGCCGTCACGCCCCTGAGTGGAAGCACCACGACCATTACGTATCACACACTCTCGAACAAACGCGAGCGGACGCTTTACATGAACACCGTAGCTCCTGAATATTTCAGGACGATGCGCATTCCCATGCTGGAGGGCCGCGACTTCCGATGGAACGACACTTCAGCTAGCGGAAATAAAATCATTCTGAATCGGACTGCGGCAAAGATGTTGTTTCCCGGACAGAATGCAGTTGGGCAGCATGTGGCTGGTTGGCCCAAAGGCTCCCAGTTAGAAGTGATTGCCGTCGTCGGCGATGTGCGGTACGCGTCCATCAAGAAAGGCGCGCCCGCCGGAGCGTACATGCCTATCACGCAGAGTGAACAAAAAAAGGCTTCGTATACCGCGGTGGTGCGGATCGATGGCCCGCCTGCACCCTTGGCGTCTGCGGCGCGTGAACTGGCTGCCCGGATGGCCCCGGATATTCCATCTCCTGTGATGACCACGATGAGCGGCGACCTGGACGCCTCGATCAGTTCGGAGAGGATGATGGCGATGCTTTCGGTCTTCTTCGCAGGGTGTGCGTTGTTCATAACAGCAATCGGGCTTTACGGAACGCTTGCCTACGCGACCGCGCGGCGGACCAGTGAGATCGGCATCCGCATGGCACTGGGCGCACAGCGGGTGCAGGTCGTTGGCCTGATTTTTCGCGAGAATGCCTGGGTTGCGGCTGGCGGACTGCTGGCGGGACTGGTTGCGGCGCTGTTGGCTTCGCGAGCGCTGGCGAGCTTCCTGTATGGGACCTCGCCGCGCGATCCGTGGGTGATGACCATTTCTGCGCTGGCGTTAGGGACGGTAGCCACGACTGCTTCGCTGATTCCCGCGATTCGAGCAGCTCTGATTGAGCCAATCACGGCTATCCGGCACGAATAGACGATCACTCGTTTAACCCAACGCATAACGCCGGACGGTGAGCTACAACCCTGGTGGTCTGCTATCCTTGCCGTTCTTTGATTTCTGGAGGAAATTCCGCTTGAACACAATTACTACTCGCACGCGCACGGCGCTATGGACGCTGGCTGGCGTCTCTCTTGTAAGTATCTCGGCGATGGCCCAGCAGGGGCGGATGAAGCCGATGCAGGGTTCGCGCAGCGCGCAGCCGGTGACTGCTGTTGCGGCGCAGGAGGCGCAGCCGGCGAATGAGTCCGTCGATCTGAATATGTACCAGCGGATTATGGATGAGGGCTTCAACCACTCCCATGTGATGGATTATGCGAGTGCGCTGGCGGATGACATTGGCCCGCGGCTGACCGGGTCGCCGAACATGGCGAAGGCCAACAAGTGGACGCAGCAGCAACTTACAGCCATGGGTTGCGTCAATGCGCATCTGGAGTCCTGGGGTGAGTTCGGGATGGGCTGGCAGCAGTTGAACACGTGGGTCAGGATGGTCTCCCCGGATACGGCCGTCTTCATCGCGCAGGCGACGCCGTGGTCTCCGGCGACGAATGGGCCGGTGACCGGCGATGTGGTCCAGGTCAGCGTCCAGAATGAAAAGGATTTCGATCAGTACAAGGGCAAGCTGTCGGGCAAGATTGTGCTGCTCGGCAAGATGCGCCCGGTTCCTCCCGTAGACAAGCCCCTGTGGACTCGATATACCGACAAAGAACTGGCGGACATGGCGGAATATCCGGAGACGCGGCAGGGAGGGCCATCGAACCTGCAGGCGAGATTGAAGAAATATCTGAAGCGGCGGCAGTTGACGGACAAACTCGCGCAGTTTCTGGCTGACGAGCACGTCGCAGGGGTGATTGTGCCGAGCCGCGACAGCGAGGACGGAGGGGGCTCGGGCGGGACGTTTTTCGACGACAATGGCGCGGCACTGGGGACGGAGCCGTATAAGGCGGCGCATCAGGTGAAGGTGCCAGTTGTGGTGATGGCGATTGAAAATTACGGACGCATGTCTCGATTGCTGCAGGCCAACGTTCCTGTGACGGTGCAGATGGATGTGGAGACGAAGTTCACCGGCGAACACGAACAGGGCTACGACACGATTGCGGAAATTCCTGGAACGGACCCGAAACTGAAAGACCAGCTTGTGATGGTG
>DASSZI010000096.1:0-25416 GCA_035713565.1 Acidobacteriaceae bacterium | reverse complement strand
AGGCAGCGCCTCAATTTGCCGCAACATATCCGTTTTGGAATGCGTCTCCAAAAGTTTTCGTACGACGGCGAGGCTCAACTCCGGCAAGCCGAATTTGGCGATTGCGATCCCAACTGACACCAGCAGACCAATGCCGCCAAGCATCCCCGCCGGGCCGCCAAGGGACGCCAGAGCGACCGTGATGGCCGCAGCGCCGGTATAGCCAGAGATCGCCATCGCACCAAGAAGCATCAACCCGGGTACGCCGGCCGAAGCCAGCAGGTTGACTGTTTTGGCAAACATTCAGTGTGAATGCGAATGGCCAAGATGGCTGTGGGCATGGACCGGCATTTCCGATTCGCCCACGGGCAGGCAGCCATCCTCGACCTCGCAACCTGCTCCGTCGCGCATCTCGAATTGAATGGTCGTATGGGATATATGGAAGTGTTCGCGCAGCTCGTGGTTCAGGTCTGACAGAATGCGGCGGCTTTCGGACGGTGGAATATCCGAAATGCTGACGTGGCAGGCGAGTGCGTGCAGGCTGGATCCAAGGCTCCAGACGTGAAGATCGTGGACGCCGCAGACTCCGGCAACAGACTGCATGGCGCGGCGAATCTCGGCAAGCGAAACATTGTCCGGAGTGCCTTCGAGAAGGATATTGAGCGTCTCCCGCACGATGGAAAGCGAGGACCAGAAGATAATCACCGCAATCAGCAGGGAGAGCACGGGATCCACCCACTTCCGCCCCGTCCATGCAATCAGTGCGCCGCCGACAATGACCGCAGCCGTCGAAAGCGTATCGCCCAGCATGTGAATGAACGCTCCCCGTATGTTCACATCATCGGCAACACGAAAGAGCATCCAGGCGAGTACGCCGTTCATTACCACGCCGACTGCTGCGGTGCCCATCATCAGGCGCGGCTCCACCGCAAGCGGGTGGAGCAGGCGGGCGATCGCTTCCACAGCCAGCCAGCCAGCAATGCCTATCAAAGCAATTGCATTCACGAAGGCAGCCAGGACGCCCGCCCGCCAATAGCCGAATGTTTTCTTTTCCGTAGCCGGCCGGGCATGGAAGTAAACCGCGACAAACGACATTAACAATGCGAGAAAGTCGGAGGTGTTATGGCCGGATTCCGACAGCAGGGCGAGGCTATGCGCACGCAGCCCCAGGAAGAAGGTCAGCAGAATGTAGGCGAACGTCAGAGCCAGAGACACTCGCAGGATGCGCTTGGTCTGGTCCGTAGCTGGCCCGTGAAGGTGCATAAATTAAGTGTAGTGCTTCCCGCAACTTCGCCGCGCTACTACGCCATATCAGGAGCCACGCTGTTGCTGGGCCGCGGCAAACGCTCCGGTCGTGGCTTCTGGAAGCGCAACCCGCTCCACTCCTCGGCAACGATAATGCTGTTGGCGGGATTCTTGGAATCGTAGCGGATCGAGGCAGGCATCCCAAGGCACGAAGGATCCACTCGCACGCGGTCCTGCATATAGCTAAGATCCTGCGCGCACTCGTAGGTGACCCCGGAGATTTCATAGGTATAGAGCAGTGTCTTCAGGTCCCCGGTGTCGGTCTGCTCCGTCCAGTCCAGCACCGTTCCGTCGATAATCCGCCCGTGTTCCACCAGATATTCACGCCTTTGGCGCTCGATTTCCTGGGGAGTTTCGCGGCGGGAGATCATCCACCAGGCGATCAGCCCGGCTCCCGCGGCTACACCCAGGGTAGCCGTTGCAACCAAGGGTAGATGTTGCGCGATCTGGTGCGCTGCCGAAGACGTCGACCAATTTTTCATTGTTGTGCCCGCGATCCAAGGAAGTGAAGGTCTGACCCGAACTCAGTTCTACTATGTAGCATACGGCTCTGGCCCTTTTGCCGGTAGAGCCGTTTTGCGGATTGACCCCCCGGCTGGATGGATGCCGAAAATGAGGCGGCAGTTTGCCCTATATAATCAGGACTGACGATGTTCGATAACTCTATGTACTCTGGATCGGAGCAGCAACCGTTCCGCCGCAGGTCTGGTCCCTCCGCCGCCAGCCGCAAGTCCTCCTCTCACCAGCCCCGCATCCGTTCGACGACGGTGCTTTGCGTCCGCCGGGAAGGCCGTCTTGTCATGGCTGCCGATGGGCAAGTCACCTTGGGCGAGAGCGTGATCAAGCATTCGGCACGAAAGATTCGCCGGCTTTATCTGGACAAGGTCCTGGCTGGCTTTGCCGGTTCCACAGCAGACGCTTTTTCACTCTTCAGCCGGTTTGAGGGCAAGCTGGAGCAGTACGCGGGCAATCTGGGCCGATCCGCCGTCGAGTTGGCCAAGGACTGGCGCACCGATAAGATGTTGCGCAATCTGGAGGCTCTGTTGGTCGTCGCCGATCTGCAGCAGACGTACCTCATCAGCGGTGCCGGAGACGTGATCGAACCCGATGAGGGAGTGATCGCCATTGGCAGCGGAGGCTCGTACGCGCTGGCCTCGGCCCGGGCCCTGATGCAGAACACCGATTTGCCGGCGCGAGAAATTGCAGAAAAATCCCTGCGAATCGCCGGACAGATCTGCATTTACACGAACGACCAAATCACCATTGAAGAACTGTAGCCCGTGCAGCCGATGAGCTGCAGGCTGCCGCGCCCTCTGAACGGACAAGGAGTGGACCATGGCTATTTACCTTCCTGGCATTGAAGAAGATCAGGCGCTCTCGCTGGAAGAAATGACTCCGCGAGAGATTGTCTCCGAGCTGGACAAATATGTTGTGGGGCAGCACGCGGCCAAGCGCGCAGTGGCGATTGCCCTGCGCAACCGCATGCGCCGGCAAAAGCTCACGCCAGAACTGGCCGACGACATCATGCCCAAAAACATCATCATGATTGGGCCGACGGGCGTTGGGAAAACCGAAATCGCAAGACGCCTGGCCAAGCTGACCAATTCCCCATTCCTCAAGGTGGAGGCTTCAAAATTTACTGAGGTCGGTTACGTCGGCCGCGATGTGGAATCCATGGTGCGCGATCTGGTTGAGATCGCAATCGACATGCTGCGCGAAGAGAAACTGGAAGAGGTGGAAGACAAGGCCGAATTGAACGCCGAAGAGCGCCTGCTTGATCTACTGCTGCCACCTGCCGGCCCGGTACCTGTCTCGGCTGCAGCCAATTCTCCCACGCCGATCTCGACAATCTTTTCCGGCGACGGGAATGACAACACACTTGCATTTCCCAGCCCGGCCTCTGCCGCCTCCTCCGGTGCAGCCGCATCGGCCTCCAGCGACTCGCACCAGCGCACGCGAGAGAAACTGCGGGTGCAGTTCCGCGAGGGCAAGCTGGATGAGCGGATGGTCGAGATTGAGGTGCGCGAACGCAACACGCCTTCGCTTGAAATCATCTCCAACCAGGGCATGGAGGAGATGGACATCAATCTGAAAGATATCCTGCCCAACCTGTTCGGCCAACGCACTAAAAAACGCAAGATGAAGGTTGCCGAGGCCTTTGAGTATCTGGTGCAGGAAGAGGAACAGCGGCTCATCGATATGGACCAGGTGACCCGGGCGGCGGTCGAGCGCGTGGAAAATTCCGGCATTATCTTCCTGGATGAAATCGATAAGATCGCAGGCCGCGAAGGCGGCCACGGCCCCGACGTATCTCGTGAAGGCGTGCAGCGGGACATTCTGCCAATCGTGGAAGGCACCACCGTCAACACGCGTTACGGCATGGTCAGCACGGACCATATTCTGTTCATCGCGGCAGGAGCGTTCCACGTTTCCAAACCGAGCGATCTGATCCCGGAACTGCAGGGGCGATTCCCGATCCGCGTCGAGCTGAAATCTCTGACAGTGGAAGACTTCATCAAGATTCTGACCGAGCCAAAGTCATCTCTGGTCAAACAATCCACCGCGCTGCTGGAGACCGAAGGCCTGAAGCTGGAGTTTTCCTCCGAAGCGCTGGCGGAAATTGCAAATTTTGCGTTCAAGGTGAATGAGGCGACGGAAAACATCGGCGCACGCCGCCTGCATACCATCATGGAGCGCGTCCTGGATGAAGTGAGCTTCGACGCGCCGGACCTGGCAAAGCACGGCGCATTAGGCAAGACGGGCAGCCCTTCTGAAGCTCCCAATGCGGTTTCCAGCTTGCCAGATGCCGAATCGTCCATTTCCCTGGTAGCGAGCGCGGATTCCGAGACGACCTATCGCCCCTCCGCAACCATCCCTCTGGTGGAACGTGAGGGCTTGCTCGGCCCGGAAAAAGTCATCGCCATAGACGCCGGCTATGTGCGCGAGATGGTTGCCTCCATTGTGAAGAACCAGGATCTGTCGCGGTACATTCTCTAGCATCGCTGGGTGTGGTTGTCCAAAATTCGCGAACCTGAGTTGGCCTGTGTCTCTCGGCCACGCTCCGGCGATTGGACGCATTGCGTGAATCCCCCGTGCGGGATGGATTTGTACCCGGGAAGTGAGAAACCGACTCAAAGCCCGCGATAAACGCCGCCATCCACCAGAATGGTCTGCCCTGTAACATACGCGGCGCGCTCTGACGCCAGCCACACAACAGCGTCCGCAACTTCCTCCGGCGTGGCCAGCCGTCGTAAGGGAATGTCTTTTGACAGCGAAGCCTCATATTCGCCAGCTTTCTGCCCGGTCGCCCGTGCTCGCGTCTCGGCAAGTTCTTTCACGCGGTCTGTCGCCGTGTAGCCCGGCCCTACATTATTGATCGTGATGTTGTCTGGACCGTATTGCGTGGCCAGCGAGCGGACCAGCCCCAGCACGCCCGCCCGTACAGCATTGGAAAGAACCAGCTCCGGCACCGGCTGCTTGACCGTCAGGGAGGTAATGGTGATGAGCCGTCCCCAGCGCTGCTGCTGCATGGCAGGCAAAACTCCCTGAGCAAAGGACACAATGCTGCGCAGGTTCAATTGATAGGCGCGGTCCCACTGGGCGATTGTCGTCTCCGCGAACGGTTTTGCCGGGGGCCCTCCCGCATTCGTGACGCAAACGTCGATACGACCGAAGCGGGACCGGACAGATTCACAGAACTGCCGAACCAGGTCATCTTCAGAAACATCAAACGTCTCGGTATAGACCTCCACACGATGAACGCTCCGCGCCTCGTTCGCCACCTCGACCAGCGCCTCGGGATTGCGCGCACAGAGCGCGAGATGGGCGCCTTCGGCGGCGAGGGCGAGCGCCGTGGATCGGCCAATGCCTTTGCTCGATGCGGCGACGATTGCAACGCGATTTCTCAGTCCCGTGTCCATTCTGTGAGTATAAGGACAGGCCGGTGCAAACACGGGGCGCCCGGGATCTCTTGGCGGTTTTTTTTCGCACTGTACGCGCCTTCGCGAAAGGCTCAGAATAGAGGGCATGACCGAGACCGGCATCCAGAACAACCCAGAAGTTCAGCACGTGAGCTTCGACACCATTCCCGTAGAGCACTTGAGTCCCGTGATCGAGCGGCAGTTCGTTGCTGGCCAGCAAAGCATGTTGGCAAGGCTCCTCCTTCGCAAGGGCTGCGTCGTGCCGTTGCATAGCCATGCGAACGAGCAGATCACGTACATTCTGGAAGGAGCGTTGAAATTCCTGCTGCAGGGAAATGAGATTGTTGTCCGCGCCGGAGAAGTACTGGTGATTCCCTCTGGCGTGCCGCACAGCGCGGAGGCTCTGGAGGACACCATTGACCTGGATGTCTTCTGCCCACCGCGTGCGGACTGGATCAACGGTACCGACACCTACCTCCGGCGGTAGTCCGGACGATGAAGTTGTCTCAAGTTGTGCACACGGCGAGGTGCCGAAACATTCTCGTTGTGGCTGGCATAGGCCTTGCAACCGCTTTTTGCGCCGCGCAACGAAGCGATCCGATCGACCCTGCACTCGCACGCCAGATCGCCACCATCCGCGGGATCGACAATCATGCCCATCCCATGCTCGCCCCACCGCTGGAAAGCTCCGACCGGCAATTCGACGCCCTGCCCGTGGTTTCGCTGGAGCCGCAGTCGGACCCGGTCGCGCTCCGTCCAGACTTTCCTTTGCTGGGACTCGCGTGGAAGGCGCTCTATGGCTTCAATACACCTCCTCCACTCGATGCGGATGGTATCCAGCGGCTAAAGCAAGCTCGCGAACGAACCAAAAAACAGCAGGGCAAACATTATCCTCCGTGGGTGCTCGACCAGGCGAATATCGGAACGATGCTGGCGAATCGAGTCGCGATGGGCACCGGTGTGGAACCGCCTCGGTTTCGATGGGTTCCCTACGCAGATGCCTTGCTGTTTCCGCTGGACAATCGCGGCATGGCAGCCGCATCACCAGACCGAGGACAGTTTTTCTTCTTGGAAGACCAGCTCCGCAGCCGCTATTGGGAACAAGCAGGAGTAAAAGTTCCGCCGCCAACACTCGGCGAGTATCTTAAGCACGTGGTAACTCCAATTTTGGAGCAGCAGAAGGCACAAGGAGCTGTGGCGGAAAAATTTGAACTCGCCTATCTGCGATCCTTCAATTTCGGCGATCCTTCTGTCGCCCAGGCGAACGCAGTCTACGCGAGGTGGGTAGCAGGCGGAATTCCCCAGTCAGGTGAATACAAGCTCCTGCAGGATTTCTTATTTCGATACATCGCGATGGAGTGCGGCCGGCTGGGAATGTCTGTCCACCTGCACGCGATGGCTGGCGCAGGCAGCTACTTCTCTATCGCGGGAGTGAATCCTTTGCTGCTGGAGCCGTTGTTCAACGACCCTCGACTGCGCGGGACCAGGTTCGTACTACTGCATGGCGGATGGCCTTACGTACGCGAGATCGGCGCACTGCTGCAAAAACCCAATGTGTACCTGGACATTTCGCAACAGTCTTTGGTGATCACACCGCACACCGAGGCGCAATGGTTAAGGGAGTGGCTGGAATTTGAGCCGCAGAAGGTGCTCTTTGGGACTGACGGCTACCCATATTCCGATGAGCTAGACTGGGCCGAGGCGACGTGGATTGCAAATCGAAACGCCCGTCAGGCTTTGACTATTGCGCTGACCGGGATGCTGCGCGACGGGGAAGTCGGCCGCAAACGCGCAGAAGAAATCGCGCGCGGAGTCCTGCGCGGAAATGCTCAGGCGCTCTACCACTTTTGAAGGAGGGGCGGGGAGATCGTAGTCCTGCGCCCATTCCGTGTACCGCGCCAGGTGTCGTACCCAATCAATTGGCTGCGGCTGAATTTTGCGGGTCAGGCCGTACCTTGCGAACAGCGCCATTCCCGGAATCCGCGATGTAAAGATTCCCAGCAGCGTCGATGGCAGTGGCATAAGGCGTATTCAACTGGGCGCGGACAGACGGCCCGCCATCGCCGGAGTATCCTGGACTACCCTTCCCGGCGATGGTGGTGATGATTCCATTGTGCGCGGCGAGTTCACGGATGCGCTGGTTCCCCGTGTCTGCGATGAACAGGTTGCCCTGCGCGTCGACGGTCACGCCCTGAGGACTGTCAAGCTGCGCGGCGGCGGCGGGACCTCCATCACCTGAAAATCCTGCCTTCCCCGTACCAGCCACGGTGGAGATCATTCCGCTGCGTGCATCCACCTTCCGGATAACCGAGGCAGATGCGTCCGCAATATAGAGGTTCCCGTCGCTATCAATGGCAACTCCGCTGGGCCGCGAGAGTTGCGCGGCTGCGGCTGGACCGCCGTCACCGGAGTAGCCCGCAGTACCGCTACCCGCGACAGTGACGATCGTTCCAGTGGCAGAAACAAGTTTGCGGACGCGGTGGTTGAGAGTATCCGCAATGAAAAGATTGCCCGCACGGTCAAACACCATGCCAGCCGGATGATTCAATTGCGCATGGATCGCCGGACCATTGTCACCGGAATAGCCTCCACTTGTCCCCGGGTTTCCAGCAACTAGAACCATCGCTCCCCTGGATTGAGAAAAGCGCCGAACTGTTGAGGTGCCCTGATCCAGAACATATAACCGGCCAGAGCGGTCCAAAGCAACTGCGGAGGGCTGATGGAAAACCTGGCTGCCACTTTCCGCGGAAGCCGAGCCGGAGAGTGCCCCGGTAAACCTGTGCGTGGACGCAGCGACCTGGCGAACCATGTCGCTGGCCCGGTCAGCTACGTACAAATTGCCGGAAGCGTCGAACGCGAGACCGACCGGCTGAGTGAGTTGCGATATCCCCGCAGAAGCGCCACCGTCTCCCGAATTGCCCGAAAGATTGGTACCGGCGAAAGTGGAGATGGCTCCGTACCCATAGGGGCAACCACCGTAGGGATAGTTGTAGCAGGGGTTGCCCGCGACATAGACCGGGCCGCCTCCGCCGCATCCGGAAACGAGAAAAATACAAGCCCACGCCAGCGCCGGGAGTAGAAACGCGAATCGCGAGTTGAAACGAGCCGAAATTACAGTGGCAGACTTACAAGACGCGCGGTTCAGATTCCGCATTCGGTGCCCCCTTCAGATTGCGGCAGAGCTTCAGTTCGCGGGAACGTCTGCCTTACTCTGCGCCCGTTCGACGCGGAGGATCCAGGAGGGAGCGCACTGGCCCGGAACATCCGCCTGCGCGGCACCTTCGCGCCGCACCACAACTAGGATGCGGATGGATGCCGATGGGTAGGCTGAGATGATTCCCGCGCACCGGGTCGGTGGAGATCACACGGCATGTGAGTTACGTAAACTTAGCAGGCCTGCGATGGGAGGAAATTGCCGATGTGACAACTGACAAAAATCCGCGGGCATCCTACAAACCGACTTAGGCGGGGAGCCGCTTTCGATATGCAAAAATTTTCACTCGCCGTTCTGGCATTGCTTCTGTGCGGGATTTCGCCTTCTTTGATTGCGCAGAGGCGCTTTGAAGCCGGCGTCTTTATCGACTACCTGGATGTTTCTCAGACGAGCACCAATAACTTCGGTCTGGGGGGTCGATTCGGCTACCGCATTCAGCCCAGAGTCAACCTTGAAGCGGAGCTTGCCTACGATTATGGACTGAACACGCAACAGACGTATACCAACATCACAAATGGGAATCTGACGGCTATTGAGAAAACCTCCATCGGGGTGACACAAGGCTGGATCGGGCCGACCTTCGAGTCTGCCACGGGCAGGTTTCGTCCCTTCGCTACGCTGAAGGGGGGCTTTATGGATTTCCGGCTCAGCCCCAGCCTGGTGCCGTACAGCAGCCTTACAGGCATAGCCACCGGCCTGCACTCTTCTAGCATGAACGCCGCAATTTATCCTGCCGCTGGCGCGGAGGCAAGTCTTGGGCCTGTCGGGTTGCGCCTGGAAGCTGGCGATGCCATCGACTTCGACAAAGGCGCACACAATAATCTGCGGATTACCTTTGGACCGATCCTCAGGTTCTGAGTTCTGGCAGAGAGTGGGCTTGTTTGCAGGCGATTTGTTTCTCCCAAGCTGCCTGTTTGCAGGTAAATTGGGAACGCACTTGGCGCTTGTACCACTGATGTCCGTTGTTGCGCCTCCGGTGCGGGAGAAAACCCATGAGACATGAGCACGGCAAGATCCACGCCATTGCTGTGGCGCTTTTGCTCGGAATCGGATCCGCTGCCCTCGCGGCGCAACCGCATGGGAAACAGAGGAAGAATCCCGGCGAACAACCGGGCCAATCGGCCCAGCAACCGGACGTCCGGCACCATTGGGCGATCGTGCTGCATGGCGGTGCAGGTGTGATCGAGCGCTCGTCGATGACGCCCCAGGCCGATGCGCAATATCGAGCAGGCCTGAAGCAGGCCATCACCGTCGGCGGCACGGTACTGGACCGTGGCGGAACCGCCGTGGACGCAGTAGAGGCCGCGATCCGCATTCTGGAAGACAATCCGCTGTTCAATGCGGGACGCGGTTCTGTGTTTGCAGCGGACGGAACCATCCAGATGGATGCGGCCATTATGGATGGCGCGACCATGCGCGCCGGAGCTGTGGCAGATGTGCAACATACGAAGAACCCCATCTCGCTTGCCCGGGCGGTTATGGAGAAATCTCCCTATGTACTGCTGATCGGGGATGGCGCCGATGCATTTTCGCGCCAGGTCGGCCTGCAGCAGGAGCCCCAAAGTTATTTTTTCACCGAGCGGCGATGGGATTCCTTCGTCAAGCAACTCCAGAAAGAGAATCTTCCCGTTCCGCCTCGGCCGCAGGGAGCACCGCCCCCGCCTGCCAAGCCGCTGGCCTTTTTCGAGACGCCGGAGAATCATAAGTACGGCACGGTGGGTATGGTGGCTCTGGATCAGCATGGCAATATTGCCGCAGGCACTTCGACCGGAGGTATTCAGGCGAAGCGCTGGAGCCGGGTGGGCGATTCACCGCTGATCGGGGCGGGAACGTACGCCTCGAACCAGTCCTGCGCGGTTTCCGCCACTGGAACGGGAGAGTACTTTATCCGGCTGACTGTGGCGCGCACCATTTGCGCCCTTGTGCAGTACAAGCGCATCAGCCTGCAGGCTGCGGTGGACGAGGTGGTGCAGCACCAGTTGCCCGCCATGCACGGCGACGGAGGTGTGATCGCCATCACTCCGGACGGACAATTGGCATGGAGTTTCAATACGCCGGGTATGTTCCGAGCCAGGTTGCAGCAGGGCGGAAAACCGCAGATCGGCGTCTATCGCGACGAGCCGTGACGCCATGCAGGGCAAAGACATTTTGGGCGGCGACGATTATTTCTCCGGAATTGCGCCTATCCGGTATGCTCGGAAGGGCGTCATGTACGACTCAAGGCTTCAAATCGCATTGCGAAAATGTTGCACTCTGGGGTTTCTGTTCCTGCTGGTGCTCGGAGCCTCCCAGGCGCGGGCGTACTCGGTACTTTCGCACGAGGAAACGGTCGATCTGGCCTGGAACAAACAAATCGTTCCTTTGCTCAAGGAACGCTACCCGTCCGCCACCCCGCAAGAACTGCGCCTGGCCCATTCTTACGCTTACGGCGGCTGCATCATTCAGGATCTGGGCTATTATCCGTTCGGCAATCCCTACTTTAGCGATCTGCTGCATTATGTCCGCACGGGTGACTTCGTCAACAATCTGCTGAAAGATTCTCAAAACATCAATGAATATGCTTTCGCGCTTGGTTCACTGGCCCACTACCTGGGAGACACCACGGGCCATCCGGCAATCGGCCAGGCCACCGCACGGGAGTATCCCAAGCTGAAGCGGCGTTATGGCCCGTTTGTCAGCTATTTCGATTCCCCCAAGGCCCACATTCGCACGGAATTCGGGTTTGATGTGGTCCAGGTTGCGCAGGGACATTACGTCCGGGATGATTATCACAACTTTACCGGCTTCAACGTGGCGGAGGGTCTGCTGCAGCGTGCCTTTCAGGAAACCTACGGAGTGCAACTGAATAGTGTGCTGAAGCATGAAGACCTGGCCGTTAACACATACAGGTATTCCGTCAGCACTCTGATTCCTGAGATGACACGCGCCGCAGTCGTGGATTATGGCAAACAAATCCAGCAGAAAGTGCCGAATTTTGACAGCAAAAAGTTTGTCTATCGCGTGACACGCAACGACTATGAACACGAATGGGGCAAGAAATACCATCGCCCCGGTCCCGGCGCACATCTGATTGCGTTCCTGATCAAGATTCTGCCCAAACGAGGACCGTTCACCGCGTTGAAGCTGCACCTGCCCAGCGCGCAGGATCAAAAGCTGTACCTGGACAGCATGCAGGCCACCGTCCACAAATTCGACCGGGACCTGGAGAAATTGAGGGAGCAGCCGGCAGGGGGAGGTACGCTACCCTTGAAAAATCTGGATTTCGATACAGGCAAGCCTAGCCACTTGGGGGAGTATCCCCTGGCGGACGACAGCTATGCCCGGCTGCTGAACGAGCTGACGCACGACAAGAAGGTAGAGGTATCTCGCAATTTGAGAACCAACGTGCTGGATTACTATGCAAACATCCAGCATCCCCACCGTACTCTTCATTACCTGGTGTTTCAAAGCCGCAAACAACGGCGTCTGGAAAAGAATTTAGTACTACTGCGGAGGGAAAGGCTGTCCTCCAGTGAGGCCGACCGTGCAACCCAGAGCGCATCCGCTTCCCCGGCCCCTGACCAGTCACTCGCGGTTGACGGACGATAAACGGCCCTTTCTGCGCGATGCGGTAAACTGGTAGAGAGAATCAGGATGGTTCCGCGGGCAAACTCCGCAGCCTGCGGTCTGCTTATCAGGTCCACGCCGGGAACCTTCCAGCCTATCTATCCAATCAGAACAGGACATTTCACCTATCGTGTCATCAGTCATTCGTAATATCGCCATTATTGCCCACGTTGACCACGGCAAAACAACTCTTGTCGACGCCATGCTCCGCCAAAGCGGAACATTCCGCTCCAACGAGGCGGTTGCCGACCGCGTCATGGACTCCAACGACCTGGAGCGCGAGCGCGGGATTACGATTCTGGCGAAGAACACCGCAATTTTTTTCCACGACGCGAAGATCAACATCGTCGACACGCCCGGCCACGCTGACTTTGGCGGGGAAGTGGAACGTGCCCTGAAGATGGTGGATGGCGTGATGCTGCTGGTGGACGCCAGCGAAGGCCCATTGCCGCAGACACGCTACGTGCTGTCCAAAGCCCTGGAAGCGAAGCTGCCTCCAATTCTGGTCATCAACAAGATCGACCGGCCAGACGCGCGGCCGCAGGAAGTGCTTAATGAGGTCTACGACCTGTTTATCGATCTGGATGCGGCGGAGGACCAGTTGGATTTTCCGGTCCTTTATACAAACGCGAAACTAGGCACGGCAACGACGGACGCCAAAATCCCTGGAAACGACCTGCAGCCGTTGTTTGAGGCCATTGTTTCGACAATCCCGCCAGCTTCGGGCGACCCCGCAGGACCGTTGCAGATCCTGGTCACCAATCTCGATTACTCCGACTATTTAGGGCGGCTCGCAGTTGCCCGCGTTTTTAACGGAACGTTGCGCACCGGGGATGAGGTGGCCATTTCCAAGAGGGACGGTTCGCTGGAAAAAACCAAAATCACCAAGCTGTTCAGCTTTGCCGGACTTAAGCGTACCGACGTTGAGGAAACTACCCTGGGCGATATCGTCGCGGTCGCCGGCATCAGCGGCATCACCATCGGCGAGACGATTACCAGCCTGGATCGGCCCGCTCCGTTGCCGACCATCTCTATCGACGAGCCAACAATCGCCATGCAGTTCTTCGTGAACAATTCGCCGTTCGCCGGGCGCGAAGGCCAGTATGTCACGTCGCGGAACCTTCGCGAGCGGCTGGAAAGAGAACTGCTGACCAATGTCTCCATCCGGGTGGAGGATACGGGCAACGCAGACAACTTTAAGGTGCTTGGCCGCGGGGAACTGCAGCTCGCAATCCTGATTGAAATGATGCGCAGGGAAGGCTACGAGCTGATGGTAGGCCGGCCCGAGATCGTGACCAGAGTTGTCGATGGCAAATTGATGGAGCCGGTGGAACTTCTCACGATCGACATTCCGGAAAACTTCGTAGGCGTGGTGATGGAAAGACTCGGACCGCGCAAGGCCGAGATGGTCAAGATGCACAATCATGGCTACGGGCGAGTCCGCCTGGAATTCCGCATACCCAGCCGGGGACTCATTGGCCTGCGTAGCGAAATGCTTACGGAAACGCGGGGCACGATCGTTATGAACTCGCTGTTTGACGGATATATGCCGCACCAGGGAGACATTCCGCAGCGCTCCACCGGTGCGCTGATCGCCGACCGCGCAGGCACAACCACGACTTATGCGCTGGACGGCCTGCAGGACCGCGGAATTCTTTTTCTAGGACCCGGCAATGAGGTGTATGAGGGAATCATCGTAGGCGAACACTCGCGCGATAACGATCTGGACGTGAATGCGGTACGGGAAAAGAAGCTGACCAACATGCGTGCTTCCTCAGCCGACGATGCGATCCGGCTTGTGCCGTTCAAGCCCCAGAATCTGGAGCAGGCGATTGAGTTTATCAATGAGGATGAGCTCGTTGAAGTCACGCCGAAAAACCTGCGGCTGCGCAAAAAAATCCTGCAGGCCAACCGTCGTCCCAAACGAAATGCCGCGACTGCCTCTGTGTAGTAGCGGCAAGGCGTCTATGGTACTTTGGCTGCACCAACGGGTTTGGCGTTGAGTTTGCAACGCGGTACATTTCAAAATGTCCTTTCAACCAGGGCTTTTTCCTCCTGAAGCCTCAAAACCCGAATCCCGCCCCGCGCCAGTTAGCCAAAGGAACGTGGAAGAAGCCCCGTCTCCTGTCTGGCTTCAGCGCATTTCGCTCGTGGTGCTGGTCGTCTTCTGCTTTTATGTCGGGTTGCTCTTGGCCCTGCTGCCATGGACCCGGTACTGGGCGGAGAATCATTACCTGCTCACCTGGCGTTTCGTCGGACCGTGGATGAATACCGGGTTCGCCAGGGGCGTGGTCTCAGGCATGGGGCTGCTGGACGTATGGATCGGCATTTCGGAGATCATCCATTACCGCGAGCACCGCAGGTAATTCCATCGCATGGCAAAGAAGTCGCGTTCGGCAGTATCATGTTTCCCGGTGCAGATATTTCAAGGAGAAATCAGTGGAAATTCGACAGATGGTGTTGCCCGAATTTGAGGAAGAGATGAAGAAGACCCGGACCATGCTGGAGCGCGTGCCCGAAGGAAAGCAGGACTATAAACCGCATGAAAAATCGATGGCTCTCGGTAAGCTGGCTGCGCACACGGCGCGCATGCCGGAATACGCAAACTACATTTTGACGCTGCCAGGTCTGGATGCAGGTGTCGGCAATCAAAAACCGCTGGTCATGGAATCTCGCGAGCAATTGCTTGCGGATTTCGACGCTGCCGCGCAGCAGACGCGGGACGCCATCTCCAACTCAAGCGATGCGCAGTGGGAAGCGAAGTGGAAGTTCACCTACAAAGGTCATCACATAATGGAGGAGAGCCGTCTGCTCACTTATCGCACCATGTTTCTGAACCACCTTATCCATCATCGTGCGCAGCTCGGAGTTTATCTGCGGCTGAATGATATTCCTCTGCCTGGAACCTATGGTCCTTCCGCGGATGACACCATGGGATTCTGACGAACAGCAGCCCTGCCTCCGACTAGGGCGATTGGCGCACCTCTCGGCTTTTGGGTACAAGTTCCGTGTCCGGCGTGATGATCCGGGCCTGAACCTTTCTAAAGCCAAAAACCACCGCCACCTGAGGCGCGACATACCGGGTGATCCAAACAAGGATGAGGATGATGGGAACGTAGTGCCCCCATAGCTGAGGATGGACGGGCAGCAAAACACCGGGCGCCACGGCTGCGGCATAGGCCACCAGCACCAGTCCCCATGGACTTTCCCGGGCATCTCCAAACACGGCATTCAGGAAGATGAACGTGAAGAAATACATGATCGGCATTACGACGACAACGCCAGACCAGCCGAATTCCCGGAAAGCGTCCCCAACCGGCGCAAAAGCCACTGCGGTCGTGTAATCCTCTTCCCCGGTCTGGCCTGTCTCTCGCCCGTACAAGTTACCCAGGGAAAGATTGGTTCGGCTGGGCCAGATAAAGTGGGGCACAATCATCTCAAAACCTGCAATGAGATAATCCGGCCCTATCGAGCCCGTGTGCTGGGTTAGATCGATCAAACGATCGTCCTGACAGATCAGGGACTCGCGATCCCATAAGCCTTCGGGGTGGTCATAGCAAAGCGAGACCTGGTTAACGTCTTCGTTGTTGCGCAACGACTCCGCATACCATCGATACATGGCGGGAATCGTTTCCGGGTCCCGCAGCAGACCGATGGTTGCACCCACGGTGCCGGTCAGCGTACTCTGGCGCGTCATGGATCTGGCGTACTGCGCCCAGGGAAATAGAAATCCCATCGCGAATGCCAGCCACGCGACAATTCCCATAACCTGCAGAGGCCGGAAGCGATACTCCAGCGCGCCGCATACTAAAAAGTACGAAAAGAAGGGCGCGTACATCCCTTGTTTGGACGCGGCGATGAAACCAAAGCCCGCAACGTACAAAATGCTGACCAGTACGATCCAGTTCATACTGCGCTTGCCGCCGCTGATGCAGATTTCGTAATAGGTGGCGAGAATGGTCGCCATCGGGATGAAAATGTTGAGTTGGTTCAGAATTGCCCAGAAGGACCCATTTTGCCCTGTGCTGTAGTTCGTCAACAGGATCTGGCTGAACAGTCCAATAACCAGCAGACCCGCGGAGGTGTTTTTCAAATTCTCCAGATCGCGGGCGGTAAATCGAACCAAGTTCCGCCGGGTGACAAATCTTCGGCTCAGTGCTGCGGCAACCAGAATTCCAGCCCATCCCAGCGTAGTCGCTGTAATAGTAGTCATGGGCCAGAGGAAATGCTTGTCCGATGGTTCCCACGTCATCACCTTGATCAGGATCAGCACGAAAAAGGTGGGGATCGCCATGAAAATGACGAAGGCCCCGCTGACGGTGCCCAGACCATCCAACACATTGAATGCCAATGCGCTCAGCACGAGCGTCAGGCAGGCAAGGAAAGCGAAAACAGGATCGGTGCCATTCAGCAACTGAGCGAGCAGCAATCCCACCGCCAGGATCAGCACATGATTGATGTTGATGCGAGTTGGATAGGGAAGACGCATGACAAGGCGCCCAGAACGCTTGGCTTAGGCGGGGATTGCCTTCTGGGCAGCAACTGCCTCGGTATACCGGGTGTGGCACTCCAGAATCATGGATCGGGCTGCTCCCACATCGTCCCACCCTATGATCTGAGTGCGCTTTCCTTCCAAATCCTTGTAGATGGCGAAGAAGTGTTCCACTTCCCGCAGTATCTGCGGATAGACCGCCGTATAGTTCTCAATCTGACTGAACGTTGGATTGGCAGCCGCAAACGCAACAATTTTTTCGTCCTCCACGCCCTGATCCAGCATACGAAACAGTCCGACAGGGCGGGCGGTCAGAACACATCCCGGAAAACTCGGCGCGTCACCCAGGATGAGAATGTCTAGTGGATCGCCATCCTTTGCCAGCGTGCGGGGAATAAAGCCGTAATCGCCCGGATAATGTACCGGGCTGTAAAGATTGCGATCCAGGCGGAAGACGTGGAGCGTCTTGTCGTACTCGTACTTATTTACGCTGTCCTGCGGAATTTCGATGACCGCGGTCACCAGTTCCGGGGCAGATTCCCCCATCGGTAGGTCCAGATAGTTCGTCATCGAGTGGGGCTGTCGTCTTTCAAAGGTTATTTCTTCGGCAAGGTCGCTGGGCCGAATGGCGCCTCGTGCAAAATCGTACCCTGTAGCGAGTATAGCAATCCGCGGCGCTGGTCCTTTTTCATAAGGCTTATTCCAGGGGCTTTCCCGGTTGAAGATAAGGCCACTTCCAGCGGGAGCGAAGGCCCAAGGTTTTGCGCAAGAACCTACGGGAAGGCTCTTCCCAAAACAGAAACACGGCAGTAGAAAGCAGCAGCAAAACCAGCGGACTGAGAAACGCGTCCAGCCCCTGGGGAGCGTGGGCCAGTTCGGCTACAGCTAGGCGGGTATAGATGCGGACCGGGAGTTGAAGAAGGTACACCGCGTAGCTGGCGCCTCCCAGCAGGACAGCAATCCGGGTGCTCAGGATCCATGCCAAAGGCCCACGTTGAGAAGCAAGCCCGAGGATGAGCAGGGCCAGCGGAGCGACGGAAAGCGACGCCCATCTGTCCGGAAGCAGGCAAAGGCCTGCGGCGGACAGCACAGCCATCAGAACCGTGACTAGGCCGCCCACTTTCCATCCGGGTGAGCGCAAAAAGATCAGTCCCAGCACGGTCCCGGTTACAAATTCCGGCAGACGAAGAACAGGCAATGGAAGATGACGGGCGAGCAGAAAACCGGAGTGGATCCAATTCTCTGGCGCCCGCGCCAGGTTTCCCACAGCAATGATCGCCAAGAGGAGACCGGCCAGAATACGTAAACTGGCTGTGGTCCATCGGCTTAGCCATAGCAGGGTGGCGGGAAAGCACAGGTAGAAAAACGCCTCCACAGACAAGGACCAGGCGGGGAAATTCCATGCCCCAAATAGTTCGGGCCTCCACGGCATCCAGGTCTGCGCCATCAGGAGAACAATCCAGCGCTCGGGACGGGTCACGTCAAGCGAAAAGGGAAACATCAGCGCCAGCGCGAGCAGGTACGTCGGGTAAATCCGGGCAAACCTTGCTTCCCAGAAACGGGTCGCATTGCTCGCGCTGCTCATTTTCCCCTGGTATGTATAGGCAAGGATGAAACCGGACAGCACAAAGAACAAGCTGACCGCCAGATAGCCGCGTTCGAGAAAATGAACGATTAACCGAGGTGCCCCATGGCGTGCCAGATAGCCGGAACCGGTGTGCAACATCACCACGTAATAGGCGGCCAGGATGCGAATACCCGTGAGAGCCGGCAGCGGTTTACGTCTTTCTTTATCCATCGAGTGTAGAGCGCTTGAGCTATTGTGACCCTCAACGCGCGAGCAGGCAACAATCAGAGATGGCCTCGGGAGAATACCAGCGCGCGTGGCCCGCCCCTGCGCCTGTTCCGCCCGCGATGCGAGAATGAATAGGAGCTTTTGAATTGCTTCGCATCCTCATCGTGAGATTTCCTCTATGCTCCAACTGATCTCCGCCGGAAAGCGCTTCGGCCACAAGCTTCTATTCGAAAAAGTGGACTGGCAGATCACGCCCGGCGAACGTACAGGGTTGGTGGGTGGAAATGGCACCGGCAAATCCACGCTCCTGCGGATTCTGGCGGGACTGGACTCACTGGATGACGGAACCATCGAACGGGCCGGCAATATGACCGTGGGCTACCTTCCGCAGGACGGCCTTCAGCTTCGTGGACGCTCCGTATTTGAGGAATGTCTCTCCGCTTTCGATGCAACGCGTGCCCTAGAGCAGACAATTCGCGAATTGCATGGCAAGGTTTCAGAATTGGATCCGAAGTCGCCCGAGTACCTCGACGTGATCTCGCAGCTGTCGCGCGCGGAAGCCGAGTTTCAGGCGCGGGACGGATACACCATGGAGGCCCGCGTCGGTATTGTCCTTTCAGGTCTGGGGTTTTCAAAAAGCGACTGGGCCCGGAACACTGAGGAGTTCTCCGGCGGATGGCAGATGCGGATCGCGCTGGCAAAATTGCTGCTTGCTCAACCTCAGTTGCTGTTACTGGATGAGCCCACGAATCATCTCGATCTGGAAGCGCGTAACTGGCTCGAGGATTATCTCCACTCCTACCCCTATGCTTACGTCCTGATCTCGCATGACCGTTTCTTTCTCGACGTCGTGACAGACAAAATTGTCGAGTTGTGGAACAAGCGTCTGTACGGCTACACGGGCAACTACGAGAAGTACCTGCAGCAAAAGGCAGAACGGCAGGCTCAGTTAGAGGCCGCCTATGCTCATCAGCGCGAGCACATCGATCATCTTGAGGCGTTTATCAATCGTTTTCGCGCGCAGGCCACCAAGGCCCGCCAGGTACAGAGCCGGATCAAAGAGCTGGAACGCATTGAACGCATCGAATTGCCTCCGCAGGAAAACGCGATCCACTTCTCGTTCCCGCAGCCGCCGCCCAGCGGACGCACCGTTGTGCAGGCGCAGCAAGTGGCCAAAAGCTATGCAGCGAAGCAGGTCTTTTCTGAGGTCGATTTCACCATTGAGCGCGGAGAACGCGTGGCGCTCGTCGGCCCCAATGGAGCAGGCAAATCCACTCTGATTCGACTGTTATCCACAATCGATATTCCGACAACAGGCGAAATCCATCTGGGACACAACGTCGTACTGCAGTATTTTGCGCAGGATCAGTACAAGGAATTGGATGCCGAGGCCCGCATGCTGGATGACCTTGGGCGCAGTGCGCCTAAAATTCCGCAGACGGAACTGCGCAGTCTGCTCGGCTGCTTTTTGTTTTCCGGCGACGACGTCTACAAACCGCTCGGCGTACTCTCCGGTGGCGAACGCAATCGCTATGCGCTGGCGCGGCTGCTGGTCAGCCCGGCCAATTTTCTGCTGCTGGATGAGCCGACCAACCATCTCGATTTGCGCGCGAAGGATGTGCTGCTGGAGGCACTGCGCGGGTTCACCGGCACAGTGGTTTTCGTCTCCCATGATCGCGCCTTCATCGACGCGCTCGCAACGCGCGTCTTCGAGGTACGAGACGGCGCGGTGCATGTCTACACGGGGAATTACGAGGATTATCTGTGGCAAACATCCCGGCCGACGAAGCCCGAGACCAGGACACCGTCTGGCATCGTGTCCGCCACCTCAAACGGAAATACCCATTGCTCGCCACAAACCCCTGCAATCCTGGAAAGCAGCCCCACTGCGAAGCGCATCAATCCCATACGCCTGCGACAGATGCAGGAGCGGTGCGATGCGCTCGAGGAAGAGATTCCCCGCCTGGAGGCAGCCATTCAGACCGCCGAGCAGGAAATGGCGATCTACGTCTCCGCCGAACGGTACCAGAGTTTGGATGCGCAGCTGAGAAACTTGCGTGCCGACCACGAGGCCTGCATGGCGGAATGGGAGTCACTGATGCAGCAACTGGAAGAGCAGACAGCCCTCGCTCCGTGAGCCGCTCACTTAAATCAGACGGTCCATCCTGCATAATGCAGATATCGATGATGCGACACTTAAATGAACTCTTGTGGAGTCCTGAAGACTGGCCGGAGAGATTGCAGGAACTGCAATCCTTCGATTCCGTACGAAAAGAGGCACCGCTGCGCCGAGACGTTCGCTCGCTCGGAATCCTGCTCGGTCGAGTGCTGCGGGAGCAGGCTGGCGATGCTTTGTTCCAGGCCGTGGAGGACCTCCGTCGCGTAACCACGGAAGCACGCGAAGCTCGTCTGCAGGGACATGTGCAATCTGCCGACGCCCTGTTGGAGGATGCCGTTGCACGCATTCAGGGCTATGACATCGATTTTGCCGAGCAGTTGACGCGTGCCTTCGCCTTTTACTTCGAACTGATCAATCTGGCTGAAACCAACCATCGCAAACGGCGCCGCCGCGCGCATCGTCTTCTTGAAAGCAGCGGTCAACCGCAGCGCGGAGAACTGCGAGGAACACTTAGGCGAATGCGTGAGGCAGGCATTTCCGCCAGCGAAGCGTTGCAGCTGCTCGCAAGAATCTGCGTAATTCCGGTTTTTACCGCCCACCCGACAGAGGTTGCGCGACGATCCGTTCTCTTCAAACGGCGCAGGATCAGCGATCTGCTGGAAGGACTGGATGAGGTTCCCATTCCGGCGGAGGAGCTGGCATCCAGGGAAGACGCCATTCTGGCAGAGATTACCGCGCTCTGGCAGACCGATGAAGTGCGCAGTCACCGCCCTGCCGTGCAGGACGAAATCAAGCTGGGACTGGACTACTACGACATCGCGATTTTCGAGACGCTGCCCAGGCTTTTTGATGAGATTTCGGCTGCGCTGCGCGATGAATATGGCGTTGCCATCGAGTCCATCGACCTTCCCCAAGTGGTTCAATTTGGTTCCTGGATTGGAGGAGATCGGGACGGCAATCCGAACGTAACGCCAGCGGTCACCCATGAGGCTATCGCGATGGCCCGCCGCAAGTTGCTGACGTTCTATTCGGAACAGATGCAGCGCATCGTGGATCTCCTCACGCCCTCCGCGCAGCGCGTCGTGATCGCCCCGGCTTTGCAGCAGAAGCTGGAGTATTACTTATCGCTGCTGGAACGCTCCGGAATCGATCTTGCCGAAAAGTTTGCGCACGAACTCTATCGACGTTTCGCCGTGTGTATCCATTTGCGGCTGCAAGCAGGCATGCAACAACACTCTACGGACAAACCTGCCGTGCTGCCGCCGTATCGCTCCGCACAGGAGTTGCTGGAGGATCTGAACCTGCTGCGTAGCAGTCTGGCGGAACACGGCAGTGTTCGGCTCGCTCGCCATCTGATCGATCCTATGCTGCGCGAGGTGCGCACGTTCGGCCTGCATCTGCATACCCTCGATATCCGACAGCATGCACGCCTGCATCGCCAGGCTTTGCTTGAAATTGCGGAACTGCCGGAACAAAAAGCGGCGCAGGAAAATTTTTCTGCGCCATTGTCCCCGGAGACAGCCGACGTTCTTTCCACATTTCGTGCGATTGCGGAGATTCAGCGCGATCAACCGCCGGAAACGGTCCAGCAGTACGTCATCAGCGGTGCGACTGGCGCGGAGGATGTCTGGCGCGTTCTGCACCTGGCGCGTACGCAGGGAGTTTCCTGCATGGCGGGCGAAGGTCGCGCCGCCATCCAGGTGGTGCCCCTGTTTGAGTCAATTGAAGATCTACGCGGGGCCGCTGCAATCTGCCGGGAAATCTGGACCACCCCTGCCTATCAGCCCCTGTTGAACTCCTGGGGGCGCCGCCAGGAGGTGATGCTGGGCTACTCCGATTCCAACAAAGACGGCGGAATGCTGACCAGTACTTGGGAACTGTTCAAAGCCCATCGCGCGCTCTATGCCGCCGCCAAGGAATGCGATGTGGATCTGCGTCTCTTTCATGGACGTGGAGGCACCGTAGGACGCGGGGGAGCTCCAACGCATCGTGCTATCTACGCGCAACCGGTTGGCGCATTCAACGGCGAACTTCGCATCACCGAACAAGGGGAAGTCCTGCACTGGAAATACTCCGATGTGGTGCTGGCCGAGTGGAACCTGGAATTGATGATCGCCGCCTCACTCGATGCGCTGGCGCGGCCGGAGTTGACCCGTCCCGGCGGCCAGCGCACCGGGGAAATGATGCCCGAATGGGAAGAGGTCTGCGAAGAACTCTCCAGCACGGCGTATGGTTTTTACCGCAAAAACATTCCAGAAAATGAGGCGGTCCTGCAGTATTTTGCTGAGGCTACCCCCGTCAATGAACTGGAATATGCGCGGATCGGATCGCGCCCGGTGCGCCGGAAAGGGAAAGGAAATTTTGCCGATCTGCGCGCCATCCCCTGGGTGTTCGGCTGGATGCAGAGCCGCCATGGAATTCCTGGCTGGTTCGGCGTAGGACATGCCCTGCAATCCTCCATCCAACACGGCCATCTGCCGGTTCTTCAGCAGATGATGAAGGAATTTCCGCTGTTTATTGACCTGATCCGAAACGTGGAGCTCGCGATTGCCAAAGCGGACTTCCTCATCGCGCGGCAATACTCGATGCTCGTCCCCGATCCGCAGCTACGGGACGCGGTGTTCAACAAGCTGCAGGCGGAGAACGAAAGCACGCACGGTGCACTGCTGGCCGTTACCGGACAAAAAGCTCTGCTGGAGACGAATCCCGTGCTCGCCCGCTCCATCCGCCTGCGGAACCCCTACGTTGACCCCATGAGCCTGATCCAGATAGAACTGCTGCGCCGCAAACACGGTGGAGAGATAAGCGAGCCGCTGCAGCGCGCGATTGCCGCCACCATCAACGGCATCTCCGCCGGATTACGCAACACCGGCTAAGCGGCCAGGTTTCCGCGGAGGCATTCAGGAAATATTCAGATTGCGTCCCGCACAATGGATGAACGGAGAATCTTGAACAAGACGGCAACACAGCATGTGGCAATCATGGCAGGTGCTTCTCGGAACCTGAACCACCCTGCCGGTACAGCGCAGGCACCGGTTCGGTCCACAGTCCGGCGCGCGGCGCTTGTGTGCTGGGCCTGCATTCTCTGCTGCCCGCATTCTCGTGCGCAACAGATGCCCGGACCTGTGGCACCTTCCGCGCCGGTTAGCTTATCCAATCTTTCGCGGCCGCAGGCCACAACGCCTCCAGTGTCCATTTCCCTGGCGCAGGCCCAGCAGCGGGCGCTTAAAATTGAGCCGTCGCTGCTGACCGCCCAGGCCGCCTATGCGACATCCCGATACAACCGGACGATCGCGCGCTCGGGATTACTGCCGCAGGCGACACTCATTGGCTCTTACCTGTTCACCGAGTCCAACGGGACCCTACATGGCGCCACGCTTCCAGGGCCTGGGCCGGTATTCGTTGCGAATAACCAGGTGCACGAGTACATCACCCAGTTTGAGGCCACAGAGAACATGAGCTTAGCGGCGATTTCGAAATATCGCGCGACCTCCGCAGCGCAACTCCAAGCCGAGGCCGAACAGGACATTGCCCAGCGCGGGCTCTATTTGGCCGTTACCCAGTTCTATTACTCCGTGCTCGCGGCGGACCGCAAACTGAAGGCGGCACGCGAAGCCGAGCAGGAATCGCAGCGATTCGTAGATCTAACGAAGAAGCTGGAAGCTGCCCGGGAGGTCGCGCACGCCGACGTGTTGAAGGCAGAACTGCAGCTTGAGCAACGCCAGCGCGATCATAGCGATGCGGCACTGACGGCGCTGCAGGCCCGGGAGTCCCTAGGGGTGCTGCTGTTTCCCGATCCCGCCACTCCCTACGTTCTCTCCGACCCGCTCAATTCCAGCATGACCCTGCCGGATGACGCGGAGATCAAAAGACTGGCCAACTTCAAGAATCCAGAACTGCAGAGCGCGACAGCCGGCCTCCAGGCCGCCAACGCCGACGTGCTCGCCTCGCGCGCCGAGTACCTGCCCACCTTCAACTTCGCCTACAACTATGGAATCGATGCGCCGCAAATTCAGAGGATTGGGCCAGGCGGAGAACGGTATCTGGGATATTCCGCATTTGCCGGTGTCAACGTTCCGGTCTGGGACTGGTTTGCAACCCATTCTCACGTCAAGCAGAGCGAAATTCGCCAGCACCTGGCTAAAGCCAACCTGACTTTGGCGCAGCGCCAGTTGACGGCAAATATAGACGCCGCTTCCAATGAAGTGAAAACAGCTTCGGCTTCCTTTACTTCATTGCTGCGCAGTGTGGACCAGGCCAAGGAAAGCCTGCACCTGAGCACGCTGCGCTACCAGGCGGGAGAAGCCACCGTGGTGGAGGTTGTCGACGCACAGAACACATATTTGACAACGGAAACTCTGGCTGCCGACGGTGCGGTTCGGTATCACGTGGCCGTGGCCAACCTGGAACGGCTGACAGGGAAGCTGCCGTGAACGAAAAGAGGAACTCCTGATGCGTCCGCAATCCGCCGCGTGGAAACGGAATATCGCCCGAGCGACACTCTGGGCCGCCTTGCCTGGAATGCTGCTGACCGGCTGCGGAAGCAAAGACAAAACGCCGCCCACGGTGGTTAACGTGCAGGCTGTTCCTGCGCATCAGGCCGCCATTCCGGTCACGCTGCGCGGAGAGGCCATGCTGGTCGCGCTGCATCAGGCAATTCTCGCGCCCAAGATCAGCGCGCCCGTAGCGCGCCTCTACGTGCGGCTTGGGGAGCAGGTCCACAAGGGAGAACTGCTGGCCTCGCTGGAAAACAAAGACCTGACGGGCGCGGCCCTCAGCAGCCAGGGACAGTACCAGCAAGCCAAGGCGCAGTATCAGACCATTACCCAGTCCACCGTTCCGCAAGAGGTGCAGAAAGCGGAGCACGATGTGGCGCAGGCCAAGGCGGAAGTCGACCTGCAACAGAGCATCTACACCAGCCAGCAGAAGCTCTTCAAGGAAGGCGCCCTGCCGGGCCGCACCGTCGATCAGAGCAAAGTAGCCCTG
>DASSZI010000095.1:0-4023 GCA_035713565.1 Acidobacteriaceae bacterium | reverse complement strand
CTATCTCCCACCAGGTTAATGTTGCGCTGTCGAACTCTTTCGGGTTCGGTGGCACCAATGGCTCGCTGATTTTTCGCCGCTGGGCGGAGTAGCTGAGAGAGGAAGCCGACGCGGCCCACTGCTTCAGGATGGGCCGCGATGCGTTGCAGCGCCGAGCGGTTTCAGGCGCGCGTCAACTCGAGATCCATCTCAATCTTGACTTCATCCCCAACCATTACACCTCCGGCCTCCAGTGCCGCGTTCCAGGTCAACCCGAAGTCCTTCCGGTTCACCCGGGTAGTTGCCGACGCGCCGATCCTTTGTTTGCCCCATGGATCCTTAACCTCCTGCGTGGGGCCCTCCACATTCAGAGTCACTTCTCGCGTGACCCCGTGCATCGTGAGATCGCCGGTCACCTTCCCGCCGTCGGACGAGGTAATCTGAACCTTCTTACTGCGAAATGTGATTGTGGGGAATTTCTCCACGTCCAGGAAATCCGCACTTTTCAGGTGGTTGTCGCGCTGGGCATCCCTTGTATTGATGGACTGCGCATCAATTGTGGCTTCGGCGGACGAGCTTTCTGGATTCTGAGGGTCGAACTTCACCGTGCCCCTGACTTTTCCAAATTCCCCCCGCACGTTCGACAGCATCATGTGACGCACACTGAAGTGAACGGAGGAATGAGCCGGATCAATTTCATAAGCAATTGCTGCCATCAGGTCTTCTCCTTTTCTACCTGGTTGGATGCTGCCCTTGCGTGGTGGATACTGCGGAACTGCGGGATGAGAGAACCAGCCGCCTGTGAGACGATGATGGGGTGAAGAAAGTGAATGGTTCCGCCATCGCAATCCTGGCCGCCGGTAAGGGGACGCGGCTCAGATCAAAACGCGCCAAAGTGCTGCATGAGATCGGGGGCAAGCCTCTGCTGCAGCACGTCGTGGATGCCGCCCTGACCAGCACGCCTCCAGAGCAAATCTTTGTGGTCGTCGGTCATCAGGCCGAAGAGGTCGAGCGCGCGGTCCGGCACACCGGAGTACACTTCGTCCGTCAGACGGAACAACTCGGCACAGGGCATGCCGTCCAATGCCTGCGAGAAGCTGTAGGCGGCAACAGCGACCTGCTCGTACTCTCCGGCGATGCCCCTATGATCCGTCCGGAGACGATCGAGCGCCTTCGTGACTTCCACCACGCTCAACAGGCCGCCATGACGATCCTTACCGCCCGTCCCAAGAATGCCTTTGGCTACGGACGCGTGCTGCGCGTTTCGGATGGAGGTCCTGAGGTTGCTGCCATCATTGAACAGAAATCCCTTACGGGCGAGCAGCACCAGATCACTGAGATCAACTCCGGCATCTATATGTTCCGTACTGAGGCTCTCTATCGCCACATCCACGCGCTACGAGCGAACAATTCGCAGGGCGAATACTACCTGACCGATATGGCGGAACTGCTTCGCAGTTCCGGGGAGCGGGTCGTTGCGCTGGAAACCGAGGATGCGACAGAGGTGCTGGGTGCCAACACCATTGCGGAGATGATGCAGCTCGATACGGAAATGCGCATGGCCGCAGCCCGACGTCTCATGCTGGCAGGCGTTACCATTTATCGGCCGGAAACCTGCGTCATCGATGGAGATGTAAGCGTCGGAGCGGACACGATCATTGAGCCTTTCGTTCAGCTTCTTGGCAAAACCCACATCGGGGAGGACTGCCGCATTCGCTCCTATTCCGTCATTCAGAGTTCCACGCTTGGCAACGGCGTTCTTGTGCGCAACAGTTGCGTGCTGGAGCAAGCCTCCGTCTCTGATGGCGCGCTCATCGGGCCTTACGCCCATCTGCGTCCAGAGAGTCACATCGGCCGAGGTGCGCACGTCGGCAACTTCGTGGAAACGAAAAAGACGGATCTGGGCGACGGCTCCAAAGCGAACCATCTGGCTTATCTGGGAGATTCCAATATTGGACCCGGGTGCAACATCGGCGCGGGCGTCATCACCTGTAATTACGATGGCACGCATAAGCACCTGACGCAGATCGGAGAGGGCGTATTTGTGGGCAGCAATTCCACTTTGGTCGCTCCGGTCGAACTGGAAGACGGCTGCTATGTGGCGGCGGCTTCCTGCGTTACGGAAACGGTGCCAAGCGGCGCGCTGGCGCTTGGCCGCGCACGACAAATCATCAAGCCGGGCTGGGCAGAAAAACGCACATCGACGCAGAAAGCAAAAGGCGTCCGTAATCGGACGCCCTCGGCTGATACAGAAAGAACCAGTTAGCTCGGCAGGAGAACAGCTTTGATCACCTGAATCACGCCGTTGGACTGGATCACATTGGAAATCGTTATCGTCGCCGTGCCGCCTTTTCCGTCGGTCAGCATAAAGTGAGCATCGTTTATGGTCGCGGTTAGCGTACCGCCACTCACGGTTTTCCATTCCGCCTTGCCGCCGCCCTTTTTGATCATCTTCTTCAGGTCCTTGCTCGTCAGCTTGCCGGCAACAACGTAAGACGTAAGGATTTTCACGAACGCCGGTTTGTTCTCCGGCTTCAGCAGATTGTTCACCGTACCCGCCGCCAGCGCATCGAACGCTTCATTGGTGGGAGCAAAGACCGTAAACGGCCCCGTGCCCTCCAGAGTATCGACCAGGCCCGCCGCCTTTACGGCTGCCACCAGGGTGGTGTGGTCCTTGGAATTCACGGCATTCTGAACGATCTTCTTGCTGGGATACATGGCGGCCCCGCCAACCATGGGATTCTTCTGCGCGAAGGCATGAACGCTGCCGAATCCGAATGTCAATCCCAGGAGAATGGCAAAGATGCTTTTCTTCGTTTTCAATGATTCCTTTCGACCGATACGTAGCAGTTGGTCTGCACTGGTAGTACGCCGGGGAAAGGAGACTCGATTCAATTGGCTGCAGATTCAAGGCAGCTAGACCATGGATCGCCAAAGAAGCAGAACCACGCGCGCGGAGAAATCCGCACGGATTTTCGAAATGGCTAAGCCTCGGCCCGATTGCTGGAGCGCGCTTCGATCAGGAAGTTTCGTATGCGGATACGTGCAGAGAAGAGCGTGCGCTGCACTTCGGACTCAGAGGCATTGAGCAACTCTGCCACGCGGTTGGGCTGATATCCTTCCACGTCACGCAACAGAAAGCAGATCCGCTCCAAAGTGGGGAGTTGCCAGAGGGCCTCCTCCAGGTCGGTGCGGCGGACATTCTTCCCCGCCAGAGTCTCCGACGTTTGGGCGGCTGGAGAAGCCGGTTCAACAGGATCGAAGCAGAGCCGCTGGTGCAATTCACCCATCAAAGCCCGATCCAGATCATCAATGGACGGACGCGTCTTCTGGGCAAAAGCCTCGATAAAGCTGGTCTCTAGGATCGACTCTGCTTCCCGCTCGTCTCCGGTCATGTAATAAGCCACCGAGAATACGTGATGACGGTGACTCTCAAAGACATCCCGCTGCTCCTCAACTATGCTGTAGCAATGGGATATCCTGGCGGTCAGCGCCGCCGGACCTGAAGCTGATGGAAGCAATGCGAATCCGGAATTGCGCGAGTTGGGCTCAGGAATGATTTTGTTTACCTTGAACAACTTAGCTTTGCACGTACTTGCACGTACATGAAGGACAAACAGACCAAGACAAAACCGCTAGCAGAACGGGTACTCGGCTGGGGTTAACATTAACTAACGCTCTAGCGAAGCCATGTTTAGTTAATAATAACAGGGCAATTTGATTCCGCGTTCGATACCTTACGTGGAACCAAGCCAGGAACGCACCATGATGCCACAACCAACATACTCACATCAAATTATCTTTGTGCCAGTTATTTCGCAGGACGGTCGCCTGCGAATCCGCAAATCCGTGGAAGGATTGCAACACCGGAGGTTAGTATAGGGGAAAGAATGATTCCCTCAGCGGGCATCGCACTTCCAACTCGAGTGCATGACGGAGTGGCACGGCAGCCCCGGACAGCCGGACGAATCCTCCTGATCGACGAACGGGCAGCGTGTCCAGATCCCCTGCGCTCGATTCAGGACAGTCCAGATTTCACCATCC
>DASSZI010000094.1:0-11046 GCA_035713565.1 Acidobacteriaceae bacterium | reverse complement strand
GGAGCTACCGTTGGCCTGCAGATAGTTCCCATATCCGACAACCAGCGTGGAAACCACCAGAAGCGCAAGCCCGACCGCGACCAGGCTGCGCGTGCGAAAGCTGGTGCCGCGCCACTCATGGATGGCGATTCCCCAGATGGTCGAGAAAATGATGATGCTGGCCATGTGCAGCGTCCAACTGGAGAAATCATACTTCCCCATTTTTGTCTGGCCCATGCTGTAAAAGAAAAACTGAAAGTACCAGGTAATACCGGCAACGGCCGAGAAAGCGTAATTGAGCGACAGCACGGCAAAAGACAACTTCGCTGACATTTTAGTCGGAGAGCCAGCAGGATGGCTGCGGAAGTCCTCCTGGACTGGAGGGGGCACCGCAGATGCCGCGTCGGAAGGAGCATCGATGGGAGCTTCCATCTCCGCTGGGATACCCACGTACTGACTGGCAGAACGATTGCGCACCAGCAGGATAAGGCACCAGAAGAAATTCGTGGTAAAGCCGCCCAGGAGTACGACGACGAGTACAGGTAAGTTCTGCCACAACTGGGAGCGATGTTGACGGATCAGGGTGTACTTCGCGATTTGGGCGATGGGTTTTCCGGACGCGAGTCCGTAAGCGAAGCAGGCACTCATGACGCCCGCGAAGATAGAGACTGCCAGACCTCTCCCATAATGAAACTCCCCGACGGTTTTCTTTTTCTCTTCCGTTGAGAGTTCTTGTTCCTTTGATCTGCCTGCGAGTCCGCTAAATATTATCCCCAGGACGCAAATGGCTATACCCAGCAAAATAAATTGGCCGGAGGTCTGATGGACGATGGTCCCCATTTCCCCCTGAAAGATTGGGGGCATGAGAGTTCCGAACACGGTGCAGAGGCCGAGGGCGATTGGATAACCAAGGGCGATCCCGAGATAACGGATCGACAGGCCAAAGGTAAGCGCGCCAAACCCCCACATGCAGCCCCAAAAGTAGGAAAAGAAAATACTCGACCATGGCGCGGTGTGAAGGACGACGGAGAGATTAGGAACCAGCGCGGCTGCAATCAATAGAGGCGCCAGAATCCAACTGAACACACCCTGGAGCAGCCAGTAGGTTTCCCATGACCAGCGCCGGATTCCACGAAAAGGCAGATAGCAACTGGCGGACGCCAGGCCCCCCAGCCAATGGAAGATGACGCCAAGCAAAGGTTCTGCGCCCAAACTGCCCCCAAACGGAAACCGAAAAAATGCGCGTATTTAGATAAAGCAGGATGTCTCTTCTAGCGGCCCTAAGCGTAGCTGGAAGCGCTGGCTCGATTTTTGCTACTGCGTTCCCTGGCGGTGCGTTCGATATAGCCGCTCTCGCGAAGCGCCTGAAGGGGATCTTGTGGCAGGCCGCGAGCCTGCCTCCACGCCCGTAATGTACCTCGGACGTCGCTCCAAAATGCGGAGCGCAGGCACTCTTCGGCTTCAACCATGCGACATTTCTGCTGGCACATTGCCAGTTGCGAATAGTTCACCAGGCACGCTTTCGTGTACAACTCCTGGGCGGTAACCACTGTTTGTACCATGGCTTCGACTTTGTTTTTCATGTTGTGGCTCTGATCGATCACGTAAGCAGGTAAAACTGCTGCGGCGTGCTCCCACTGATAGAACTGAATTTCATGAAAGATGCGAAACACCTGATAAGGATCGATCGAACCGAGGGTGAGGTCGTCGTCAGCGTAGCGGCGGTCGTTGAAGTGGATGCCCCCCAACATGCCTTCGTGCTGTAACCACGCGAGAATCTGTTCAATGTTCTGCGACTGGTAATGGTGGCCCGTGTCCACGAGTATGTGCGCCTGCGGGCCAGCCGCACGTGCAAACAAAAGCGCCATGCCCCAGTCGGCGATGTCGGTATGGTAAAAAGCGGGTTCGAATGGCTTGTACTCGACGAGCATGCGCTGACCTGGAGCGAGCGCTGCATGAGTAGCGGCAAGGCCTTCAGCAAACCACTCAATGCGGTGGCGGAAATTTTGCGTGCCAGGATAGTTTGACCCATCGGCGAACCATAAAGACACGTCCGTATTGCCCAGCTCACGCGCGATGGCAACGGATTCAAGAACATGATTCAGTGCATGCTGTCGTATGCCGACGTCTGGATTGCCGAACGAGCCAAATTTGTAAAGCTGATTCTCAAACATGTTCGGATTGATCGCGCCCGCGCGAATCCCGTAACGCTGGGCAAGCTCGCGAACTCCAGCCACGCTTTTCAGACCATCCGGGAAATCCCATAGGACATGCAGGGCCATGCTTGGACTGGCGCCAGTGAGTTGATGAACCTGGGCAGCATCGGCAAATTTCTCTTCCAGGGTAACTGCGGCTGACGGTTGCAGATATTTCCCGAAGCGCGTGCCGGTATTGGCAAAGCCCCAGGAAGGAATCTCAAGGGTGAAGCGGTCGAGCTGTTTCCAAAGCTGTTGCTGATCGGGTATAGAGGAATCCTGATAAGCAGTCATGCGTGTCTTTCCTCGAAAATCTTGGTTGCGGCCTGCGGAACAGAAGTGCTCCTGACCGGCGATCCTGGTGCGTAGGAGTCGGAAACCATCTCTGCATCCGCGCAGGCCTGGTTAAGCACTCTGGCCCACTTCGAAATATCTTCCTGGCTGGCGGTTGTTCTGGAACCTGATTCCAGCGCGGATAGCTGGACTGCGAAATTGCCAATTGTCGAGCTTTCCACAGCACCACAGATCACGTCCAGGCCTGTGGCTTGCTGTGTGAGTTGATTCAGCAAGTTGTTCCTGCTGCCCCCCCCAACAACGTAGAGATGTTGAAAGCGCTTTCCCGTCAGCTGTTCCGCTTGTTTTAGAACCGCTGCATACCGTGCGGCGAGACTATGCATGATCAAATTGACGATTGCCGCCGGCGTGGAAGGATCCGTTGGCGATGCTTCGGGATGCTGGCTGTACAGACAGTTCGAAATGCGCTGTGGCATGTCGCGCGGGCTCAACAGTTCCGGATCATCCACGTCCAGAAGACGCGGCGGCGGCGGCAGCTTTCCGGCGGCCTCCAAAAGAGACTCCAGTGTCAATGGTTTGCCTACGGCTTTCCAGGTATCCATGCAGCACTGCAGCAGCCAAAGCCCATTTATGTTTCGAAGAAAGCAGATGTTCCCGTCCGCGGCTCCTTCGTTCGTAAAATTGAACTCTGCCGCATCGCGACCCGCGCAGGGTACTTTCAACAAGGTGCCTACCAGCGACCACGTACCCGAACTCAGAAACGCCCATTCGTCACCTTCTGCAGGAATTCCGGCGACGGCTGAAGCGGTGTCATGGCAGGCCGGCGCGATGAGCTGTGTATCTTGCAATGCCGTAAGTTGAGCGAGTGGCCCTTGGAGGCGTCCAACGAACGTTCCTGGCGCAACAAGTTCTGGAGCGGCTGCAGGATCGAGCTCGGCAACACTGAAAACTTCTCTGGACCATTGCGGCTTGCCAAGCTCGAGCAGTGCCGTGTGCGTCGCATTCGTATACTCCGCGGCCGGTCTGGCTCCCCAGCGATAGAGCATGTACTCGGGCAGATTGAGCCAGCGCAGATGCTTTGGAATTCCGGCCACGCTGTCGGCATAGAGCTGATAAAGAGTATTGATCGCCAACACCTGGATGCCTGTCAGCTCGTAGAGCCGTCTGGGGGAAATCCGGCGGTGCAGTAATTCCATCGCGGCGGCATTGCGCGGATCGCGATAGCAGTATGGATCACCAATGGGATTTCCAGCAGCATCCAGCCGCACGTAATCGACGGCCCAGCCGGTTACACCGATCGCCGCAATGCCTTCTTCTGCAACGGCCGCACATTTGCGCAGACCTTCGTCCGCAGCCGCGCAGAGGGCAGATAAATCCCAGTGAAGATTGCCGTCACGCGAAATGGGCCCATTCGCAATCCGGTGCACCAACTGGATGCGCGCGCCCTCTGGCAACCAGCGCAGCAGGGAAACGCGGCAACTTTGCGCGCCGAGATCGACGGCAACAATCGCACGCGGGTCTGCTGGAGTCTTCACCGCAAAAACGCCTCAGTCAGGCCACCATCGACGGGCATGATGTGGCCGGTTGTGCACTTGGACTCCGGACCACCTAAGAAGAGAATGGCTCGGGCACAATCAACCGGATCAATAGGTTGATGCGTGAGTGTGCGTTGCGCGTAAAACTCTGCCAGAAGATTCCGCAACTCGTCATCAGAGGCGTTCTCGGAAAATTTGATGTCGTATTTCGCGAGAGAAGCCATGACCCGCTCGCGCGGAAACATTGTAGAACCGCGTATTACAGTTGCCGGACTGATCCCGTTGACCCGCACCAGCGGAGCGAGCGAGACGGCGAGTTCGCGAACCAGATGGCTGAGCGCAGCCTTGCTGACGTCGTACGCCTCACTGCCTCGTTTGGCCACGACTGCGTTCGCGGAGCTTGTCAGCACGATGCTTGCATCCAGCGCCTGCTCGCGAAAGACGCGTGCAGCTGCTTCGGCCAGAAAATAGTTTGCCGTTACATTCACTTCCAAAGTCCTGCCCCATTGTGCCTCCGGATTCGAACTGTGTGAAGAGGCGGGAAACAGCGCTGCGGTATTGATAAGCAGGTCGAATCCGCCGCAGAGTCCGACGACGCCGGACAATGCGGTGAAGATCGAATCTTTCTTAGTAATGTCAATTTCGAACGCCTGAGTGGTATCGCGCCCGTGGCGCTTGCGCAAATGTTCGGCTACGGATTCGGCGGCCGCCTGGTTCCGGTCCGCCACCGCAACGAATGCTCCTTTGGCTGCGCAGAGGTCCGCCACTTCCCGGCCAATCCCGCTCCCCCCGCCGACGACTACGGCGACTCGCCGGCTCAGCGGCTTCTCTGGAGGCTGGCGCCGGATTTTAGCTTCTTCCAGTGCCCAGTACTCAATGCGGAATGCTTCGCGTGCGGGAAGAGCGACATAGTTGGCATGGCATTGAAAGTCTTCCGAAGTCGCGGCATTTCCCGCCTGCGGATACTTCGCGACCGTTTCGGCGTCCCTCAGCGCGCTTGCGCCTTCCATGACATGAATCGCATTTCGATAGAACTCGCCCGCCAGCCGCGCCTCGGCTTTGCTCTTGCCAAAGCTGAACATGCCGACTCCAGGCACCAGCACGATGGCGGGGCTGGCGTCTCGCATTGCAGGAGAATCTTCTTCCGCATGTGCGGTGTAGTAGCTGGCATAATCCCTGCGATATTGCTCCAGCGCATCGCCTGCCATGGTGCGCAGTTCACTCGCATCCCTTGTCGGGTCCCAGGCCACATAAAGCGGTCGTATCTTCGTTCGGATGAAATGATCAGGGCAACTCGTGCCGAGCCATGCAAGCTTGGCGGCCTCCGCCGAATTGACGAATCGAAGCACGTCTGGCTCTGCCACATAGTTGGCGATGACCCGGCTCTTTTGGGACAAACTTCCCCGCAGCGAAGGCAGCAAGTCGATAGCGAGGGAGGCATGGTCCTGCCGGGTACTGTAGAGTGCTCCGCCGAAAATTCGTTCACCCAGCCGATCTACGAACTCCTGCACAAATTGACCCAGGTGATCAATCAGCAACATCGTGTTGGAATAACACTCTTCCGAGGTGTCGCCCCAGGAAAACAGCCCATGGCCGCCCAGCACAATGCCGTCGCAGTCTGGATTCTGCTCAACTGCGTTCTTCAGCATCATGCCTAGTTCAAATCCTGGGCGCTGCCACGGAAGCCAGACCAGTTTATGCCCGAACTGCCGGTTGAATTCCTGCATGCGCCGCTCGCCATTTGCTGCAGCAGCTAAGGCAATCGCCCAATCCGGGTGTAAGTGATCGACGTGCGCAGCCGGAAGAAAAGCATGGAGCGAAGTATCGATCGAAGCCGCGACAGGATTCACCCCAAAGGCACAGAGCGGATAGAGCGCCACCATCTCATCTTCATGCGCGGCGCCGCGGTACTTGCGCGTCAGCGCGTGCAGCTTGCTGAGATAAAGCGTTGCAAACCCAGCGGTGGAGATCGTTCCCAGATCGCCGCCACTGCCTTTGACCCACAACACCTGCTGAGGACTACCGTCCAGCGGGTCCGGCTGCGTCAACTTGGCGCTGGTGTTACCGCCACCATAGTTGGTGATGCGCAGATCGGAACCGAGCAGATTGGAACGATAACGCAACAACTCTGCATCGCCCAATGTGGATGCGACTGCCGGATCCCAGCGGTTTTCAAGATAGCGCAGCGACACGTCTCAACTTCCTTTCTGCCATAGACTGGATGCCGACCTTCGTGATGACAAACGGAAATATAAACTTCCAAGCAAATTGTACCGACTTGGTTCAGTCGACAAGCAACACATCCAATACACGCGGGCCATGTACGCCCTGGATGCGCGTCATCTCAATGTCCGCTGTAGCTGAAGGCCCGGAAATAAAAGTAATCGGCTGGTGCTTAAGCGGCTCTAGAGCATGAAATGCCTGCGGTACAGTCTCCACCACTGAGGAGGATTCAACGATACAGAGGTGATAATCCGGAACCAGGGTCAACGCTCGTCTGCCCGCTCTCTGTTCCGGGGACAAGCCATCGGCACGACTTAATACCAGCGTTCCTGTCATAGCGATCGCGAGACTACAGCCAGTCAGTACGCCGTCGCAGGCATCAAGCTCACCGTGGGATAGACCGCTGTCGGTTACAAACGTAAACTGTTGCGGCAGCCAATCGCGATCAAGCTCGGCAGGAACCAGCACCCGGCGGCAATTTCGCTGACGCAGGATACCAGCAATAGCAACGGAGATTTGGCCCCGCGCCGACCGGTACACTCCGGCACCATAGTCGCGCAGGCGATCTTCCAGCAGGGAGATGCAGTCCACGCGATCGCGTTCACCCTGTTGGCGATATTCACGAGGTATGGCCTGCCACGCGTCCGCAGCACATGTTGTCTGGTGCGCTGCGTTTGCAGAACGGATGCGGGCGAGGATCTCTGTACGTGCTATCGCATCATTCATGCTTTCCCTGATTTCCCAAGGCAGAAGATTCTGAGTGTTCCTCGAACCAGGCGCGAAAGCTTTGCGAGGGGAGCGGGCGAAGATCGCGCGTACGCGTCCAGCCCGCCAGCATTCCGGGCAGGCGCTCGATCCATCCGCTGGTTCCTATAAAAGGTCGCTGCGCGATCCTGCCTATCCGCTGAGCAAATTTCAGCCGAGCTTCACTCAGAAACAGCCATTGGACGAAGCGCATAGCAATCGCTTCTATCCCGAAGCTGCGCTGTGGCTCTGACTGTTGTTGCACGACTCTTCCCCGCAAGTGGATCAGCACCTCGGGAATGTTGATCTTGACGGGACATACTTCATAGCAGGCGCCACACAAAGAGGACGCGTAGGGCAGCGACTGCCCCGCGCGCATAAGCGCCAACTGCGGCGTCAGAATTGCGCCGATGGGACCCGCGTATACAGAGCTGTAGGCATGTCCTCCCGTCTGGAGATATACGGGACAGGCATTCTGGCATGCGCCGCAACGGATGCAATGCAGCGTCTCGCGCGCATCCGCATCGCGCAGGATTTCCGAGCGACGGTTATCTAGCAGGACAACGTGAAATTCCTGAGGGCCATCGCCCGGATGTACTCCGGTCCAAATAGAATTGTAGGGATTCATTCGCTCGCCGGTGGCCGAGCGCGGCAGTAGTTGAAGCATTACCTCCAGATCGCGAAAACACGGAATCACTTTGTCAATTCCGGCGATGGCGATCAGAGTCCGTGGCAGCGTCAGGCACATGCGGCCATTGCCTTCAGATTCCACGATGCACACGCCGCCGGTCTCCGCTACCAGAAAATTTGCACCGCTGATTGCTACAGGTGTTTGCAAAAACTTCTTCCGCAGATAGGCTCGCGCAGCTTCCGTAAGATCCTCCGGCCGATCGCTGAGCTGGGGCAGGTTCATTGTTCGCGCAAACAAATCGCGCACCTGGCGGCGATTAATATGCAACGCCGGAACCACAATATGCGAAGGCCTGTCGTGCGATTGCTGCACAATCAGCTCGGCAAGGTCCGTTTCGACCGGCTGAATGCCCGCAGCTTCCAGCGCGCGATTTAGCCCGATTTCTTCTGTGGTCATGCTCTTGATCTTTATGACGCTGGCCGTGGCGTTCTGCGCCAGGCGAACCACAATGCGGTTAGCCTCCTCCGCGTCGCGCGCCCAGTGGACCTGCCCTCCGGCGGCCGTACAGTTCTGCTCAAACTGCTCCAGATAATCCGCAAGGTATTTCATCGTGTGCTCGCGAATGCGCTGGGCGCTGTTCCGCAGCATTTCCCAGTCGGGCATCTCGCTCACGACACGTAACCTTTTTTGCTGAATCACATCCGTTGCATGGCGCACGTTACCGCGCAATTGGGCATTCTGCAACAGCGGCAACGCGGCGGAGGGAAAATCAGGAGTAGACTTGCCTGTCATCGATGTCATCTAAGACGTGCCATTCCGTGGGTCTGCTGAATCACCCTCGCTGGCGAGAATGTGTGCGATGTGTTCCGTCCGAGTTTTCATGCGCTGCCGGTGTATCGCACCCTGCAAATGCATCAGGCAGGAATTGTCACATGCCGTGCACACATCGGCCTGCGTCTGCCGGACGCATACCAGTTTATCTTCCAGCATTGCTGCGGAAACATCGGGATTCTTGATCGCAAATGTGCCGCCGAATCCACAACACTGATCCAGCTTTGGCAGAGGAACCAGTTCAATCTCCCTCACTTTCCCGAGCAACCGCAGTGGAACATCGCCCAAATGCAAACTGCGCAGGGAATGGCAGCTAGCATGATAGGTCACGCGATGCGGGTAGGTGGCGCCCACATCTTCTGCGCCGAGACGATGAACCAGCAGTTCGGTGAACTCGTACACCCGTGGCAGTAACGTGGTGACGTCCGCCTGGAGACGCATCTCGCCGGAAGCGACCGCGATTTTGGCGTAGTGCTCGCGGATCATTGCGACACAGGAGGAGGATGGGACGCACACGACATCGTGCTCGCGAAACACCTCAACAAATCTGCGCACAAGTGGAAGAGCTTCCGCCTGATAACCGGTGTTGTAATGCATCTGCCCGCAACAGGTCTGCGCCGCCGGAAAATCGACGGTGTGACCAAGCCGCTCCAGCACGCGCACCACTGCAATCCCGGTCTCTGGAAACAAGGTGTCGTTGTAGCAAGTGATAAAAAGCGCGATACGCACAGAGACCTTTCATTGAAAGCACCGTGGGAGTGAAGAGTGCCTTCACGCCTCCTACTATAGATTGGGAAACATCTGCGAGAGCTTCCACAAAGGCGAGCACGGATGAGCCAATGCTCTCACTGCGGAGCAGGCAGGCGCTTTTCTGCCGATGTCGGCGAACGGCAGCTTTGCTTGCGTACAAGGCTGCTATTGTCCTCGCGCCCGCTCAATCGCTCTCACGACTGCCTTTGCCTTATTAATCGACTCTTCGTATTCCTTCTCCGCGTCGGAATCTGCGACGATACCGCCGCCCGCCTGAATGTGGCCTTGCTTCCCGCGCATCAGCAGGCTGCGAATCGCAATGCATGAATCGAAGTTCCCGGAGAAGTCCGCGTAGAAGACGCTGCCGCCGTACACTCCGCGCCGCGCAGGTTCCAGTTCCTCAATAATTTCCATGGCACGCACCTTGGGTGCGCCGCTAAGTGTCCCGGCGGGGAAGCAGGCACGGAATGCGTCGATAGCGGACAATCCCTCGCGCAGCGTACCTTCCAGCGCGCTTACCAGATGCATCACGTGCGAGTAACGCTCCACGAACATAAGTTCCTTGACCTGCACGGAACCGTATTCACTCACTCTGCCTACATCGTTGCGCCCCAGATCCACCAGCATGATGTGCTCTGCAACTTCTTTTTCATCAGTGCGCAACTCGGCTTCGATGCGCCGGTCTTCCTCTTCCTCCTCGGCGCGCCAGCGTGTGCCCGCAATTGGCCGATACTCCACTTTTCTGCCATGCACCCGCACCAGCAATTCCGGCGACGAGCCCGCCAGGTGGGTATCTCCCGGCCTGCGCAGACCCATCCGCAGAAAGTACATATAGGGAGATGGATTCACAATGCGCAGTGCCCGGTAAATGGCAAACGGATCGACTCCCGGCTCCACGTCAAAGCGCTGCGAAAGGACGGTCTGGAACACGTCCCCGGCGGTAATGTAATCCTTAATGCGCTGTACACCAGCTAAGTAATCCTGCTTCCGGGTGCGCGGCTTCAACTGGAGCTTGCCGCGTGGGGTGTGCCGCACCTGCCTTGGTAACGGTTTTGAGAGCCTGCGCTCCAGCTCGTTCAAACGTTGAACTGCGTTGGCGTAAGCCGTGCGCGGAGGATTCCGCTGCAGATCGGCCGTTGCGATAAGCAAGATTTGCTGCTTCACACGATCAAATGCCAGCACCGTATCAAAGAACATCAGACAGGCGTCCGGCATTCCGAGTTCATCCTTCGCCTTCTCCGGGATCTTCTCAATCAGCCGCACCGCATCATAGGAGAAAAATCCGACGGCTCCGGCAGTAAACGGCGGCAATCCGGGCAATTTGGCTGAAGTGTGTCCTGCCAGCGAATCGCGCAGGACTTCAAACACGTCTCCTTCGCTGGATTCGATGTGAGCTCCGGTATGGGTCGTGAGCTGGCGGCCGTGCGCAATGATCTTTTTGTAAGGCCGGATTCCCATGAAGGTGTAGCGGCCTACGTTTTCGCCTCCTTCCACGGACTCCAACAAGAAAGCCTCCGGTTCGCCGTAGGCCACGCGGAGAAAGGCCGAGACTGGCGTCTCCAGGTCGGCAGTCCAGGGTTTGCAGATGGGAACCAGGTCATGGCTGCGTGCCAGACGCTGGAAGTCGGAAAAGGAGGGCGTAATGGTCGGCTTGTTCGACATAAATCAAAGCAATCGTACACGTTGCAAGCTGCGAAGCGTATGCGGTTTTTTCCGGATACAGCGTCCCTGACCGTCCTGGTGAACTACGAGCCTGGAGTTCCTGCTCGAAATCCGCATCCAACATAGTTGAGCATTTGCGCGGTGTCTTGATCAACCTGCTGCCAACGCAGCCCTGAATTTCAATCCGCAAACCTTGAAAGCA
>DASSZI010000093.1:0-3361 GCA_035713565.1 Acidobacteriaceae bacterium | reverse complement strand
AGGCGTGTTTCTCCTGCTGGCAATTGCGCATTGAACGCCTTGCTATGTGTACCGACGGCGGTTGTCACAAAGCACGGTCGGGTGTTTCTGGCAAAGCGAGACGGCGCTCCGATCGCAATCGCGCCGTAACGCGAAAAGAGTGGCTCGACCGGAGCAATGTCTGCTATTGCAGTTTCAAGGTAGACACAGTGGTGTTCGTCGCGCCATTGATGACTTGAACGTTGACGCTCGAACCACTCTGGGTGGAGTTGACCGCGTACACGGTATTCGTGGCGGCATTGACACTGATGCTGTTTACGCTACTACCCGCAGGCGAGTAGGGTACGCTCGTATTCACCCTCTGCCGGTTGATTACGTCTATCGCGCGCGAAGTGTTATTGCCCGCGTAGAGCAGGGATCTCGGGGAATCCAGCGCGAAGCCGGGGCTGTTTACAAATCCCGGAACAAGAATGGTGCTTGTGTATGCGCCGGTTACTTCATCGATCACGTCAATCTGCGTGCTTGACGTCACTTGTGTAACGGTCGTCTCATTGCTTTCGGCGTACAAAGTATGTGAGGCAGGGTCGACCACTAAAGCCTGTGGTGTGTTTTTCAAATACAAAGTAGTTCCTAAATGACCGGATTTTCCATCAATGATTGCAATCCCTTCGGAATAGCCCTGATTGCTTGCAAGATAGATTTGGTTCAGAACCGGATCCACCGCAATCAAATCAAGTCCGCTTACGCCGACGGGTATGGTTGCGGTCACAGTGTTTGTCGTTCCATTAATGACCGACACAGTACCGTCCTTGGAATTTGCCACATAAACGGCATGCGTCGCCTGGTCTACCGCAACGGCTGCGGGAGACGCGCCGACCGGAATGGTCGCGACACTTGTGTTCGAGGTTCCGCTGACCACCGAAATCGTGTTGGCGTTTCCATTTGCGATGTAGATTTTATTGGTTCCGCTGTCCACGTCAAGGGCGACAGGACGATCAAGCCCCGGGAGCGTGGAAGCGATGCTGTTGGATGCTCCATTCACGGCGAAGAGAGTCCCATTGTTAGTGCTTTGTGGAGAACCGGATTCCACAACATACACCATGTTCGTTGTCGGGTTTACGGCACTTGCAATTGCAACGCGAGCGCTGGGTGGCGGCAGCGGGGGTTGCACCGGTGCACCGGAACTGATCCCGGCGCCCAGGCCGTGTTGACCCCCTCCGCACCCGGAGAGATAAATAGCCCCGCAGATGGCGAGCACCGTTGGAGCAAGCACGTGAGACAGAGCAGAGAGAAAAACATTTCGGATGAAGAAAGCACCGGAAGTTTTGCGGCAAGTGTGCGTCATTAGGTCCTCAAAACCAGTGTAGTGAAGTCGTGGCAAATTGCGGGCGATCAAATTGATTTGTTCCAGTGGATTGACAGTAGCTTTGCAGAAAATGATTGGACGGTGCCCGCCGGAATTTGCTTCTTCTTGTGCGATGATGCATCCGTAGCACAGGTGCGGCTATGGAGAATCGGCAGATCGCCCAGATATTGTTTGAGACCGCGGACCTGCTGGAGGTCAGCGCGGCAGATTCATTTCGTATCCGCTCCTATCGCAGAGCGGCTGAAGCCGTGGAGTCAAGCACCGTGGCCGTCGGGTCCCTGGCGGGTGAGCCGAAAAAACTTCTGGAGATTCCAGGCATCGGCAAGGGAATGGCCGCCAATATCCTACAGTTGGAGCAGACTGGCAAGCTCGCTTTACGTGAAGAGTTGCTGGCTCGCTACAAGCCCTCCATGCTGGAGTTGCTCCGCCTGCCCGGCATGGGGCCCAAGACTGTCGCGTTGTTTTGGGACGCTTTGCAGATTGCCAGCATTGATGAACTGGAGGCCGCCGCCCGCGAAGGACGGCTGGAAGGTCTGCCGCGATGCGGGCCGAAACAGGTCGCGAAGATATTGCAAGGCATTTTGGATTACCGCCAGCACGCCGGGAGATTTCATCTGGATGTGGCCGAAACCGCAGCGGAAAAGCTGGCCGAGTATATTCGAGCGTTCCCGGGAGTTGCGCGTGTAACTCCTACTGGTTCCCTTCGTCGCGGACGGGAGACCGTTGGCGATCTTGACCTTCTGGTTACTGGCCCTGCTTGTGCCTCCGATCAGGTGAGTGCTGTGGTGGATCACGTGGCTACCTACCCGTCCATGGTCGACCTGATTGCCAAGGGCCAGAATAAGGTGAGCTTTCACCTGAGGCACGGATTGCAGGTGGATGTCCGCATGTTGCCGGAAGAAAGTTTCGGGGCTGCGCTGCAATATTTCACCGGTTCCAAAATGCATAATGTCGCGATCCGCCAGCGGGCCCTCAAGCGGGGCTATACGCTTAACGAATATGCCCTTGCACGCCTGGAAGATGGTGTTGTGCTGCCCAGCGGTACGGAGGAAGAAATTTACGCAGCGCTGGGAATCGCGTGGATCCCGCCGGAGTTGCGGGAGGGGCTCGGCGAAATCGAAGCCGCGGAGCAGAGCCGGCTCCCTCGGCTGATTGAGCAATCCGATATTCGTGGCGATTTGCATATGCATAGCGACGCCACCGACGGAAGAAATACCGTCCGGGAAATGGCGGAAGCCGCTCTGGAACGCGGCTACTCTTACATCGCGATTACGGATCACTCCAAGAACCTGGCCATGACCAATGGGCTGGACGACCAGCGTGCACTCGATCACGTAAAAAGGATTTGTGCGATCGACCACGAGATGGAAGGCCGGATAAGAATCTTTTCCGGGATTGAGGTAGACATTCTCGCTGACGGCGCGCTGGATCTCTGCGACAGTGTTTTGGCGCAGATGGATGTCGTCGTGGCGAGCGTCCATTCCTACTTCAATCAGCCGTCGGAGCAGATGACTGAGCGCATCTTGAGGGCAGTCGAAAATCCCTTCGTTCGGGTTCTGGGGCATCCGACAGGGCGCCTATTGCTGCGCCGGGAGCCTTACGCATTCGATCTGGATGCTGTCCTGCGCCGATGTGGGGAACTGGGTGTGGCGGTGGAGCACAATTCCTATCCGGACCGGCTCGACCTGAACGACCGGAACTTGCGGCGGGCTCATGAGCTTGGCTGCAAGATTGTCGTGAATACAGATGCTCACCATACCTCCCACCTCGACAAGATGAGGTTCGGCATCCGTCAGTTACGCCGGGCATGGCTCCAGGCTCAGGACGTGCTGAACACAATGGATGTCGGGGAGTTGATGCGCCAGTTGAGAGCGCGGCCCGCATAACTTTGTCTCCGCGTGAGAGCGATACCGGGTAAACTGCTTGCAGCATGGATTCCCCAGCATCTTCTCCGATGAATCTGAACGCGCCGGATCTGGCGCAGGTGGACCCGCCCGGTGGGCTGCGTTCTCTTTT
>DASSZI010000092.1:0-6458 GCA_035713565.1 Acidobacteriaceae bacterium | reverse complement strand
GGAGCGGGGGGTCTGTGTCTGCATACGATCATCCTCGATCCCCGTGATCCGCAAAGAATGTTCATCGCGATCTCCGCCGCGGGCGCGTTCCGCACGGACGATGCCGGCAAGACATGGAAGGCGATCAACCAGGGGCTGCGTTCGCAATACATTCCTGACCCTAACGCGGAGGTCGGCCACTGCGTTCATCACATTGCAATGCACCCTTCGCGGCCTGGTGTACTGTTCATGCAGAAGCACTGGGACGTGATGCGCAGCGACAATGCGGGCGAATCCTGGCAGGAGGTCAGCGGAAACCTGCCGAGCGATTTCGGCTTCGCGATCGATGTGCATGCCCATGAGCCGGAGACGATTTACGTTGTGCCTATCAAGAGCGATAGTGAGCATTACCCGCCCGATGGCAAGCTGCGCGTGTATCGCAGCCGCACAGGTGGAAACGAGTGGGAGGCGCTTACCACCGGACTGCCCCAGAGTGATTGCTTTGTGAACGTGCTGCGCGATGCCATGGCCATCGATTCCCTGGACAAGTGTGGCGTCTATTTCGGAACGACAGGCGGCCAGGTGTACGCCTCCAGCGATGCCGGAGACCACTGGTCGCCCATTGTTCGCGACCTTCCCGCCGTGCTTTCGGTTGAAGTGCAGACGTTGTCATGAGCCGGCCCCTGGTGCGCGTGGAGCTTCCGGCGCATCTGCGGCGGCTGGCCCAGACAGGCGTGGAGGTATCGCTTGAAGTGGAAGGCGTCGTCACGCAGCGCTCGGTGCTCGACGCTCTGGAGGCGCGCTACCCCATGCTGCGCGGGACCATCCGCGACCACATTACGCAGAACCGGCGGTCTTTCCTGCGCTTCTTCGCCTGCGAGCAGGACTTGTCGCATGAATCGCCCGACGCGCCGCTACCCGATGCCGTCGCATCCGGAGTGGAGCCGCTGATCGTTCTTGGAGCGATTGCGGGCGGATAGGGCAGCCAATTCCACCGAGACGTCTGATGCTTTGCATGATCCGAGTACAAGGAGAACCGCTATGGAAATGAATCCGTATCTGTTGTTCAACGGCAATTGTGAAGAAGCCTTCAAGTTTTACGAACAGTGCCTGGGCGGGAAAATAGAAGCGATGCTTCCCCACGCCGGATCGCCCGCGGAGCAACATGTTCCTGCAGAATGGCGGAACAAAATTCTGCACGCGCGTATGACGGTGAATGGCCAGGCTCTGATGGCCTCCGATGCGCCGCCGGGACGCCAGGAAAACTTCGGCGGCTTCTCGCTCTCACTCAATGTTTCCACAACGCCGGAAGCGGAACGCATCTTTGCGGCACTGGCGGATAGGGGCCATGTGCGAATGCCTCTCCAGGAGACATTTTGGGCACTTCGCTTTGGAATGCTGGTGGATCGGTTTGGCGTTCCCTGGATGGTGAACTGCGAGAAGCCGATGTAAATCGCGCGCGTGCTGGAGTTTGTCAAGAACCTGGAAACGTGGCACCGCGAGCCCACGATGCCGTCTTCGCTCGAGCTGCCATCTCAACTGGTAGCGATATGACTGAACCCTGGTGGAAGCACGCGCTCATTTATGAGATCTACCCCCGCAGCTTTGCGGATTCCAACGGCGACGGTGTTGGCGATCTGAACGGGATTACTGAACATCTGGATTATCTTGAGTGGCTCGGGGTTGATGCACTCTGGCTGGCGCCCATGTTTCCTTCGCCGCAAGTGGATTTCGGGTATGACATCTCCGATTATGAAGCGATCGATCCGATGTATGGCACCCTGGAGGACTTTGACCGTCTGCAGGCGAAGGCGAGAGAGCTCCAGATACGCGTCGTAGTGGATATGGTGCTGAACCATACCTCGGACAAGCACAAGTGGTTTCTCGAATCCGCTAGCTCGCGGGATAATGCCAAGGCAGATTGGTATGTGTGGGACCCGGGCGTTCCCATGGACTCGCGCGGAGTGACGGAATACCAGAAGAAATTCGGCCATGAGGGAATGGCGCCTCCTAATAACTGGGTCTCCGCATTCGGCGGGTCTGCATGGGAGTGGGTTCCGGCCCGCAGGCAGTTCTACTATCACTTCTTTTACAGACAGCAGCCAGATTTGAATTGGCGCAATCCAGCGGTAGAAGCCGCAATGTTCAACATGATGCGATTCTGGCTGGACCGTGGCGTGGCCGGTTTCCGGCTGGATGCCATTCCAATGCTGTTCGAAGATCCGCACTTGCGCAATGAGGAGGAAACAGGCGGAGTGAACGAGCAGGGCGATCCGAACCTCCACCGCAGATACACGTACAACTTACCGCAGGTGCATGATGTGCTGCGAAAGCTGCGAAGTCTGGCCGACTCGTATCCAGGCGATCCGGTAGTCATCGGTGAGGTGTATTCCTATGACACGGCGGCCGTGTACACATGGTACGGTGGTGAAGCGCAGGATGAATTACACCTGCCCATGGATACGCTGGTCGGATTTGGCCATTCTTTTCTGGGTCAGTTCCCGCGGTTCCGCGCGGCGCATTTCCGCAAATACATTCAGGAAGCTGCCACGCAGCTCCGCGGCTCGCGGCCGCTATTCGTGTTCGACAACCATGATAATCCGCGCTCGATCGACCGCTTTGGAGATGGCTTGCACGATACACAAATCGCCAAGCTGATTGCAACGATCCTGCTGACGACTCCCGCGACTGCGATGACCTACTACGGTGCTGAGATTGGCATGGTGACGACCACGCCTACGCGCAAACAGGACGTGAAGGACCCGATCGGCATAACAGGATGGCCAAAAGAAAAAGGACGCGACGGGGCACGTACACCCATGCAATGGACGCCGGGAGCCCAGGCTGGGTTTTCGACTAACCCGCATACCTGGCTGCCGGTAGCCGCCAACTACACCAAGGTGAACGTCGAAACGGAAAGTGCGGACCCGGATTCCCTGCTGAACTGGAACAAGCGCCTGGTCGGACTTCGCCGCACAGAACCCGCATTGCACAACGGGGAAATTGTGCTTTTAGACGGCGAGAACGCGGACGTTTTGTCCTACCTTCGCAGAACCCAGGACGGCCGCGCGGCCGTGATTGTCTCGATGAATATGAGCGGCCAATCGCAAACCCTAGCACTGGATCTGCCAAACACTGAAACACGCTCCAACTCACCCCGCGTACTCGCCGCGACCGACAAATGCCTGCAGGCGATCACCTCACTGAATCTGATTGTACTGCCGCCGTTCTCCGCATTGATCGTTTCGCTCTGGTAGCGCAGAACGAAACTTCCTTACTCGTTCTACCTGCTAGGCACTTCACCAGATCTTGCAGCTATCCGCGTTGACCATGTTCTGTCCGGTCTTGCAGGAGAATGCCTTGCGGAACTCCGGCATATCCGCAACCACGCCATTGATCCGGTATTTCGCCGGGGAGTGGGGATCGGTGATCGCACGCGCGCGCTCGTCTTCCGGGCGCTCATTTTCGCAGGCCCACTGCGCCATGCCTACAAAGAACCTCTGGTCCGGCGTAAGGCCATCCTTGGGCTCAAGATGCAAACTGGCGGTCTGGGCCTTCCACGCGATGTAGGCGAGCAACGTGCCTCCCAGGTCGGCCACGTCTTCCCCGCTGGTCAGCTTGCTGTTGATGTGGATGCCGTCCACGATTACGTAGTTTGCGTACTGGTTGCGGACGCACTGGAGACGCTGGTCAAATTGGCGGAGTCCTGTTTGCTCCACCAGTCTTTCAGATTGCCATGCCCGTCGAACTGCCGCCCTTCATCATCAAAGCCGTGGGTCAGCTCATGGCCGATGGTGCTGCCGGTGTCGCCGTAGTTAGGCGCGTCATCCATTCTGGGGTCATACAGAGGCGGCTGGAGCACGCCTGCGGGGAAGTTGATGTCATTCATCTGCGGGTTGTAGTAGGCATTCACGGTTGGCGGTGTCATTCCCCACTCCGCCCGGTCGACAGGCTTGCCCACCTTCGCCCATTTGCGCTTCTTCTCAAAGATGAGAGAGCGCTTGACGTCTGCGAAATAATCGTTCGGAGTGATATGCAGGGTGGAGTAGTTGCGCCACTTGCTGGGATAGCCGATCTTGTTGCGTATCTCATGCAGTTTGGCGATCGCTTCTTGTTTGGTGGGCGCACTCATCCAGCTCAGTTGTTCAATTTCCTGCCCCATGGCCTGCTCAATCTGATCAGTCATGCGCTGGGTTTTCTGTTTCGTTTGCGGGGAGAATGTGCGGCGGACAAACTCCTGGCCGAGCGCTTCGCCCAGATTTCCGTCCACCTGGTCGACGCATTGCTTCCACCGCGGGCGCATTTGCGGCACGCCACGCAAATACTTGCTGTAGAAGTCAAAATGCGCCGCCACATAGCTGTTCGAAAGATAGGGCGCATAGGCGCTTAGCAGATGGAAACGCAGATAAGCTTTCAGCATGTCCATTGGCCCGGTTTGCATTTGGGCATCGAGAGTCTTGAAGAACTTTGGCTGCCGCACATTGACTGAGGTCACGTCCTGCAGGCCGGCAGCGCGGAGATACTCTGCCCAGCGGAAGCTGCCACCAAGCGCCTGCAATTGGTCCACCGTCATCTTGTGAAATTCGTTGTAGGGATTGCGGCGCTCCACGCGCGTGAGAGAGGCCTTGGCCAGCGCGGTTTCAAAGGCCAGGATGGCTGCGGCGTCCGACCTGGCTTGCTGCGCAGGTTCGCCGCTCAGGTTCAAAATGTGGGTAATGTATGCGGCATAGTGCTGGCGTATCTCGACCGATTTCGCGTCGTCCTTGGTGTAATAATCGCGATCCGGGAGCCCGAGACCTCCGGCCCCGAGCGTCGCGATGACCTGCTCGGCGTTGCCGGGGTCCTGCGCGGAACCGGCGCGGAACAATAGGCTGACCGGCTCGGCGGCCACAAAGGCTGTCAGGTCCGCAGGCCCGGTCAACGTGGAAATGCGTTGTAAATCCGGCTGCAGAGGAGAGTCGCCCAGCTTGTCGATGGCCGGGGTGTTCATGCAGGCGGCAAAGTAGTCGCCAATCTTTTGTTGATTGGGTGTGCGGTGCTTCGCAGTTTCCATGTCGAGCAGAATGCCCCAAAGGAACTGCTCATTTTCATTGGCCAACTTGCCGTAGACGCTCCACGCGGCCTGGTCCGGAGGGATCGGGTTGTTCTTTCTCCATCCCCCGCAGGAGTAGCGATAGAAGTCCACACAGGGGTCGGCGGATTTGTCCATGGATTCCAGATCGAGACTGGGAGTGTAGGGAACGGCCTGCAGCGGCGTTGCCTTCGACGGCGCTGCCGCGTTTTGAGCCAAACAGATTGGCGCGAGACAAAGCAGAAGTGCAGCGAGATTTGTCAGTAGCGGAAAAACAGCGCGGGGAAAACGGCAAACTGGCCGGACCAGCAATCGCATTCGGAACCCCTCTGGGAGGAAAAATGGCTGCACACCATTATGCGGGAAGCGCCGAGACCGCGCGTGACTTGCCGGTTGTAAATTGCGCGGAGTCGGTCTTCGCGTGTTCCTCTTCGTCCGGTATCGTAAGCAGAGACACGCCGTATGGATGGCGGAGTCGAGAAAGCCGGGTGCTACTCAATGATGATCCACGCGTTTTTGTTTCAATGGAAACCGCAAGCCACCGACGCCGACAAGCAGCACGCCGCCGAAAGAATCCTCCGCTTGCAGGGGCAGATCCCCGGCCTGGTTGAGACCAGCTACAGCGCCAATCTATCGCCGCGGTCCCAGGGATTTACCCATGGCGGCGTAATGAAATTCCGCGATGCCGCAGCGCTGCAGGCGTATTTCACTCATCCCGTACATCAGGAATTGGTGGATTGGCTCATGCCGCTGCTGGCGATTGCAGCTGAACTGGATTATGAGTTGTAAGGGCAGCCGACGCTGAATGGAAAGCGCTTCAGGCCAAAGCCTGGTTCAGATTGTGGATGGCTTCGTCAATCTCGCCGGTATTCTTGTAGCCCACCGTGACGCATTGCACTCCGGCATGGCGGAAAGCGAACCGCATGGCGGCCTGGCGTTCCTCATGATTGAAGACACCTTCGCCGGCCAGCTTCATGCTGATGACACCCATGCCTTCCTTGCGGACCTGATGAATATGCGCGACCACTTCCGGCACGTTGCCGGGGCCGCTGGTGTCGTACTGCTCCGCATCCATGTGGTTGCCGTTTTGGTTCACGCGAATCATCGCCACGTCCAGCCACTTGGTGCCGGGGACTTGCCGCAGCGCGGGCAGCCCGTGGACCGAAGCGCCGCGCTTAAGTACCGCCCCGCGCTGCTGGGCGGCGGCGATGCCGTCCTGCCAGCGGAGAGTGTCCTTCGGCCACGTCGCGGTATGCTGCCAATGGAGCAGCATGATATCGAAGTACTCCGTTTTGGCGAGCTTGCGCAATTGATCGATCTTGGCCTGCGGATCGACGCCATCGCCGGTTGTGACCTTTGACATGAGCCGGTAGCTGTCGCGCGGAATTCCCTCCAGTGCGATGCCCAG
>DASSZI010000091.1:0-8385 GCA_035713565.1 Acidobacteriaceae bacterium | reverse complement strand
GGCGGAGATGTGCCGGTGCCGCGTTTCGACCCGAAGAATCCGGATGTGGTCTATAGCGCCAGCATCGTGACATGGAAGTCATCCGATGGCGGCAAAACATGGGAGGCGTTCCGTGGTGCGCCGGGCGGGGATGATTATCAGAACCTCTGGATCAATCCGGAGAATCCGAAGGTTATTGCGCTCGTCAGCGATCAAGGCGGCATTATCAGCGTGAATGGCGGAGATACCTGGAGTTCCTGGTATAACCAGCCAACGGCGCAGCTTTATCATGTGGCTGCGGATAACGACTTTCCCTATCACCTTTGTGCCGGTCAGCAGGAAAGCGGCTCTGTCTGCATCGCGAGCCGCGGCAGTGATGGTGAAATCACGATGCGCGACTGGCACCCGGTGGGCGCGGAAGAATACGGCTATGTCACGCCCGATCCGAAGGATGGGAATCTGGTCTATGGCGGCCGGATTACGCGCTATGACAAGCTGACCACCCAAACCCAGGATGTCAGCCCGGATCCGCTGCACACGGGCAATTATCGGGTGGTGCGGACGCAGCCCATCGTGTTTTCGCCTGTCAATCCAAACGTCCTGTATTTCGCGGCGAACACGATCTGGACATCGACCGACCGTGGGCATTCATGGAAGCAGATCAGTCCTGACCTGACGCGCAGGACGTATTCGCTGCCGGCAAGCATTGGAATTTACAGCCAGCAGGTCAGGCAGCCCGTTGAACGACGAGGAGTTATCTATACGATCGCGCCGTCGCCTATCGCGGGGGAACGAATTTGGGCGGGTACGGACGACGGTCTGATCTGGCTTACCCTGGATGGCGGCCAACACTGGAGAAACATGACGCCGCCTGAGATGCAGCCTTGGCAAAAGGTTTCCATGTTGGAGGCCAGCCGCTTCGATCCGCATACCGCGTACGCAGCCATTAATACGCTGCGGCTGGACGATCTCCGCCCGCACATCTATCGGACGCGCGATGACGGGAAGACTTGGAAGGAAGTGGTGCAGGGTATTCCGGCGGACGAAAACGTCAACGTAGTCCGTGAAGACATCAAGACGCGCGGTCTGCTGTTTGCGGGTACTGAGCGCGGCACTTACGTTTCTTTCAACGCCGGAGATCGTTGGCAGCCGCTGCGCCAGAACATGCCTGCAACCTCCGTGCGCGACCTGTTGGTCAAAGATAACGATTTGGTTTCCGCGACGCATGGGCGCGGTTTCTGGATCATGGATGACATTGCGCCGCTTCGACATTTGCGCGATGCACTGCACGCCGCGCAGCCGGTGCTCTTTGCTCCGGAGCCAGCGATCCGCGTAAGGTGGGACACGAACACAGATACACCGATTCCGCCTGATGAGCCGGCCGGCCAGAACCCGCCCGACGGTGCAATCCTCGACTATTATCTTCCGCCCTCTTACAGCGGGCCCGTGGCGCTGGAAATCCGCGATGCGAGCGGCGCAGTGGTCCGCCGTTATTCCAGCGAGGAAACGGATGCAGGCAGATCTTCCAAGGCGCGCGATGTGGATGCTCAATTTCTGGACATTCCTGCGTACTGGATACGGCCCAGGCAAAAGCTGTCCGCAGCGCCCGGAGCGCACCGTTTTCTCTGGGATATGCATCTTCAGCCTATAGCTGGTCTGACTCCGCAATACTCGATGGCGGCTGTGCCCCACGACACCGGGATTGCTCCGAGCGGGCCCTGGGCTATTCCTGGCACTTACACCGTGGCGCTGATTGCGGCGGGAAAGAGCTACACGCAGCCGCTGGTGCTGAAAATGGACCCCAGGGTGAAGACGCCAGGCTCCGGTCTGATGCAGCAGTTTCAGCTTTCGGAAATGCTCTACAAAGATCTGCAACAACTTATTCCTGCCGCGCGGAATGCCACTAAGATGTTATCGGAGCAGGGAAGCCGTCCCGGTTCCGGCTCATCCACTGTCTTGCAGGCTCTGGTAGGGACGCAGACGCCATCTCACAGCGGATTTGACCTTAATACCCTTGGAGGCTTACAAGCGGCTGCATTGCACGTTCTGGAAGTTCTGCAGGGCGCGGATGAAGCGCCGACTGTACAGGCAGTTGAGGCTGCACAACGGGTGCATAAGGCAGCGCAAAATGTGCTGGCGAACTGGGGAAACCTGTCCAGGCCGAGCGGCTCCTGAAACTGGATTGCGCACGAGACCCAGAGTTTCAGTGCGATTTGCAAATTTGGAGATTTTTTTGGAGGGAACGGCAGATTTTGCGATCGCGCGGTGCATGGTGGCCTGCCGCACCCCCACGCATCCTACACTGTAGGCGTGGCGGGTTTAATGCCGACTGGGAGCGGACAACGCTACACGCCTCCTGGCCCGGCGCGCTCCATAATTTATAGACTTCATCAAGGAGAAAACATGCAGCGAAAAGCAAGCGCAGTCTGGTACGGCACGATCAAAGAAGGTAACGGCAAAATCTCCAGCGACAGCGGTGTATTGAAGGATACGCCTTACTCATTTCATACGCGGTTTGAAGATGGTCAAGGAACTAATCCGGAAGAGTTGATTGCGGCGGCCCATGCGGGATGTTTCACCATGGCCCTGAGCGGGCAATTGACGAATGCGAAGCTGACGCCCGAGTCGCTGGACACAACAGCGGAAGTAACGATGGAGAAAACGGATGCGGGGCCGACGGTTACGAAAATCCATTTGACGACCCGGGCCAAAGTCCCAGGTGCCAGCAAGGAGGCGTTCGAAACCGCCGCCAATAACGCGAAGACGGGCTGTCCCATCTCACGGCTGCTCAAAGCCGCGGAGATCACTCTGGACGCACGACTGGTGTAGCAGCAACTCTAGCTGTGTTGACGGATGTAGTCACGCAATTCGCGATGGATTGTCATGGCCTGCTGTGCGCCCCCGTCCAGCAGGCCTGCCCACTCCTTGACGGAGGGGTCTGAGTCAGCTGTGCTCAGCAGGTAACCAGCCTGGAGAACAATCTCCAGTGCATTGCTCAGATCGTGAATGAGCCGGCGTATTTCGGACGAGATTTCTGGCGGAATGGTGCGGTTGGTATTGGACGGAGTGTTGGTTGGCGAAGACATTCCCAATGCCCTTTCCGGAACAGTGCGGCTCAAGACCCATTCTCGCACGCGTATGCACGCTTGTGGAACGGGACCATCTTTCGCGGAATGGCATCCGCTCCTTCCCGAAGGTCGTACGGGGAAAATTTGACAGTCTTGGTGGTCTTTGTAAAAGTAAGGACTGCTGGTCTGGCGGTTTGCGCCAGATTCTCCTCAAGCAGGGCCGAAGTGGCGGAATTGGCAGACGCGCATGGTTCAGGTCCATGTACTCGCAAGGGTGTGGGGGTTCGAGTCCCTTCTTCGGCACCAGATGGCAGGAATCGGTTATCTCCCTCCTGCATCATCCATACGACGCATACGACGGTACGAATCGTCCGAAAAAAATGGTTGTTCCTTGTGCTGCGTGCCCCCCAGGTTCGTCCAAGCCAATTGGGACAGCAACGACGCCTACATATGATTGGAGTTTAAGATTGCTGGAGATTCAGGAACTGGCCTGCCAATGCTTAAAGCTCGCCGAATCTGCTAGGCAACCGCGTGTACGGCCGCCGATTTGCCTCCAATCAGCCCCGTTTCCTTCGATTTGCCCCAAATCGAGAGTTGACGCGCGCCAGATTTCTTCAAAAGAGAGCGGTTGCTTTTTGGTTGGTTAATCCGTTACCATGAGTTTCGTTTTCTTACTTTAGCCGAAGATTGGTGGCGAGGGATTCTTGTGGTTCGTTGCTTTCGAACGCTTTGTTTCGTTATGGGGCAGCTAATGGTGTGGCGAAGGAGCTGATCAGTGAGCCGTTTGTCAAGTGTATTGGACTTGGGTGAAGAGGAGAAGTTGGCGCGCGGCTTGTTGCACACTCCTAGGGAAATTGCTCAACAGCCGGATACCTGGGCGGCAACCTTTTTATCCATCCAGCAACGCCGTTCTGACATAGAGAAATTCCTGGAATCGGCAGGGATCAGTCCGGACTCCTCGCAACGCCCTATCGTATTTCTCATCGGGGCTGGAACATCGGATTACATCGGCCAGTGTCTGATGCACCTGTTTCGGCAGAAATGGCGGTGCGAGGTTCTGGCGGTCGCCAGCACGGACCTGTTGACGGGATTCGAAGACTACATCATTCCCGGCCAAAAGTACCTATGGATATCGTTCTCAAGGTCAGGAGACAGTCCGGAGGGAGTTGCATCTCTGGAGAAAGCATTGCATGACCATCCGGACGTTCATCATCTGGTTGTGTCGTGTAATGCGGACGGTCAAATGGTTTCGGAACACCGAAAAGATCAGCGGGTATTCAGTTTGCTGCTGGACGATGCGGTGAATGACCGAGGGCTCGCGATGACCAGTTCCTTCTCCAACATGGTGATTTGCGGACACTCCCTCGCAAACCTCTGGAGTCTGCAAGAGTACGAGCCGGTACTCCACAACCTGATTGCAAATGGAGAGCGTTTCCTTGATACCGCTTCAGAGTGTGCAGCCGAACTGAGCCAAGGCCCGTATACACGCGCATGTTTCGTCGGCACTGGATCGCTCAAGGGTGTAGGCAAGGAATCCGCATTGAAGCTGTTGGAGATGACAGCGGGCCAAATTGTGACGATGTCTGAGTCAGCGCTTGGCCTGAGGCATGGGCCCATTGCCGCACTGAATGCAGAGACGATTTTCGTTTGCTTCATCTCCAGCGAAAGCACCAGACAGCAATATGAGGTGGATCTACTGAAAGAGATTGGAAGCAAGCGGGTTGTTCGCACACGAGTTGCAGTCGCGATAGAGGATGAGAGCAAATTCAAAGGAGTTGCGGAACATGTACTTACTCCTGGTATGAGAGCTTTTGTTCCCGACCTGTATCGGCCTCCTCTCGACGTGATCTTTGGTCAGTTACTCGGGCTTTTCTTCTCGATGCGCTGCAAGCTGAAACCTGATGCTCCGAGTCCGAACGGAGTTATTACCCGCGTCGTGCAGAATGTGAGCATTTACTAGGATGATGATCCGCGTTGTACAACTGTGCTGATAACGCCAGCACCTTGTCCGCACCTGATCAAGGTTGCAGGCTATGGCGAGTCGGATTTGCCATACGATTTTGAAAAGATCTATCGTATGGGGAGTTATCCAGCAAGGTCTCTGTACGAAGGGAACGTCATGGCAAAAGGGATTATTAGCGACAGGGATGTTCGCTCCTATCAAGAAGACGGCTATGTGCTGATCCGAGAGATGCTGGACGAGAAAGAAGTGGGGCTGCTGGGCAACGCGGCCCGGGAAGATCGCGTTCTCGATCAACACTCCATCGGCAGGGCGGATGGCGAAGGCGGCACAGTCCGTCTTTCCCTCTGGAATCATCCGACGGACACCGTGTACGGAATGGTGGCAAGGAGCGAATCGATCGTCGGGTCCGCCGAAAGGCTTCTGGGCGGGAAAGTCTATCACTATCATTCCAAAATGATCATGAAAGATGCCAAAGTCGGCGGTGCATGGGCATGGCACCAAGACTACGGATATTGGTACCAGAATGGCGTCCTGTTTCCGGATTTGACGAGCGCCTACATTGCCGTGGACCGTGCCAGCAGACAAAACGGATGTTTGCAAGTTATCCGAGGATCTCATCGTTTGGGACGGATTGATCATGTACTGACCGGGGATCAAGCCGGCGCAGATATGGAACGGGTGCAGGAGATTCTTAAAAGATTGGATCTCATCTACGTGGAGATGGAGCCGGGAGATGTTTTGTTTTTCCATGCCAATCTGCTGCATCGCTCCGATCAGAACCACTCAGAGCATCCGCGTTGGTCCATGATCTGTTGCTATAACTCGGCCAGGAACAACCCTTACAAAGAGTCCCATCACCCGCGCTACACGCCTCTGGCCAAGGTTCCCGATGAGGAGATTATGAAGGCGGGCATGAAACGCTTTGAAAACTCGGAACCGGAGGGGATCTGGCTGGATGCCGCGAAGGACCGCAGCGTAGAAGGGTTGAAAGTCTAACCTGAAAATCAGTTTGAACCCGTTTCGAATTGCCGCGCGAGTGAATTTGGTCTAGAGGTGCTCAGAGATCCTTACTCCAGATCGATGACCGCAACGCTGTAAGTTTGCAGAAGCGGGATTGTGAACCGTGCCCTTTGACTGCCCGTTGATGTGAGTACAGACTGCTTTCCATCGCCGTCCGGTGTCAGCAACTGGATTTGTCCTCCGGCCTTCTTGCCTGCCGGTATCGCCACCTCAATGTGCACATTCTTGATCGCCGGAGTACGTACATTGTCGTAGTTCAGAACGTGCAGAACCAACCTATTGTCCACTTCCTGGTGAGCTAACTCCAATGTTACGTAAGGAGAAGCAGGTTCTGGAACTTTCACCGCCGGTTCCTCTGCCATGGCCCACAAGACCTCATCCCGAAGCACTTGCTCGTTGAGAGCGGGAAGCCAGTAGTCGCTTGTCATGGATTGGTGTGCGGGCTTTTCAATGGCAGGCAAAATCGCTGGCAGATACACAACTCGCCCTTTGCCGATCGATTTCCGTACGGGATTGTGCGACAGAGTAGATTCCTGAGCAGCCGGACCGTTCCATGCTGACGCGGAAACTCCAAAGAAATCTTGCAATCCGAAATCGCGACGGCGTTTTCGTTGTTCTGTATAGAGCGAGGTCTGCTCTGTCGCCAACAAGCCCCCGCCCTTGGCTACGAACTCTTGCACTTGCTGGATCTGGCGGTCGCTCAGGCACTCTTGATCGGCCAACAGCAAAACCTTGTACTTCGACAGATTCTCCAGATGTTCGTCAAAGACGATCTCAAAGAGAAATCTGTTCTGGATCAGCATCTGGCTTGCAAGCATAAAGCTCACCTGAGGACGCTCATTGTTGAATGCCATGCTGGAAAACGAATAAAGGATCGCGACGTCTGCAACGGATTTCGGATTCCGGTAAAACTGGAAATTGTCCCGAAAGAAGCGAATGTACTGCTGAGGCTTCGCGGGCAGACGTTGGACATCATGAAAGCCACCGACCATCCCAATGCCCTGGCGGTTGTATGCCATAGATTCCGCCATTTGGAGCAGGCTGCCGCCACCCTGCTCGTGACCCCACGCGCCGACGGCTCCGTAGGTTGAGCAGAAGATGCGCTTGTTCATGATGGCTGCCGCCTTGTAGGTCCGAATCTTGGAAACCAGGACGCCGCTCGAACTGACACCTGCGTTGTCCCCTTCTTCTGTCCAGGCAATATCTACGGTGCGCAGTAATCGTGGGTAGTCCACGCCTTGTCGCCAAATTATATTTTCACCAGCCATGCCGGAGGACGGGTTATTGTCGATCGTGACGGAGGGATTGATGGAACGGATATAAGAAGACATTTCCGCGTAATACTGGCTGAGCTGATGGCAGCGGAAGTCGGTCCACTCCTGAAACAGAGGGTCATCGATTGTGCGGAGCGGCGCTTCAAGTTTGGGCGCGATCACGTAACGCACGTCGGAGAAACCCAAGCAGATTTTCAATTCCGAAGGCTGGTATTTTGAGGTGAGATAGCTTCGAAACTGCTGGATTGCGAGGGGATGCTGGAAGATTTCCGGCCTGCCCTGCAACGACGTGTTGTCAAAGTGAATGCAGTCCGCATGAAGTTGCTCAAGCCCCAAGCGGACCACGCGCTTCATGTATTCCCTATATCCAGGATGCATGAAGTAAACGCGTTTTCTGAAGGTCTGGTCAAAATAGTAAACAGGCTTGCCCAGGTAGTCTGGAACAAACCACTCCTCCGCGTCAGGCTTCTCTAGAAGAAAGGTTTCATAGCAGATCGTGCTTCCGACATACAGACCTACGCGGATACCGTTTTCCTTCAGCAGTCTGGAAAGCTTACGGGCGTCTGCTATGTGATCGCGCTCCGCCTCAAGCCCAAAACCTTTGAAAAAGTGGATCATCGCGAAAGTGATTCCGATTTCTTTCAGGCGGTCAATGGTAGGCTTGCTGCTTTGCTCCCGGTAGATTTCTTCGTACCAATCCGGGCCGCCTCCCAGTCGCCTTTGGAACAGGGGAAAATCATCCCAGCAGCCAGCCATGACCAGCGGCTCGTTTTGCAGCCAATTGGGTGCGCCCATGTCCTTGTCCGCAGAGGACCCAAAGTTTTGTGCGAATGGAAACATCTGCTCAGATCCGGCGGAATACAAACCGGCGGCAATACCTGAGCCGAGAAACTCTCTGCGATTCATTGCATTCATTAGATGGCCTTCCTGATTATGTTGCGAAGGGCTGCAGGGTAAATCTCAGGTGACGGAAATTGCTGTTCCTGCTCTACCGGTCAGTTCACATCGGTACTTTTGGGCGAATCTCGCCTCGTGTGGGACTGCCTGAATATATCAAAAGTTGTTGACGTAAACGTAAGGT
>DASSZI010000090.1:0-6062 GCA_035713565.1 Acidobacteriaceae bacterium | reverse complement strand
GGCACCGCGAGGCATTCATTTCTTCCACTCAACCCCGACCATGCTCCCGATGATTTCCCCGGATGACAACCTGGATCTTCAATGGATGAATGTCGCGATCTGTCAGGCCATGCTGGCCGAGCGTGCAGGCGAGGTGCCGGTCGGCGCAGTGGTTCTCGATCCGACGGGAATGGCCGTTGGTCATGGCCAGAATCGCGTCATTCGCGACAATGATCCCACCGCCCACGCAGAAGTCGTCGCCCTGCGGGCTGCGGGACAGGCGCTCAACAACTATCGCCTGGAACACTGCCGGATTTACGTGACGCTGGAACCTTGCGCGATGTGCGCTGGAGCGATGATTCACGCCAGAATTGCGCAGGTGATCTTTGGCGCGACCGATCCTAAAGCTGGAGCTGCGGGCAGTGTTCTGCAGGTATTGAATTACCCGGGACTGAACCACCGGATGCAGGTGACGGGAAATGTCCTGAGCGACGAGTGCGGCAGCATCTTACGCAGGTTTTTTCAGGCCAGACGTTGACTCTCGCCCAGTTGTTTTTCCCTGGGTTCGCTCTATGCCTAGAGCAAAGCAGCTTCAGCTTTCCTCTTTCACGACATCTTTCGGATCCTTGTCCTCGCGCATTCCTACAAACCGGGCATGGCGCAGATGATCTCCGGCCGTCCATTCCAGGAATTCGATCTGAGCCACGGCTTCCGGACGTAGCCATACGCATTTCTTCATCTTTTCCTCATTCAGGCCCTCCCCACCCCAGCGCGACCGCCCGGTCTGCGGCAGATTGACGAACGGACACTTCGGCGTGGCAAGATGCTGAATCTGTTTGAAAACCTGCTTCCTGAGTTCCGGCACAAAACCACTCCGGATGGGCGCAACATAGATCAGCTCTCCGCCACGATAGAAGCCGACAAGAAGGGCGTCCAGCCCATGTGTACCTGGCATATAGCCGCCGACAACAAATTCCTGGCCACGATTGACGCGGTGCTTGATCCACGCGCCGGACCTTTCCCCAGGTTCATACAGGCTGGTCCGCAGCTTGGCGACAACTCCCTCCAGGTTTCGCTCACGCACTTGGCGCATCATTTCACCGGAGGAATTGGCGTATTCGGAAAGGCGAACGTGCTCCGGCGGAGTTTGAAGCGTCTGCTCCAGCCACGCGCGGCGATCGGACAACGGCCGCTGCGTTAAATCTCTGTTTTTCAGGCAGAGGATGTCGAACGCATAGTAATAAATGTTTGCGGCCTGGCTGCGAAAGCTTTGGATGAGTGAAAAGCTGGAGCGACCCTTCTCATCCAGCGCGAGCAGTTCGCCGTCGAGCACCGTACCCTCCGGCAGCATTTGCAAAGCGTCCGCTACATAGAAAAATTTTCTGTTCAGACTGTTCCCATGGCGCGAAATAAGGGAGACTTCCCTGTTCCGCTTGATCGCTAGAACTCGAAAGCCGTCCAGCTTGATCTCAAACTGCCAGGGATCTCCCTCGGGCAAAGTTGCGACAGGTTTGCATTGCATTGGTTCAACGAATGTGGCGTTTCTGCTGGGCAGACCAGCGAGAGACTTCTTCATCTGCTGTTAGATGGCAGCAGCGGCAGCATGGTTCCGGAGTTATCTGAGGGAGGAGTGAACGGTCTCGATAGGAATTGGAACCTGTTCCACAATCTCAACATTAAAGCCCTGCAGCGCTGGAACGTGTGTTGGCGTATTGGTCAGCAGGCGGATTTTGTGGATGTTCAAGTCCGATAAAATTTGGCCGCCGAGGCCGACCTGCCGCAGCGTTCGGTGCTGCCGCTCCTCATGGCCTTCATGGGCGCGCAGATCGCGATGGAACAGCAGACACGGCTGCGGCCCGCTTCGATCCACGCCAAAACCCTTGGTGCTGTTGTGCAGGTAGATCAATGCGCCCCGGCCGGCCTCCGCAATCATATGGAGCGAGCGTCGAACAACCTGTTGGCAATCACACAAAGGAGTCCCAAACACATCCCCGGCGAGGCAATGAGTATGCACACGCACCAGCATCGGTTCATCCACGCTGCTGCTCGAGGAACTCTGGCCGCTCTCCCGCACCAAGGCGATGTGGCTCTCTCCACCATCCACTTCGCTTTCATACGCGATCATGCGGAAATCGCCAAATGGGGTCGGCAGCATGGATTCCGCAACGCGATGAATGTAGCGCTCGTTCTGCAGGCGATAGCGGATCAGTTCAGCTACGGTGAGCATGCGCAACTGATGAGTGTGACAAAACTCGATCAGGTCCGGAACGCGGGCCATGGTTCCGTCATCCTTCATGATTTCGCAGATAACGCCGGCCGGTACAAGCCCCGCCATCCGGGCCAGATCGACCGATGCCTCGGTTTGCCCGGCGCGCACCAGGACACCGCCGCGCCGTGCCCGCAACGGGAAAACGTGGCCGGGCCGGGCCAGATCCGTAGCCCCAGACGCCGGATCGATGGCAACGCGAATCGTATGCGCGCGGTCATGCGCGGAAATGCCAGTCGTCACCCCTTCCCGCGCTTCAATGCTCTCTGTGAATGCGGTTCCGAATCGTGAGGTATTTTCTTCCGTCATGGGCCGCAGACGCAGATGGTCGGCACGATCTTCCGTGAGGGTCAGGCATACGAGACCGCGGCCAAAACGAGCCATGAAATTGATCGCTTCGGGACTGACGAATTCCGCAGCGAGGGTGAGGTCGCCCTCATTTTCACGATCTTCATCATCGACAACCACGATCATGCGCCCGGCACGAAAGTCCTCCAGAGCTGTCGGAACGTCGACAAATGTACTTCTATCCACCATGGAAGACATTGTATCCATTCCGCGCCCGGGCCAGTATCTGATCCCGATGCAAAGAGAAATGCCATCTCTGCGCGAGATGGCATTCTTTCAACAGAAGCGGTGATTTACAGCGAAGATTCTATTTCGAAACCCCAGGCTTCCAGCAGAGTCTCTGGGATATACTTCGAGTTCTTATTGCGCCGCGCCCATTCGCGAAGACGAGTGGAGCGAACGTATTGATCGGGTGTCAACTTGTATTCCTTCACGACTTGCTCAAAGGAAGTAACGGTGGGAACGACCGGCCCGATCGGCTCCGGCTTGCCCCAGTTTGGATTTCCACGACGCTTTGCCATTGCTTGCTGATCCTTTATTGCGGAAGATTTGGGCAGAGACTGCTGGAATGAACAGTGGCCGAAGGTAAAATTGCGGGCCAGAGACAGTTCATCTATGAGTTTACGAAAGTTTCCTCCGTAAATCAATAGCCACATAGAGTCTGGGAGGCCTGCCAGAATCTATTGAGCCCACCCCTGGGGGAGAACGGTGTGGGCTCAATCGGTTGGCTCAGTCGCGGAACTATTTTAGTGGTCGTTTTTGTGGGACTGAGATCCTGCACGGGAATGCTCTTCCGACGAGAGAGAACTGCCGCCTTTGGAGCCCGCTTCTGAGCGGCTCGATTTGGATCTTTCATGCGCATCTGTCGAAGCCTTGTGTGCATGGGTAGAATGCTCGTGCGCCTGAGAGGAATGCTCCCTTCCCTTTTCGTGATCGCCGCGCCCGTGGCTTTCCGCAGCGCTGCGGTGAGACTTTGCAGCGTTCTCGTGATGCTCGGCGGCTTTCCTATGCGATTCAGTAGGCATCGTATAACTCCCAATGGGGAAATATCCCCTCATTCAATGGGATGGCACGGTGTCGGGTTACGTTGTCCGAGCAACAAGGGTCTCAGGCAGGCCTGTTGCCGGGCCGACAAGAACAAAGTCTCTCGATATCGGCTTCTGCTCCGCCGTGCTCCGAACTATCGCACCACACCCATTTCACTGGTCGGCCAATAGACGAAAGAAGCCTTGCCGTAGATAAGACTTCGGCTTACGGGGCCGAAATCCCGGCTGTCGCTTGAAATGGAGCGATGGTCTCCCATGACGAAGTATTGACCTAACTTAAGCACTCTGTCGGGGTAAGAACGTTCATCCTGAAACCGGGGCGGAACGTAGCGCTCCACCAGCGGCTTGCCATTCACATAGACCTGGCCGTCCACGATACGGAGGTCGTCTCCCGGAATGGCGATCACACGCTTGATATAGCTTTTGACGGGGTCACGCGGATAGTGGAACACGATCACATCGCCACGCCGGATCGGCTCAAAGTGGTACTCAAATTTGTTGATGAAAATGCGTTCCTGGTCCTGTAGTTCCGGCATCATGCTGGTGCCTTCCACACGCACCGGCTGATAAACAAATGTGATGATGAAAAAGGCCACCAGAACAGAAACCAGCAAGTCCCGCGTCCACATCTGCCACACAAAACTCTCGGACTTGCCATGGAACTCTGCCGATTCTGCTCCGGCTGCCCTGGACGAGTCAGGACCGCTTTTTTCCTGGAACTCCTGCACCTGCTGACCAAGCCCTCTACGTATATCGTAAATCGAAATCCTCGCGTTCTGGTCTCTGCGCGGACAGGGCGGCAATTTGCGGTTCGTGATTCGCCCTTTCCACCAGCGGGAGCTAGCGCTAGGCTGGGGAGATGCCCCAGCCTGCAGATCACGGTTTCCAAAACTTTCCTGCGGCACGCGCCGTACTGCGGAAAGCGATTCAAGAGCGCGTATTTCCTGGTGCGACATTTGGAATGTTAACCAAAGATCAAAGCCCGGATGTCCAGGGCGTTGGCCAGTTTACGTATGACGCAGACGCGCAACCTGTTCAGCCGGAGACCCTATTTGACCTGGCCAGCGTAAGCAAAGTTGTCGGTACCACCGCGATGGCAATGCTCCTTTGGCAGCGCGGATTGCTCGACCTGCATCGCCCGGTGGGCGAAACGCTTCCCGAATTTGTAAGAGAAGAAGCGCCGGGAAGCCCAAAGCAATCCGTCACACCGGAGGTGCTGCTCGCGCACTGCTCCGGACTGCCCGCCTATGAGCGGCTCTATGAACGTTGTTCCACTCGTTCTTCACTGCTGGACGCCTGTTTGCACATGCCGCTGGAGGCTGCGCCGGGGAGCCGCGCTGTGTATTCCGACATCGGGTTTATCGTTCTGGGGCAGCTTCTGGAAACATTGGCAGAGGAACCTCTGGATACCTTTTGCAGGCGCGAAATCTTTGCCCCGCTTGGCATGACATCGACTCTGTACTGCCCAAGTCCGGAGATGCGATCCTCCATCCCGCCGACCGGCATGGATGTGGGCCTGCGGCGCGGAACGGTGCAGGGCGAAGTACATGACGAAAACTGCTCCAGGCTAGGAGGTGTTGCCGGGCATGCGGGCCTGTTTTCCAACGTTGCTGACGTGCTTGGCTTCGCTTCCTGCATTTTGCGCGGAGGTGCGCCTGTTTTCCAGCAGGAAGCTGTCGCGCTATTCACCGCGCGCCATTCCACACCTCCGCACACGTCGCGGGCCCTTGGATGGGACACTCCCTCGGAACGTTCCTCTTCGGGGTTCTTCTTCAGCAGCCACTCGGTGGGTCATCTTGGTTACACGGGAACATCTCTCTGGATTGATTTGGAAAAGCAGGTTGCTGTCGCACTGCTCACGAACCGTACGTATCCGGACGCACATTCTGAACGTTCTTCGAAGGGGATCCGCCGAGTACGTCCTCGATTCCATGACGCGTTGATGCAGGAGTGGAACGCATCCAAATAAGTGGCTGCGAGATTGCAAGCTGAGGCGATACAATCTAGCAGGGCATTCGTAGATGAAAGTGGTGTTTTGAGGTTATGACAAACGCAACCGGCCAGACCGAGGCACGGACCAGAAATGCCGAACATAACGGCAAAGGTTCAATCACAGATCTGCAGCGACTCACAACGGAAAGCGCCAATGAAGCCTCGGAAGGCTTCGACACGAAGTCGGCGCTGGAAATTGCCCGGATCATCAACCATGAAGATGTAAAGATCACTGCGGCGATCAAGAAATCTCTTCCAGAGATAGCTACGGTCATCGACAATGTGGCGCGGTGCTTACGGGACGGCGGCCGTCTGATCTATGTCGGCGCCGGTTCGAGCGGACGGATTGCGGCGCTGGACGCTTCAGAGATCCCTCCGACCTACTCCACTTCGCCGCAGACGGTGCAATACATCATGGCGGGCGGACCCAA
>DASSZI010000089.1:0-11179 GCA_035713565.1 Acidobacteriaceae bacterium | reverse complement strand
GAGTTGTACTGAGCCGGCGGCCAAACCATCCAGTCCTATTGCGTGCTTGAGTTGAAAAGTGTTTCCGGCCCGCAGCAGCACGGCCAGCCTGTCGATGTGCAAAGTCTGTGCCAGGCTTTTCAGCACCATCTCCAGCATGGGTCCGCTGTCGTTGTACTTGCGCACGCGTTGCGAAAGTTCGGCCAGAAGCTGCTCGGCGTTATACGCTTCGCGAAAGAACTTGCGATCCAGCCATGCCGACAGGTTATGTGTCAGGCGCATTCGCAGCAGCAGGAGCAGTCCGCCGAGCACCGCAATTTCAATTGCGGTGCTCGGCGGGAGAGAGGGTGCGCGAATTGCACGCACCAGCAACACGATTAAAGCGAGAAGAAGTCCGGAGCGCAGGACCGAGATGGTCGCCTTCGCGAGCGCGTATTTGGTGCCCATGCGCAGCAGGATTCGGACATCCATGGCGCGCTGCACCACGACGACGTACGCGAGGGTCAAAGGGAATACGAGGCTGAGAACTACGCCGGTCTCGGCAAGCCACAGTTTAGATTTCGTACCGATTCCAAAATGGGGCAACAAAATAAAGATAACGAGTAAGGAACCAAGCCCTATGACGGAGCCTGCACCCAGCACCCGCAGGCGTCTGCGAGAGTCTGCATTCTTGGCGGACCGCATCTTGTCGAAGATAGCCACCCAATAGAGCAGGACGCAGCACAAATTGATCGGATCGACAATGTGGTCGATCCACGGATTCAGCAGAATGGACCAATGGTTCCATGAAGGATGAAAGTTCTCACCATACTGCAGCCAGAGAATCAATCCGACCGAGGCGGATGGGGGAACCAGTAAGACCCACTTGGCCCACGGGAATTTTCGGTCCCACCGCCAGCGCTCTGGGAAATACAGGCCGATCAGCAATAAAGCAAGGGGACCTCCGATTTGTTGCACCATGTACCACGCGCCCAGAAAAACAAGCCATGGTCCCGTCCACCAACTCGCGGTGAAAAACATCACTTCTGGAAACGTAAGCAAAAAAAGGATGAGCCACGCGGAAAAATCCTCCGGACGGGCCGCTACGACCCAGAAGCCGACCAGGAGGCACACAAGAGGAGCAACGGAAGAGACAACAAAATAAAAGCCCCACTCCTTGAAAGGTCTCGGGGCGGTCTTTCCCGTCAATTGAACCTTGGCAACCTTTGCTTTTCCTTTGGGCGTCTGTACCGTGATCGTTAATGCGTCGCCTGGATGCAGATCAACTTGAAGCAGACGGAGCCATTCAGCCCATCCCACATAAGGAACTCCGTTTACGGCGATCAAGGTATCGCCCGCAGCCAGACCTGCTTTCGCTGCTTCGGGCCGAAGCTTTGTCAGCCGCAGGCTGTCGATGTCGAACTCGAATGGTCTGTTCGGACGATGATGCAGGTCGAGGAAATTGTCGATGAAGGCAGCGGTATTCGCCACGAAATATGTCATGCTGGCGACGATATAGAGGCCAAGCAGGATGTACAGCCAACGGGACTTTCTCGACATGTCAGGCATGATCGGCGCGCGTTGCAACAATCCTACCGGAAATCGAAAGCATCTCCTTTTGTTCTTTTCCTGCGCAATTTGCGGTACTGATTCAACGAAGTGATGGGATCATGGACACTCTATACTGCGAAGGACTGGAGTCCATAAGGAGTGAAGCCGCATCCAACCATGGAAGTCGCCGGCCCGGCGCGCATCCATTTGCCTGCGCTCGATGGCCTGCGCGGGCTGGCCATCCTGCTGGTGCTGGTTTCCCACCTGATGCTGTTCAATGACCGTACGGGCAGCCGCCTGGGGGACTCGCTGGCTGCGCTGCGCGGCCTCGGATGGACCGGGGTTGATCTGTTCTTCGTTCTGTCGGGCTTTTTGATCACCGGCATTCTCTATGACACGCTGCAGGACCCGCGCTACTTCCGCAGCTTTTACATGCGGCGTTTTCTGCGTATTTTTCCTCTCTATTACGGCTTTTTGCTGTTCATGGTTTTGCTGGCGCACTGGCAGCATTTTTCCTGGGGTGGGCGGCAGTATGTGCTGCTTGCGTATCTGCAGAACACCGGCCTGTGGTTCCCGGTGACGGACTTCCATCCGGGTGCGTTGGCGGACCTGGACCATTTCTGGTCGCTCGCTGTCGAGGAGCAGTTCTATGTGTTCTGGCCGCTGCTGGTTTTTCTAGTGCGCGGGCGCAGCCGCCTGATCGCGCTTACGCTCTCGCTTTCCGCCGCCGCTGTGCTGTTACGGATCGCCCTCTACCTGCATGGCGCATCGCCGCTGGCGATTTTCATGTCCACACCTTGTCGCATGGATACGCTTTTGATGGGCGGTTGCGTGGCGCTGGTCGCTCGCGGTGAAAGCGATTGGATTCCGCGCCGCTGGATGCTGCCACTGGCGCTGACGTCCGCAGTTGTCATCGCCGCGTACACGTTGGCGCATCCGCACCGCGACATGCGCGCTGGTTTTTTCGGCGCGACGTTCGGCTACAGCGTAATTGCGATTGGATGCGTAGCGCTCCTGATCGCCGCCCTCGATAGGAACTCGCCCATACAGCGCGTTTTAAGTGGGCGCGTTCTGCGCAGCCTGGGCAAGTACAGCTACGGCATCTACGTGCTGCATATTTTCATCTCGCATCTGTTTGGAACCCTGCTGCAACGTGTGCTGGGGCAGAGCCTGCGGAATTTCCTCACACCGGTGCTGCATTCCCATCCGCTTGCTGTCATGGTGGAGTTTTGCCTGAACCTGGCTGTTGTGTTTGGTGCAGCTTATGTCAGCTATCACCTGTATGAACTGCACTTTCTACGCCTCAAGCGGTACTTCGGTTACAGGAAACAAGCCGAGAACCGGCTGGCCGTATCCAGTACGCCAGTCCCTCTGACTTAACGCGCCCGTATCCAACGCCAAGCACTATTGTGGCCAAATGGCTACACTATAAGGGAGGCGGGATGCCGGCGCACCCTGTAAGCGGCGGGATCCAGAGCGAACAACCATGAGCGATATTCTGGACACGATCCATTCGCCGCGCGACGTGAAACAGCTCAATCTCGCGCAGCTCGAGCAGTTGGCGCAGGAAATTCGTGAGCGGATGATCTCGGTGCTGGCGAAGACTGGCGGCCATCTCGGGCCGAATCTGGGGGTGGTCGAACTGACCATCGCGATGCACGTGGTCTTCGACACGCCCACGGATCATTTCGTCTTCGACGTCAGCCACCAGGCCTACATCCATAAGTTATTGACTGGCAGGCGCGAGCGGTTCGAGACGATGCGTCAGCCCCAGGGTCTGAACGGATTCATGCTTCGCACAGAAAGTGAGCATGACGTCTACGGCGCGGGTCATGCCGGAACTGCGCTGTCGGCTGCTCTTGGCATGGCGGTGGCACGTGACTTGAACGGCGGCAGCGAACATGTGATTGCCCTTGCTGGAGACGCGGCGTTTACAAACGGAATCTCGTATGAGGCGCTCAACAATGTGGCCGAGCAAACGCGCCGTCTCATCATTGTGCTGAACGATAATGAGTGGTCGATCGATCGCAATGTAGGTGCCATTTCCTCCTATTTGCACCGGATCGTAACGAACGATCGATACGCATATCTCCACGACCGCGCGACTCGCCTGATTGAAAAGCTTGGCGGAAAAACGGTTGGGCACGTCATGCGGCGCGCCGAAGAGGCAGCCAAAGGCATGCTGCTGCCTTCGTTGATTTTTGAAGAATTTGGTCTTACTTATTACGGACCGATCGACGGCCACGATCTTGGCCTGCTCATCGAGACATTTCGCTTTCTGAAGGCCCAGAACCGCCCCGTGATTCTGCATGCGCTCACCCAGAAAGGACGCGGTTTTCAGCCGGCGCTCGACAAACAAAAGAAGTTTCATGGACTCGGTCCGTACCATCCTGAAACCGGTGAAACAGCAGCTGTCGGGCAGAAAACATATTCCGAAGTCTTTGCCGAAACTCTAGTGAAGCTTGCCGACAGGAACGATAAGATCGTGGCCATTACTGCTGCCATGCCCAATGGCACTGCGCTCGATCTTTACCGCCCGCAACATCCCAAGCGTTACTTCGACGTAGGTATCGCGGAAGAACATGCGGTGATCTTTGCCGCAGGCATGGCCACGAAAGGGCTGCGTCCGTTTTGCGCCATTTATTCCACCTTTCTGCAGCGCGCTTACGATCCGATCATCCACGACGTGTGCCTGCAGAACCTTCCGGTTGTATTTTGCATGGATCGTGCCGGGCTTTCCGGCGACGATGGCCCTACGCATCATGGGCTCTTTGACATCAGCTATCTCCGCGGCGTGCCGAATATCGTTGTCATGGCTCCCAAGGACGAGGATGAACTCGCCGACATGCTGAAGACTGCCGAGCAGCATCCCGGCCCGTCAGCAGTTCGCTATCCGCGTGGCGGAGGGCCAGGCATCGCTTTGAAAGAGCAGCCCATCGCGTTGCCGCTGGGCAAAGCAGAAGTTCTGCGCGAGGGGAGCGAGGTTGCGGTCTGGGGTCTGGGAGCCATGGTTCCCATCGCTGCTGCGTTTGCTGACCGGCTGGAGCGCGAGGGACACTCGGCAGCCCTGGTAAATGCCCGTTTTGCCAAGCCGCTCGATTCGGCGCTGCTGGAAGAGCAGGCTCGCCTCGTCTCACTGATCGTGACGTTTGAAGATCATGTGCTGATGGGCGGCTTTGGCAGCGCCGTTCTGGAGCATCTTAGTGCGCTCAACCTGCAGGTGCCAGTGGTCCGAATCGGCTGGCCCGATACTTTTATCGAGCACGGCAAGGTGGATCAGTTGCGGGTGAAATATGGTTTGACCGTCGAAGCTGCCATGGAAAAATCCCGGCCGTTCCTGAAGATGCCTTCGGCAAAGCTTTTCGCTGTTAATGGGTAAAGCTTAGCTAACTGCCGATGCGGCGAATGTCTGGAGCTTGAAATATCTTCGCCAGCATTTTCTGGCGGTATCGAAAAATGGTTACGATCTGGCGCCTTGCAAACAGCGAGTGCGCAGCCTCTCCCACCAAAGAGAAGGGCAGTTCGTATTCCAACTGGTCCTGGACGAGCGTTCCGTTCCTATCCTCTTGAATTTGCCCCTTCACGTAATGGCAGTGATGCCAATATGCGAAAGGGCCGCGTAGCTGCTCATCGCAGAAGTGATTGTTCCAGGCAAACTCCGTAATGCGCGCTTGCCAGCTCGCATGAATTGGGCAAAACGGCACAGGCCGGAAACGGATGGTCATCTCCGAGCCTGCGCCAGCCATATTTTCGGCGGGTGTGTCTTCCTCCGCGCGATCTCCGGAATGCGGCGTTACCAGACGCGCCTGCTGAATGGTTGCGTGCTGCCATCGCGGCATCAATCGCGGTAAGTTTTCCGGGTCGGCGAAGAAAGCAAACACGAGGTCCACCGGAGCGGAGATCCATTGCTCAGTGCAGAATTGGTGACGCAAAACGATCTCCGATCCATTCCAGCCGCGATGTGGACGCGCATGGTGCGCTTTTTGCATGACTCATTTGGCGAATCCATGGGCCATGCATGACAATATGCACATGCATCGCAAACATTTGCTGCGGCCTGCTCGTTTGGGCATGCTTGTATTCGCAGCGGGAATCCTCTTCGCAACGCTCTCTTCGTTCGCCCAAAAAGCGGACGTGAATGTCAATATGTTCGGCGCGTTTCCTTCCACTGCCACCGGTCCGGCTCCCAACGTGAACGGCGAAGCTTTCTCACCCGTCAGGCAGACGGCGGACCCATCGGCTGGCTTCAGAATCGGCGGCAGATATGTCTTTAGTCCCGTTTTCGGTCTGGAGGTGAACTTCGGGTACAGCCGGGCCACGCAGCACTTTACTGGCAACCGGGAGCAGAGCGGCGTTGTCTATTCTCATGCCAAGCCATTCACCATAGACTACGTTGCCACTGCGCCCAATCTGCATCATGGGTTCCGCCCGTTCGTGCTGGCCGGTGCCGGGCTCATCTCGTACAACATCTCCAGTTTCTCGGCGCTGCCCGCACGGCCGGAGAAGATCCCGGTATTTGAATACGGCGGCGGAGCCGACTACCATCCTGCCTCATTTCCGAACATCATGTTCCTGCGAGTCCAATATCGCGGATTAGTCGGGCACGCGCCGGATTATCTGCTACCATACTTGGCAACTTCCAAATTGATCAATATTGCCGAACCGCAGGTTGGATTGGTTTTTAAATTCTAGCCTTCGTTCCAGGCAGGACAATTCGGTGGAATTGGGGTTCCCCATGACCGACGGAGCGGTATGCGTGGCAGTCCAGACGGTGGCTCCTCTGCGCGGCAAGTCTGAACATCGGCGCTGGCTTGTTATAATCGGTGCTCTCAAGCTGCTGAAGGGGGTCCTCTTCATCGGCCTGGGTTTCGCCCTGCTGCGTATGCTGCATCGCGACTTCTATATGGTCGCGCTGCGTGTGTCAGAAGCCCTGCGGCTGGACCCGGAGCGTATTGCTGTTTCCAAACTGCTGGAAAAGGCAACGCTGCTCGACGTTCATCGCCTGAAGCAGATGAGCGCGCTGATCTTCGCCTATGCCTGCCTGGATTTCATTGAGGGCACCGGTCTGGTGCTGGAAAAGCGGTGGGCGGAATACTTTACGCTGGTCCTGACCACGGCGTTCTTGCCTCTGGAAGCCATCAAGCTTGCCTACCATCCCAACCGTTGGACCTTTCTGCTGCTGTTGATCAATGTGCTTCTTGTGGTCTATCTGGCCTGGCTTGTGCGGAGCCAGCATATTGCGCGGAAAAACGCCGATTTCGCAGGCGAGCCCATTTAGGTCGCAAAGCGTCTTTACAAGTCAGTATTGGAACGACTTGTCTTCCTGAGCCGCCGCGGCGAGGGAATCCGCGTTATGCGAGCACACCGCAAGCCTTTCGCTTCACTTAAAGCCGACAAGAGCACAACAAGAAGTCCGCTACGGCTGGTTGAAATGCTTCTTTATCCCCTGCCAGCATTCAAAATATTCGTGCTGCAACACCTTTGTCTCCAGGGCAAATCGGGTCGGGCGGATGACAAGTTGCGTTTCAAACATAAAAGCCATCGTGCCTTCCAGCTTCTGTGGTCTCAGTTCGGCCGCGCTGGCCTTCTGAAAGGTTTCTGCGTCCGGTCCATGGCCCGACATGCAATTGTGCAGACTGGCGCCTCCTGGAACGAAGCCCTCGGCTTTGGCATCGTACTGGCCGACGATCAGGCCCATAAATTCGTTCATCAGATTGCGATGGAACCACGGGGGACGAAATGTGTTTTCCGCTACCAGCCATCGTGGCGGGAAGACTGCGAAATCGCAGTTCGCTGTACCGGGGACGGCGCTTGGGGCCGTCAGGACCGTGTAAATGGAAGGATCGGGATGGTCGAAGGAAACCGAGTTGATACAGTTGAAGCGGAAAAGGTCGTACTTGTAAGGCGCATAGTTGCCGTGCCATGCAACTACATCAAGCGGGGAATGATCGATGTCCGCCTGCCATAAATTTCCCAGAAACTTGCCGACAATCTTGTAAGTTCCGTTCAGTTCCTCATAGGCTGCGACTGGCGTCTGGAAGTCGCGCGGATTCGCCAAACCATTGGCTCCGATAGGACCCAGCTCCGGCAGCCGGAAGCTCAAACCGTAGTTTTCGCAGATGTAGCCGCGCGCTTCCTTGTCCACCAGTTCAACTCGGATCTTGATGCCTCGCGGGATGACGCAAATCTCTCCCGGCGTTACGTTAAGGCCACCTAGTTCCGTATGAACAATCAAGGTGCCGAGTTGCGGGACCATGAGCATCTCGCCGTCCGCATTGTAGAAATAGCGGCCTTCCATGGAGCGGTTGGCCGTGTACCAGTGGATCCCCACACCCGTTTGCATGGACACGTCCCCATTGCCGCCAAGCGTCACCAGTCCGTCAATGAAATCCGTAGGCTCAGTGGGGATCGGTAGGGGATTCCAGCGCATCTGGTTCGGCGGCGTAGGCACTTCATCAAACGGGCCACTGCGGATTTGCCCCCGGGGGAACGGTTCGAAAGGTTTATGCGTCACCGACGGCCGAATGCGATACGTCCAGGTGCGGCGATTCAGGTGTCGCGGTGCGGTGAAAGGCGAGCCGCTCAGTTGCTCCGCATACAGGCCCAAAGGTGCACGCTGCGGAGAGTTCTGCCCGACGGGCAGCGCGCCAGCCACTGCTTCCGTTGAAAAGTGATTTCCGAAACCGGGCTGATACTGCAATTCCTTGGCTGCCATTTATCTGTCCTCCAGCGTCCTTTTTGTGGCCCTACAAAATTACACTTCTCCGGCAGGTTTGTATAAACCCTAGAATGGGGACGGCTGAACTTTGAACTCAGAACTTGAAGTAAAGACTCGCCACCGGCTCCTGCGTGAGCACGGAATGATTGGAATGCAGGAAACTGTTTCCAAAACTCGGTGCCTTATATGCAAGACCTCGATATTCCAAGCGAACTCCTATGTGCCTAGTCCAAAGAGGAGCGTCGATGCCAATGGAATAAAGTCCCGCGAAACAATTTTGCGCTGAAATGTTCAAAGGTACTGCAATGATCGAAGGCGGCGGTGGCGGAACGATGGGCTTTTGGGATGAGGTCTGGTAGGTTAGCGCGGTCTCGGCCGCCGCCGGCACAAACACTAAATCGCCAAGGCCGACTTCTCCATACGGCCGCAGTCCAAGCAATGAAATTGGCGATTTCACAAGATAGGCCCCGGTAAATTCGTGCATGGAGGTGGCAACTCTTGCGTTCGCCGGAGGCGGAAAACCACATACGAGCCCGCATACAGATCCAAAAGTGATGCGGTAGTATTCGGAAAAACCGGCGTAGCCGTAGTTCGCGTCGAAGCCCAGCCACCAATGGTCGGACTTATGGAAGCTGAAGAGCGCGCCGGCGGAGTCGTTCGTGCTTTGAGCGATCGGTTGTGAGGTGGCCGCTATGCTGCTGGTGAACTGACCAAAGATTCCAGCGGAGACATCTGCATTTCTTATCGCCGGCTGCGGGCTTGAAAACTTGTGCTGCGCGACTGCGGAGAGGTTGGCGAAGAAAAGTGGAGCGAGCACAAGCCGCAAAATAGCCTGGCTGCGAAAAAGCTGCCTGCGAGGTCGCATCGGGCGGCCCGGTCTCCTAGGTACAAATTTTCCAGCATGTTCGTCCAGCATCGTCCCAGGTCGCGAAAGCTGCGTCCGGTTTGACATTCGCCTTGGACGAATCAAGGTAACAATCTGGCTGGCACGACGCAAGGTAATTCTCGACCGAGGGACCTACCGTATGTCGCCGACTGGACCTGCCCTGTTGTCTGGGCAATTACGCGGAAGTTTTCCACTGCTGAGTCAGGACGGAACCCAGACAATTAACACTACAGGCTGGGTATTTTGAAATTTCAGCCACCAGCGCATGAGCGTTGACCCAGAGACTAGAAAAATTTCAACAGCAATCGAGTTTTTTGTTTGACACCTCGCATGTTTACGATAGAGTTGTGGACGAAAGTGGTCTAAAGTGGTGACGCGGGGGAGAAAACAGACGATTCAGGTAAGGTCTTCCGCCAGAATCTCCCTTTAACCTCCGAACTGGTAGCCACAAAAAGGTAAACGGCATGTTTCGCGGCAACCATCCAACCCGGGTCGATGAAAAGGGAAGGCTCAAGCTGCCTGCGGAATTCAAGCGCCATATTGAAGAAAAGTACGGGTTGAGGTTCTACATCACCAGCCGGGACGGGCAAACCGCAGAGGTTTACCCGATCGAGGAATGGGAAAAGATCGAGCAGAAGCTAGCCGCGATGCCCAACTCCAATCCGGCGAAGAAGAAGTTGCTGGATAGGGTGAGCTATTTCGGCCAAGTTGCAGAAATGGATACACAAGGCAGAGTTTTGATTCCGCAGATTTTGCGGGAAACAGCAAAGGTAATGGGCGAAGTGGCAGTGTTCGGGAAGCTGACGTATCTGGAGGTTACCAACATGGACAGCTTCCGCCAGAATATGGACGCCAATCCCATGACGGACGCAGACGCTGAAGCTCTGGCCGCCTTTGGGCTTTAGCAGATGAACGACCAGGCTCCCCAGGGGGCGCACAGCCGGACCAGAAGGCATGTGCCAGTTCTTTTAGAAGAAGCAATACAGTTTTTGCGAATCAAGCCGGGCGGCACGTATGTGGATGCAACGCTCGGCCTGGCCGGGCACAGTCTGGAAATCGCCCGGCGCCTGGGTCCAGAAGGCCACCTGATCGCATTCGATCGCGACCCGGAGGCAATCGAGACTGCGGAAGCGAGGTTTACGGAATTGCGGGCGGAACTGAAAGATCGAATGCCGCGCATCACGATCCACGCGGAAGCATTTGCCGGGCTTGCAAAGAGAACAGAACCGCAGAGTCTGGACGGAATACTGGCCGACTTCGGTGTCAGTTCGCTGCAACTGGACACGGCACAAAGAGGATTCAGTTTTCAGGCAGACGCACCGCTTGACATGCGGATGGACCCGCGCAGCGGAGCGACTGCCGAACAAGTGGTAAATCAGGCGGGCGAGGAAGAGCTTGCCAATCTGATTTACGAATTCGGAGAGGAAAGGAGGTCGCGGAGAATCGCCAGAGCAATTGTCAGGGCGCGGCCTGTGACGACCACGGCACAACTGTCCAGAGTCGTTGCAAGCAGCGCCCCGGCAATAAAAAGCGATCGCATTCATCCGGCGACCAGAGTCTTCCAGGCGCTCCGGATTCACGTGAATGGAGAACTCGATCAGATTGCCGCACTTCTTCGTGTGGCGCCGGATATGCTGCGGCCGGCGGGCAGAATGGTCGCGATCAGTTTCCATTCTCTGGAAGACCGCATTGTGAAAGATGCGTTTCGAGAGGGAAGAACAAGTGGAATCTGGCAAGTGTTGACGCCGAAGCCGGTAACCGCTACGGAACAGGAGATTCGCGGCAATCCGCGTTCGCGCAGCGCGAAATTACGCGCGGCGGAGCGGGTGACGCAGCCGGACAGCTCCGGCAGCAAGTTTGAACGAAAGCCGGGCATGAAGCCTGGCAGGCAGAAAGACAAAAGTTTACGGCGCTAGCAGAATGCAGCAGCGCCGGGCAGGATCGGGCCGGGTTTGTCCCACCCTTCTTTCAGGCGAAAGAACAGCGCATATAGAACGTCCCCAATCCCTCCAAGCTCAACGAGCCTGGCCCGAAGAAGTGAGGGATTGCCTGAGAAGCAAGGACCC
>DASSZI010000088.1:0-11728 GCA_035713565.1 Acidobacteriaceae bacterium | reverse complement strand
ACGGTTCAGCTTTTGAGTACTATCGCAGCGGGAAATTCGATTCAAACCCGTATTACCAGTTTCTGGGTGCGGGACCCACGCCGAATCCGAGCTACAACAGGAACCAGTTCGGCGGCGATGCAGGCCTGCCGATCATCAAGGACAAGCTCTTCATCTTTGGCGATTACCAGGGTTGGCGGGAAGCAGTTCCCGTAGGCGCCGGTTTTGTCACGGTTCCCACCGCCCGGATGCGCAGGGGTGATCTTTCGGAAGTGCTCAATCCCGCGCTAACGGGAGGTCAATCCATCAACCATTCCAATCTTTGCCAGGCGAACAATGCACCGGCGACCGGGCAGATCTTCGATCCAATTACCTGTAACCCTTTTCCGGGCAACGTGATTCCCCAAAACCGCCTGAACAGGGCCGCGGTCAATTACTTGAATGCATTCCCACTGCCAACGCTTACCAATACGATTCTGAACAATTACGAGACCTTCCAGACGGCTGCAATCAAATACAACACCTTCGATGTCCGTCTCGATTGGGATCCCAGCGCGAAAGACGTCGCGTTCTTCCGCTACAGCTACGACAATTCGACGGACTTCAAGTCCTCCGCCCTCCCCACGCTGCCTGCAGGATTCGGCTCGGGTAACAATTATGTGCACGCGCGCGGCTACGATCTGGGCTACACCCACACCTTCACACAGAACGTGGTGAATGAAGCACATATCGCTTACAACCGGGACAATTACGGATACCAACCGCCCTTTTACGGCGTACCTGTTTCAGCCGATCTGGGGATCGTAAACGCAAACCGAAATCTGGAAACCAGCGGCGGCGCGTTGATCGGCGGCTATAACACGGAGCTTTCCTATACCGGCGATTATGGTTTGTATGCGGTTCCGCAGAATACCTACGAGGTGACCGACACCGTCAACTGGCAGCGGGGAGGACATGCGTTCAAATTCGGCGGTACCGGGATTCGCCGGCAGGTCGAATATTTCCGTCCCATCGCGGGGAAGGGATACTTCAACATTTCTGGCAACGGGCAGGATTTTACCGGTTATGAAGTTTCCGACCTGCTGGCCTCATTCGTCGATAACTACCAGATTGGTGCGCAGAACGGATATTTCAGCAACATCAGCCAGGAAGATGGTTTGTTTGCCCAGGATGACTGGCGCGTAAACCAGCGGCTCACCCTGAACCTGGGGATTCGCTGGGACCTGCTGACATGGCCGTATGAATCGCACAATCGCCAGGCGTCGTTCGACATCAATACGGGACACGTTCTGCTGGCAGGCCAGAACGGCGTTTCGCGCAGCATTGTGAATCAGGATTACCACAATTTTGGCCCACGGCTTGGGTTTGCGTATGACTTGCATGGAGACGGAAAATCCGTACTACACGGAGGGTACGGGATCTACTACTATCCGACCTATGGCGGAATCAGCAATCAGCTTGGCCAGCAGGCGCCCTTTGGCGGAGCCGTGGATTATCAGGCGCGCCTGGGCAACTGCATCACGCTCACAGGCCAGACGCCTACACAGGGCACAGGCGGTTTCGCGAGTTGTAAAGTCAACGCGGCGGGACAGGTAACGCCGCTGCCCCGGCCCGGGTTTCCAAATTTCAATCCCGCAGCGCCACCGCAGGGGTTAAGCACGCTCGCGGTTGACCGCAACAACCAGAACAGCCAGATCCAGGAATGGAATCTGCAACTGCAGCAGCAGTTTGGCAGCGACAACGTATTCGATATCGCGTACGTGGGGACGAAAGCGGATCACCTGGAGAATTTCTACAACTACAACCTTTTCCAGTACGGCACGGCAAATCAGAATTTCCCGAATCTGGGAACCATCACGTACGAGATCTACAACGGCACCTCGAACTACAACGGGCTGCAATTGCATGTCGAACATCGTGCCAAGGATCTGATTCTTACCGGTTCCTATGCCTGGTCGCACACGCTGGATGATTCCACCACGGGAACCCTGGCCCTGTACTACGATCCGAAAGCGAGCTACGGCAACTCTTCACAGGATCAGAGGCAGACGTTCAGTTCCTCCATCGTTTACTACCTCCCGGTGGGCCGTGGAGAAAGGTATGCGAGCGGGATTTCACGGCCGTTGGACTGGGTAATTGGTGGGTGGCAGACGAACCTAATCGCGATTGTCGCGAGCGGGCAGCCTGTAGATTTATCCACAGGCTTTACCAACACTGCCAACGAGCCGGACGAACTATCCCCAATTCAGTATCCGAAAGGGATACGCGGATTCTGGTTCAATCCGTCGACATTCTCGTCCAACATTCCGACGTATACATCTCCAAATCACATTACCGTGTACAAGCGGCTTGGCAACACGCTGCGCAATCAGGTCTATGGACCTGGGCAGCGCATCTTGAATTTCTCTCTGGAGAAAAACGTTCACCTTACCGACAGATTGAACCTGGAACTCCACGGAGACGCGTTCAATGTGCTCAACACTCCGCAGTTCACCAACCCGGGATCAGCCATGAACAATCCACAGACCTTTGGCAGGATAACCGGCGTACAGTCCTATACCAATCGCCAGATTCAACTTGCCGCACGGCTTGTGTTCTGACCGGTTTCCCTGGACAAAAGCCGTGCTCGCATGTCGAGCACGGCTTCTGTTCTTCGATTGACCATTCTTACCAGCGCAATAAAACCAGCTCCGAACAAAAACCGGGTCCCATGGCCGCCAGAATGCTGTAGGTTCCGGGAGCAGGGCGCCGATTCAGCATGTAATCTTCCAGAACCAGCAGCACGGAAGCTGAGGACATATTTCCGTTATCGCGCAGGCAGTCCCAGGAGGGCGTAAACGCCTCACGGCTCAGGCCCAGCGATTCTGCCGACGCGTCCAGCACCTTGGGGCCGCCCGTGTGCATGATCCAGGTGCCGATGTCGCTGCGTTTAAGGCTATGCGCGGCAAGGAAGCTGTCCACATCATTCGGGAAATGCTTCTGGATCGCGTCCGGCACCTCTGCCGAGAGAACGATCTGGAATCCCTCTTCGGAAATATCCCAGCCCATCAGGTGCTCGGTGTCTCGATAAAAGCTGGAATGGTGGCCAAGGATTTCAGGGCCGTCCGCCTCGACCTGATCTCCGGCAATGACTGCGGCGGCTGAGCCGTCGGCAAAAAGGCCGGAGGCGATCATGTTCGCTACCGAAAGATCCATGCGTTGCCAGGTGAGGGAACACAGCTCAACGGAAAGCAGCACAGCGATCCGGTCCGGGTAGGCGCGGACGTAATCCGCAGCCTGTCCAATGCCTGCTGCGCCAGCCACGCATCCAAGGCCAAAAATAGGGGTGCGGCGCATGGCTAGCGGCAGATCCATGGTGTTGCTCAGCTTCGCATCCAGAGAGGGTGCGGCGATTCCGGTCACAGAAACCGTAATCATGGCGCCGATCTCTTCCTTGCTCCGGCCCGCGCGTTCGAGCGCCGTGGTTACAGCTCGTTGGCCCAGTTCTACGGCAGCTTTGATCCAACGATCATTGGCATCGCCCCAGGAATGAATCGATGCATATTCCTCGATTGGATAGGAAAGATGCCGGCCATCGACGCCGACTCTTTGATGGAATCGCTCCAGGACATCGGGCTTTTCCAGCTTGCCTTTCCAGTGTTCACAAAGTGTTTCAAAAATTTTCTGCTGGCTGTAATACCACTTGGGCATTGCCCTGGCTACGCTTGCAATTCTCATTCGATGCGATTCACTTTCGTGCGCTGGTTTTGCTCAGGGATTCTCTCTTTGAGACTATCAGCACGCGCATCCGGTTAGCCAAGGATTTGCATCACTTCTAAGCATCAGGCGAGTAGAAGCGCGTGCGTTCATTCCAAGCCTCCTCTTGAAAGGCAGAATTGAACGAGTGATCGTTTAGAGGCTGGGGAAGGTAAAATTGAAACTTGGAGCTTTTCTTCAATCTCGCGTGGGTTCTGCTGTCGCTGATTCTTCTTGTCAGCCTGCGGCTCAGATTGAGCGGTTCTGAAGAAGCCGGGTGCGCTTCCAATCGTTGGCTGCGTTCCATGGCCGTTTGCCTGCTTTGCTTTCTGCTGCTGCCTGTCATCTCCATGACCGATGATCTGCATGCCGCCACCACAATGGCGGAGGGCGAGCGGTCCTACCGGAAAGTCTGCTTGTCCTGCAGTCGTCATCTGCAAGCTCTGTCGCCGATGCATCCGGCGGCGGCAATCTCCAAAGACGGTTTTGTATTCGGCTCCGCCTGTTATGGCACGATAGTTCTCCCTGCACACCCCGCTGCAAACTCTCCGCGTAGTATCCTTCTGCGCGCAGACCGGGCCCCTCCTGCAAGCCTCCTCCGCTAAAAACATTCGTTGAATCTCGAACCATGAAGCGCCTGGAAACTGACCCCGGCCTTTCAGCAACGCTTTGCGAGCGCGTTGGCAGCTCTTCCATCTGAGCTGTCTACGCTTATGAGGAGGCATGGATGCACCTTTTGCCCAGATTTCTGCTGATCTCCAGCGTGTGTTCCGTGGGATTTGTTCTGTTGAGTTGTGGAGGAAAGGCCACGGCCCAATCCGCCGCCGGTCCAGCTACAACTGTGCCCACGCCGCCGAACGAAAGGCGCTGGGTGGACAATACCAGCGGTCCTTTTTACACGGGCACGGCGGACGTGGATCCAGGCGGCTCCTACTATGTCGAGCCCTACCTGTTCAATTTCCGGACGAAAGGGCAGAGCAACTTTTATGTGCCCACAAAGTTCGCTTACGGGATCGGCCATGGCCTGGAAGTGGATCTGTATGCGCCATTCGATTACAACCGCGTCAGCAATTCAGTCAGTCCCGCCGCGCACACAAATTCTGCGCTGGGATACGGGGATACATTGGTGCAGGTCAAGTGGCAGTTTGCAAAAGAAAAGGACCGCTACAGCTTGTGGCGGATGCCTTCACTCGACTTGTCTTTCGATGTGAACATTCCGACAGGGAAATATAAGAGCTCGAATCCGAATTTGAACGGAGCGTCGCAGACCAGCAACGGTACCTGGAATGAACAAATCAATTTTCTGCTGCGCAAGCAATTCAAGCCTTTCGAACTATATCTGCAGGAGACAGAACTGTTGCAGAATCCCGCCACGGTGGTGGGTCCATACCAGTTCAACAACGGCATCAACACCGTTCCGGCGGGGGAGCGCTTCCGTATGGTGGATGGCAACGTCTTAGAGACGGCAGGCGCTCTGGAACATGTTCTGTTGCCGAAAGAGGGCTTTGGGTATTTGCTGGAGTACAACGGCGAGAGGCAGTTTGGGCGCAGTCTGTTGTTTGGAAAGGCAACCGCGCCGGACTTCGCATACTTCGATGTGAGCCCGGAAATCGAGGTGACATGGCCGAATCACGGAAAATATCCAATCACCTGGGCTGCGGGAACCACGTTCACCGCAGCGCGGTCCAATTATCCGCGACAGCTTACGCCAATTTTTACCGTCAGCTTCTATGGAGACCTTCATGGTTCGCGCTGACAGGGTGAGCGGCCAGAGTTCGAGCGTGCTCAAAAACATCCTGCAACATGGAGCTGGTGAGCAGGCCGGTGTTGGTGTTCTGCAGGGATGGATGATAAGTGGCGAGTATATGCGGCTGTCCCGGCAGGGAATATTCTGCGCCATGAGCAAACACGAGTTCCCCGCGTCTGCCAATCTTTCTTGTGCGCAGAAGGTGGGCCACATATCCATCGAAAGCGGTTTTTCCCAAGCACACCACCACGCGCAATTGCGGAAGCAGATCGATTTCCTCATCGACGAAAGATGCGCAGTTCTGCAGCTCTATGGGTAGTGGCTTGTTGGCGGGCGGAGCGCAGCGGACCACGGATGTGATGCGGAGGTCGTAAAGGCGCATCCCGTCGTCGCGGGAAGCTGCAAGAGGCTGGGAGGCAAACCCCGCAGCATGGAGCACAGGGTAAAGGAAATTTCCCGAACCATCGCCTGTGAACGGGCGGCCGGTACGATTGGAGCCATGCGCTCCAGGCGCGAGACCCAGCGAGAGCTCGCGGGCCTCCGGGTCGCCGAAGGAGGGAACCGGCTTCCCCCAATACTCCCAATCTCGATACGCACGGCGTCGCGTGCGGGCAATTTCCGCGCAGTAGGTGCGGAGCCGGGGACAAAGGTCGCAGGACACAATGCGAGATTCGAGAACACGGAATGCAGTTTCTTTGGCGCTGGTGGCATTACGCGCGTTGCCCAAAAGAGGAACGTCCGCAGAGCCGGAGAGGCTGCCGCCGCTCGTGTTTTCCGGGGAAGAACAGGGCAAACTCACCAGTAAATTGTACGATCTAAAATTGTACGATCTAAACAAGACAGTTCTTCAGGGGAGAATCTATATGAAGCTTGGCAGGTGTGCCGCGTACCGTCAGGTTGTCCTTGGGGGGATATTCTCTGCTGCGTTGCTCGCATGCATCACTGGGTGCAAATCGCGCCCGGCGCCGAAGCCGTTATCTCCCACTGAGAAAGCCTCCGCCAGTTTGCCGCAGGTTGGCGGACAAAAAGCGATTGAATTGCGCCGCCTGCAGAGCGGTGATGGATCCAAGCCAGAATTTCTCAGCGTGACCCTGCTCCCTGGGCGTGGCATGAATATGTTTCAGATCACAGCCTACCTTCCGGGGCGGGGCGAGACGACGCTGCTTGCCTCTCCCCACCTGAGCGAAGCTGTCCAGGTGCTGAACAACGGTCCCGAGGACATGAACGGTGATCAAAGCTATTCCATGGGAGGAGCATTTCTTTTTCCGTTCGCCAACCGCATCCTGGGGCCGATCACTACGCATCGGCAGAACGGCGAGAAATTTGTGACCGCAAAATGGCATGGAAGAACCGTGCAGCTGGTCGCAAATACCCACGGAAAATTGCCGGGGGCTCCCTTGCACGCGATGCATGGACAGATGCTAGCAGCCAAAGCACAGACCATCAGTGTGCAGGCGGATGCGAACGGCGGTCATGCAACCGCCGTGTACCATCTGCCAGCCGATGGGCATTGGTTTTCTGACAATGAAGTCACGGTGACGGTTACCTTGGCGCGGGATACCGTAACGGCAGTAGTCTCTGGGAAAAACATAGGGCAGCAGTCGGAGCCGGTAGGCATAGGCTGGCATCCCTACTTCCTGCTGCCGAGCGGGAATCGCCCCAACGCGAGACTACATGTCCCTGCTTCCATGCGGGCCGAGGTGAATAATTATGACGACGTTTTCCCCACCGGCAAACTGGTTGACACTGCAGGGACACCGTACGACTTTACCGCAAGCCTTGGGGCTCCGCTGCCTGATAAGTTGATGGATGATGCGTTCGTCAAACTGAAGCGCACTCCAGAAGGCGATGCAATTGCGGAGATACGGGATTTGGGAGCCAATTACGGAATGCGCGTCACGGCGATGACGCCGCTGGTGAAAGTGATCCAGGTCTATTCGCCTGTAAACAAGGCCTTCATCGCGCTGGAACCCCAGTTCAACTACGCGGACCCCTTTGGCAGTGAGTGGCACGGCGTGGATACCGGGATGGTGACGCTTGCCCCCGGGCAGTCCACTACGTGGAAGACGCAGTTGCAACTGTTTCAACCTGCGGATGACATGGTTGGCAAGCCGCCACAACCAAATCTCGACTAGGTTAGCTTCATTGTATGTTCGGCACGCTCGACTGGGGGGCGGCAGAAGTCATATTAGCTGCCAGGTGACGACGAACTTCCTGCAAAATTCGATCCATCGCGGAATAGAGGGGACCCTGCAAAGTGCAGCCACTCGCATTGTCATGACCGCCCCCACCAAACCGGCTCGCTACTTCCGCCACATGCGTTCTTCCTTTGCTTCGCAGGCTGAGGCGCACGCGATGGTCCGGCAGTTCGCGTAAAAACACGGCAACTTCAACGCCGGAAATTCCGATAGCGTAATTCACAATCCCTTCGCAGTCCTCTTCCACGGCGCCCGTCCGGATCATATCGCTGTGCGTTACCCACAGCCACGCAATGCGTCCTTCCCTCTGGAGGGTCGTAAGGGCAGCTCCCAACAGCCGCATCTTCGATGCGGGATTGCTGAAGTAGACATCCTGCGCGATACGCGCCGGACTCGCGCCTTGTTCTACCAGGTCTTTTGCCAGCGCAAACGTTTCAGCACTTGTGCGCTCGTAGCAAAAAGAACCCGTGTCGCTCAGGAGGGCGGCATACAGGCACGTAGCGATGGGAGGAGTGATGGGAAGGTCAGCCGCCAGTGCGAAGCGGTGAATCATTTCCGCAACAGCGCTTGCGTGGACATTGATCCAATTGAGATCCGCGAAATCGCGCCCGCTGGTATGGTGGTCAATATTAATGAGGAAGTTGCCGGACAATCCCTGAATGCGGGAACGTTCAACCCCATCACATTCCAGCAGAACCACTGCGTCGTAATTTCCGGACAAGCCATCTGCGTGGCGGATATGTTCGCTGCCCGGCAGCGTGCGGTAAATCATCGGGACGCGGTCACAGAGCTGCATGTCGGCATGCTTGCCCGACTCCTTCAGCAGCATCCAGAGACCCAGCAGCGATCCGATGGCATCGCCGTCGGGCCGCGCATGCGCGGTCAGCAAAAACCGGTCCTTCTCCCGGAACGCCGCCAGGAGCGCTGGCCCAGGATGGGCAGAACGTTCAGTCCGTGGTTCCGCGGTGCACGTAGCGGTCGGCGACATGGGGTAAGCGGTCATTCGGATGCAGGAATGTCCATCTTCTTCTCACTGGAGTGCTGGCGCCTCTCCTGCTGACGGTTGTGCCGTTCCACACGGCCCAGCAGTTCATCGATGCGCGCTCGCACAGGTTCGGAGTGGTCCGCCTGGAACACCAGCTCCGGAACATGGCGTACCCCCATGCGCTGCAGCAACTGGTGCCGAATGTAGCCCTTGGCGGCTTCCAGGCCGGCCATCATGTCGGCTTCGTCCTTACTGTCTCCCCCCACGGCAATGTAGATACGGGCAGTTTTGCCGCCGGGCGCGAGTACCACTTCACTCACGTATCCGAAGCTGATGCGAGGGTCGCTCAATTGGCCCTCCAGCATGGCGCCAATCTCTTCCCGTAGCGTTTCTGCTACACGGCTCTGGTGATAGGTTCTTCCGCGATGTGCTGGCATGTTCTGTTGTTCCTGTCTGCTTCGCCGGAATCGGCTGAACCGGGGAAAGGAACCGGTAAACGAATGAGGATATCAAATTTGGAACGGTGTTCGGGGATTTTCCTGACATTATTCTTCCGGAAAAAACTCCACAAATGAATCGCTCACGGTAGCCCCATGACTCTCCGCCATCGTGATGCAAACCTCTTCCAACAGTGTCATTTGCCCAGCCAGATAATCTCTGGAGAGCGAGATAGCCGCCAACCCAAGGGTTGCGCGTTGCCAGACTACAATCTCGTCCAGTTCGGCAACGGAGACATTGAAGTTCCGGCGTACTCTTTCCTTGATGCTGCGAACACACTGCCGCCGGTCTTTCAAAGAGTGTGCGTAATCCAGGCGTATTTCCAAAGTGAGAACTGCGACGGGCATGGGAAATGATACTGCGGACGTTCCCAGTCGATACCTCCTGACGCGAGAATTGGCATGCCGGAGCAACGGTGCGGCCGCTAAATGCTTCTAAACACAGGGATTGTAATCAGTCCAAATTGGCTGGGAGATCTTTCATGTTCCTTATCCTCGGTATTGTCCTTTTTCTTGCGTGGATTGGCGGTTTTGTCATTTTTCATGTGACGGCATTCGTCATCCATATTCTGCTTATCCTTGCGATCATCTCCATCGTCTTCCATTTCCTGCGAGGGTCCCGATGATTCGCTGCATCCCACTATCAGGCGAGCACGAGAATTGAGGAGAAAACATGAAGGCAGTTCTGTTGCAGGGATATGGCGGAGTGGACCAGCTCAGCTATCAGGACGTTCCGCAGCCTGAGCCGCAAAGCGGAGAAGTGCTGGTCAAAGTTGCTGCCATCAGCATCAATCCGGTGGACTGGAAACTGCGTCGTGGCGATCTGCAGACAATGATGCCGCTCGACCTTCCCGCTATTTTGGGCCGGGATGTTGCGGGTACGGTTGTCGCGGTCGGACCAGGAACTACGGGCTTGCGGCCCGGTGATCGAGTTATGGGCCTGGTAAACCACTCATATGCGGAGTTTCTGGTCGCGAAGGCAGACGTACTTACCCGGATTCCCGAGAGCCTGGAGTTCGAGGACGCGGCTGCTTTGCCCCTTGTCACATTAACCGGGGCCCAGTTGATCGAAAAAGGTGTGCGTCCCCAGGCGGGCCAGGTCGTGCTGGTGACCGGTGCCGTGGGCGGGGTGGGGCGCACGGCTGTCTACGTTGCAAAAAAGCATGGGGCCAAGGTGATTGCCGGCGTCCGGGCCAGTCAAATGAAGGCTGCGGAATCGCTTGGAGCTGATCGCTGCATCGCACTCGATGAACGTAGGGAGCCGGGCTCCCTTGGAGAGCTTGATGCTATCGCTGACGCTGTCGGTCACGATGCAATCGTCAGGCTCCTGCCGCATATCCGTTCTGGAGGTGTTCTGGCCACCGTACTCGGGAAACCTAAGGAAGCGGACGGAAAGAATTTCCGCGTCGAGGAGATTTGGGCGCAGCCCGATGCGGACCGGTTGCACACCCTGGCTGAAGCAGTTGCAAAAAAAGAATTTTTTATACCGATAAGCAGGCGGATGAAACTGTCCCAGATCCGGGAAGCACAGAGCCTGGCTGAATCCGGCGGATCCGGCAAGATCATCCTTATTCCTTAACAGCGCATACATTGAAAGGTGTGTTTTATGTCTACACAATCCTCTCAGGAAGTAATCCGCCGTTATCTGGTGGATGCGATTGCGGCAGAAAGAAATTTCGAAACTCAACTCAAGTCGTTTTCAAAAGACGGGGAGCAGACGCCGGTTCAGAACCTGTTTGCGCAACATGCAGTGGAGACGCGGCATCAACATGAGCGTCTGACAGCGCGTTTGCACGAACTAGGAGGGAGTCCATCTACGCTGAAAAGCATGCTCGCCCATCTCTTCAATTTTGCTCCGACTGCGGCCCAGATAGGACACGATGCGGGGGAAAAAAATTCCCAGGACCTGATCATTGCCTATGCGATAGAGAACAGCGAAATTGCCATGTATGAGGAACTGGCTATTGTCGCCGGATTTGCGGGGGACACCGAAACCGAACGACTGGCCAGAACGATCCAGGAGGAAGAGCGTACAGCGGCGAAAAAAGTATGGAGCCTGATTGACGCCAGCTGCCGCCAGACATTCATGAAGCTCACGACCAATCCTTCGAATTTGTCGCATAACGACTAACGGCACGCGCGCCGCGTTCAAAACGAGCAGAATGGGTGAGTGGTCGCCGCCGCCAAAAGCCACTCACCCGAGCGGGATTATTGCTAAGGGCTGGTTTCTTCGCCCGTATGGTCTGCGGCGGGTTGCGAACCGGATTCTTTGGCATCCAGAGCATTGTTTATCAGATCGCGCAGATCCTTACTTGGCTTAAAGTAGGGAACGCGTTTGGCTGGCACTTCAACGCGTGCTCCCGTTTTAGGGTTGCGACCGATTCTCGGGTTGCGCTGACGCGTACGGAAACTTCCGAAGCCGCGAATCTCGATTTTGTCGCCTGATCGCAGGGCACCCACGACGGAATCGAAAATCGTTTCTATGATCGTTTCGGCGTCCGTCCGCGTCAAATCTCCGAGCCGCATCACGTCCACCACCAAATCGGCCTTAGTCATAGACGATCCATCCTCGCTTTCAAAAATGTTG
>DASSZI010000087.1:0-4837 GCA_035713565.1 Acidobacteriaceae bacterium | reverse complement strand
TTCAGGATTCCCAGGTTCAGACTGATCAGCGACATCTCGCTCAACAGGGGGGCCCAGCTCTTCAGGGCGACAATGTGACCGGTCTGTCGCGCGATTCCGATCGGGCCACTCATGGTGCGCGGAGACATACGTCCGGTCGCGACACGGCGAAGCACGTCCAGAATCAGAGTTGAACCTTTTAAGTTGTCGTGGACGGAACGTGAAAACGCTTGCCCCAGCGAAAGCCGCTCAATGTGCGTACTGGGGGGCTCCGGTGCGAATCCTATTTTGTAAACGGTTTTTCCGTTAGCATCCAGGCTGGATTCGGGTCGAACTACTACGGTCTGAGGCGTTCCGTTGCGAAGAATCTTCAGCTGAACAGGTTTGGGTCCATTCTGTTGCAGATAAAGGATCATCGAGGTAAGTGAATGCAAATCCACTCTATTTACGGAGAGGATCGCATCCCCTGGCTTCAAGCCGGCTTCTGCGGCAGGCATTCCCGGCTCCAGGACTGCGATTTTCATCGGTCGTCGCTGCTCAACCGGCGTCAATCCTAAATCGCCCAGAGTGAAATTGTCGGGGTTGGGAGGGGCGTGTACAGGCAAGGAGACTTCTTTCTGCTGCCCTTGCTTGTCTACCAGCAACGTCACGGAATGGTTCAAATTCAGAACGGAATGTACAAAGACCTGTTCCCACGTGGGTTTAGACAAACCGTCGAATTGCACGATCCGATCGCCTGAGGCAATGCCTGCCCGGGCAGCAGCAGAACCTGGCAGAACGTAATCCACCACTGCGGGTCTGCTTAGATAATCCGGAACTTCATTGCGGCCCATGTAAACCAAGGTCATAAGCACAAAAGCGAGCAGGAAATTGGCCGCAGGCCCGGCGCAGGCGATCAGGACGCGCTGCCATCGCGGATGGCTGGCGTATTCCCGAGGGTCGCCGGTAGTACCTTCCGTAGGCAGTTCGCCCGACATTTTCACATAGCCGCCGAGTGGCAGCAGGCTCACGCGGTAATCTGTGTCGCCGCGGCGGAATCCGAAGAGCCGCTTGCCGAACCCGATGGAAAACGTCTCTACGCGCACGCCGCAGAGCTTCGCCACGGCAAAATGGCCAAATTCATGCACCAGCACAAGAATGCCGAGCACGATTAGCATGGATATCAAACTAACCAGTACGAATGACATGCGGGTTGCAGGTTCCGTTCTTTGAGATGCGGATTGGTTCAGCCAGCCGCCAGTACGCTTCGAGCGATCTCCCGCGCACTCGCATCCGCCTGCAAGACCTCAGAGATCGTCGACGGGCGCCGATGGGGTGTTTGCCGCAGTACCTGCTCAATTGTACGCGGGATGGCTGGAAAAGAAATGCGTTTTTGCAGAAAGGCTTCGACCGCAATTTCATCGGCTGCATTTAGCGCGATGCAATGCTCGCCTCCCGCTTCGGCTGCTTCATACGCCAGGCGCAGGCAAGGGAACCGGTCGAAATCCGGCGGGAAAAACTCCAGCTTTGCCAGGCTGCTCATATCGAACGTTAAGTTGGACTCGACTCGTTCGGGAAACGTAAGCGCGTAAAGGATGGGCAGTCGCATGTCTGTAACGGAAAGCTGCGCCAGAATGCTGCCGTCGACGAACTCCACCAGCGAGTGGATCGTCGATTGCGGATGGACAGTCACCTTGACGGCAGCCGGAGGCACATCGAACAGGCGGCATGCCTCAATGATCTCCAGGCCCTTGTTCAACATGGTGGCGGAATCGATGGTGATGCGCTGGCCCATGACCCAAGTCGGGTGTTTCAGTGCCTGTTCAACCGTGATTGTGGCAAAGTCTTCCAGTGGCAGCGTCCGGAATGGGCCACCGGATGCAGTCAGCCAGATGGAACGCACCTCATGTGGGGTGCCCCCCCGCATACATTGATGGATGGCGTTGTGTTCGCTGTCGATGGGGAGCAAAGTCACATTCCGTTGGCGAGCTGCCTGCATCAGGATTTCACCCGCCGCGACCATACACTCCTTGTTCGCGATCCCGACCGGCTTGCCGTTCAGAATTGCGGCGTAAGTGGCCTCCAGCCCGGCCACCCCTACGATGGCGCTGACAACAAAGTTCACCTCATCTAGTGTGGCCACGCGCACCGTTCCCTCTGTGCCGTAGACCAGCTCAATCCCGGTGATGCCAGCGGCCCGTAGCCGATGCTGCAACTCTCCCGCGAGAGATTCATCCGCCATGGAGACGACGCGTGGACGCCATCGCTGGCATTGCGCAAAAGCTGCTTCCACATTGCGGCCTGCAGCCAGACTGGCAACGGTAAACCGCTCCGGATAGGTTTCAACAATGCGCAGAGTGCTTTCGCCGATGGAGCCTGTGGAGCCGAGAATGGCTAAATGTTTCAACTGGGCGTCCTGGAAATATGAGCAGTAGAAGAACCTATAACAATTGCCGAAACAGCAGAGCGTACCACAGAACGGGCAATGCCAGCAGCAGTGCGTCCACGCGATCGAGTACGCCGCCGTGTCCCGGCAACAGAGCACCTGAGTCTTTGATTCCCGCACCCCGCTTGATCGCTGACTCCAGCAAATCGCCGATTTGCGCCGCAAGATTCAGCAGCACTGCCATGACGAGCCAATACCACCAGGATTCTGCGAACAATAAGGTAAGAATCCCATGACGATACATCAGGCTACCGATAAAAACGAGAGCCATTCCAGCAATCACGCTCCCAGCCATCGATCCAGCCGCACCCTCCCAGGTTTTCTTTGGGCTGATCACGGGAGCCATGGGTCTGCGGCCGATCGTCCTGCCGACGTACAAAGCAGTTATGTCCCCGGCCCAGACAACGACAAGCAGAAAAAGCAGGTCCGCTGTGCCATTTTCCTGGGCGGCAATCAAAGGGGCCAGCAGCATTGGGAAGGCAATGTACATCAGACCAAAGAATCCGCCCGAGGTGTCGGCCAGAATGCGCTGGAGCGGGGAATGGAGCGAGCAGATCCCGAGCAGGGCCAAAGCGAAAATGCCGAGGGTAGCAAGCAGGAACGCGGAGGACCAATACGCCACCACAAACAACAGCGCACAGGACAGGTGGAGGAACCACTGCGGGCTCTGCACCCCGCTGGCCTGAGCCATCACCATATATTCGTGCAAAGCGAGTTCCGCCACGATGCACGCCAGCAGCATCTGCAGCCAAAGCGGACCCCACAGGATCAACGCCAGGACAAGCGGAATCAGAACGGCCGCCGTAAGAATGCGCTTCATAGCTTGTTCAATTTAACTCAAATGGTGGCCTACCTGGAATCGGAGACGGCATATTGTGGGCCAAGTGTGGCAATGGCACTCCGCAAGGCAGCGCCATCCCAGCCGCTGCTATTAAAAACAATTTTGCCATCCTGGTCGATCAATAAAGTAAGAGGGATCGCCTTTCCTTCGAACGCCTTCTGAATTGCGCGATGATCATCGTGGAATTTCTGCCAGTCATAGTTATGCCGCGCGAAGAACTCCTTGCCCGCGTTCGCGTCAGCATCTTCATCGATGGAAATTACCGTAATTCCCTTGCGCCCGAGGCGTTGATTCAGCCGAGCCAACTTCGGCATGGATTCCATACAGGGGACACACCACGTCGCCCAAAAATCGAGCAGGACCGGCTTGCCCTTATATGCGGCCAGAGAAACCCCCTGACCATTCGTTGTCACAAATACAACAGCAGGCGCAGGCATATTCAGCAACTTGGCTGAATATGCCGATTGGACCCGCGGCGTGTAATAAGGCGGATCGAGGGTGGCAACTCTTTTCGCGTTCGTGGGCGGCGCAAAGAAAAACTCGCTTACCGGATCGTCTGCATTCAGTTCGACAACGGGGTACGTTGTGGTCGTTGCAGTGTTGGAGGTCGGGTAACGATAGGTCGGGGACCCGGGAATGTATGCGGCGGAGGTTTCAATAACCTTCCGAATCACCTTACTCCGCTTGTCAATCCATAATGTCCGCTCAAATTTATAGGGAACCTTATCCGCCCTGTCAGACTTTTGGCGGCTGACATGCACGACATAACAAGGATATTTCTGACCATTCAAATCAATGGTTTCCTCCTGCAGCATGAGGTTGGAATCCTTCGGGTCGGCGAGATGCTCCAGTTCCCGGATCATCGATTTGGCCTGTCCCAATTCGCCGCCGAATCCGACCATATGAACCATGATGCTCGGACCGTCGGGCGAAACAGGTTGTTCGATATACCGGTGCCAGCGCTCTGCATAGAACCATTCTGTCCTTCCATCAGAAATCTGCAACCAAGAACCGCCGGGTCATCCCCGTTTTGATCTGAAAACGAAAACGACTTTTCGTCCCCTGAATAGCAATAAGATCGACCTTTTCCCACTCATGGAACCGCGAGTTAGCTGCAATCCGCTCTTGCACAGCCTCAATGTGATAGGTTTTTGCGCGCGCGTAGTTGCGGGCAACTTCACTCAGAAGAAATGTTGAATTAATTTTGGCCGGCGCAGCGTTCTTAGTGTCCGCAAACACGTTGATGCTGCACAATGCAATAAGCCAGACGACCAGAATTTTCATTGGCTTGCACCGGGTTGATTTAGCACGAATCGAGTGCTCCCGCAGCGTGCTGCATATCTACCGAACCAGGGCCTGCTCCCGTTCTTCCGCACTGGGTTTGTCCCGCTTGTCCAAGCCGCTGCCGAGGCCCCCGAAACGGCGCTCGCGTCCCTGATACTCGCGAATCGCTTCCAGCAGGTGTGCGCCGCGAAAGTCGGGCCAGAACCGCTCGGTCACAAAAATTTCCGCATAGGCAATCTGCCAAAGCAGGAAATTACTGATGCGCATTTCGCCGCTGGTGCGGATGATCAGGTCGGGGTCAGGCATGT
>DASSZI010000086.1:0-5166 GCA_035713565.1 Acidobacteriaceae bacterium | reverse complement strand
GGGTTGCAGCATGGTGCAGATTCCGGTCATTTGAAAGACTGAAACCAGCTCCGGGTTAGACGCGATTGAATTTTCCTGCCCGCCCTGACCGTGACAGAGCCGATTCGCTGGGTTATAACGGGAAGTTAACGTTTTGCGGCGCAGGGTGCCAGGCGAGGCGACTGCCAACTAGAATTAAGTCTGGAGAGAACAAAAATGTCGACAACTGCCATGGCGCGCGGGCTGGAAGGTATTGTTGCAGCCCACTCAGGAATCTGTTGGATTGATGGAGACGCGGGCGTTCTGGCCTATCGCGGGATCGACATTCACGAACTGGCGAAACACTCGAACTTCGAGGAAACAACCTACCTGCTGTGGCTCGGCAGGCTGCCGAACGCCTCGGAACTGCGGGACTTCCGCAAACACCTCGCGGACAGCCGGGTGCTTCCGCAGGAAATCCTCCAAATCATGGAGCAATTTCCTAAACACGCCACGCCCATGGAAGTGCTGCGGACCGCCGTGTCTGCGCTCAGCATGTATGACGTGGATGAAAAAGATAACCTCCACGATGCAAACGTGCGGAAAAGCTACCGGCTTACTTCGCAGGTCGCCATGATCGTGGCTGCGTACGACAGGATTCGCAAGGGCAAACCTGTCATGCAGCCGGACCATTCGCTTTCGCACGCCGCAAATTTTCTGTGGATGCTGAACGGCGAAAAGCCATCTCCGACGGCCGAACATGCGCTCGACGTGGCTCTGATTCTGCATGCCGACCATGAATTGAACGCGTCCACATTTGCTGCGCGCGTGATCGCCGCGACCTTGTCCGACATACACTCCGCCATCACCGGTGCGATCGGCGCGTTGAAAGGCCCGCTGCACGGCGGTGCCAATGAAGCGGTGATGCGCATTCTGTTTGCAATCGACAAAGAAGGTGCCGATCCGGTGGACTATGTCAGGCAAATGCTGGCGCAGAAGAAGAAGGTCTCCGGCTTTGGACATCGCGTTTATCACACGGAGGATCCGCGCGCGACTCACCTGCGCCGCATGTCGGAGGACCTTGGCCGCTCCAGCGGAAACCCAAAGTGGTTTGAGATGTCGCGCAAGATTGAAGTTTTTGTGAAGCAGGAGAAGAAGCTGAATGCCAACGTGGACTTTTATTCAGCTTCCACTTACACAACCCTCGGTATTGACGTGGATTTATTTACGCCCATTTTTGCAGTAAGCCGCATTGCGGGGTGGGCTGCACACGTGATCGAGCAGCTCGACGATAACCGTCTGATTCGCCCACGTGCGGAGTATAACGGGCCCGCTTACCCGGCAACCTATGTTTCGATGGAAAACAGGTAACTGCCTCCCCAGGAGTTGAGATTGATGCGCAAACATATTGTTGTAACCATGGCTCTGGCGCTCGGGTGCATTGCGGCCAATGCGCAATGGACGGACCCGACGGTGGATGTTCCCGCATTCCATGCGTCGGCCCCACCCAAAGGAGAGATTCAAGCTCCGATTCTGCATGGCGCGCAACTGACAGGGCCTGGGTTCCAGTTTCCCTGGCAGGTCAAGGTGTACCAGGAAGCGGCAAAGATTCCTAATGTGCTTTATCAAATGCCTTGCTATTGCCGTTGTGACCGGGCGTTGGGCCACACCAGCCTGCGGAGTTGCTTCTCTGGAATGCACGGCGCGGAGTGCAGCACCTGCGCGAAGGAAGGCCACTACGCATACATGATGACCCGTAAAGGCCACACCCCAAAACAAATTCGTGAGGGGATTGAACGCGGCGACTACCAGAAAATTGATCTCACCACCTTGAACAAAACGCCCGCGCACTCCTGACCGGGACCGGTTCCGCTACGCAAGCGGTATTCCTGGCTACTGAGTAGAGCTTTTCAGGCGGAAGCTGCGCAGGATGTTCACAAAAGTCGGGTGCAATGCACGATAATCCTGCTCTGGAGCAATGAAGATCAGGTAATAAACCTCTCCATCGGGCCGCTCCACCGTCACCAGCCAATCACGTTCTTTCACCGGTTGCGTGGCCGTGCTTAAAGGCGAAGCGTTTTCCAGTTCGACACTTCGCGCGTTTGCCTGATTGACCAGAACATTCTCGGCGCTCCCGATTTCGCGTAGCTGCGGGTTGGCCTGGCGGAGATTCGCCACCAGCTGTCGAGTAGCCTGATCCAGCGATGCTCCCTGATCAGGTTGAAAGCCGTCCACAATAACTCCGTATGCAACCTGATCCTGTGCGGCGCCCCCTTGGGGGCCGCCAGTCGCGCTGCTCGCAGCTTGAATGCCTCCTTGTGGCGCAATGGTAACGATCGACCCGCTGTCGCCGTACAGTTTCCAGTTGTCTGGATAACTCAATGTGTATCCCTGATGGTCGAAAGAAGTCATCGTTGTGCTGGCAGCAGGGTTCTTGATCCGGGTGATTGGCGCGGAAGGCATCGTGGCGGCACCGGACGGTCCGGAGATCCCTTGTCCAGCTAATACCATGTCATGAATCCGGGTGAACTCCGGAGTGTTCGTGATTGCGTTGGACCGCACAGGCAAAGCGGCAAGTTCCTTATCGACGTACTCCACGCGGTTCCCGGGATTCGGGTGATCGCTGAGAAACTGGGCACCACCTGAGCCGTATCGCTTCTCGATGATCTGAAACATCTGAACCAGGCCGCGTGGGTTGTATCCGGCCTGGGCCAGGATCTCCGTTCCCAATAGATCTGCCTGCTTTTCGTCTGTGCGAGACATCTGCAGAAAGCTCAGATTGTGCATCATGCTCAGACCGCCTTGCGCCAACACGCCGCCCAGGCCGGGCAAAACTCCTGCCAGCAGATCGGCCAGGCCCCATCCCACGTTGGACTTCTTTTGCTTTGTCTGATTGCAGGTGGAGTGCCGCTGGACGACGTGTGAGATTTCGTGCGCCATCACGCCGGCCAGTTCGGACTCGTTCTGTGCCGCCGCAATAGTACCCGTGTCCACGAATACCGCTCCCCCGGGTAAAGCGAAGGCGTTGATCTGCTTCGAGTCCACAACATGGAAGCGGTAGGGCCACTTGTATCCCGGCGCAACCGCCGTAAGCTTGGCCCCGATTTGCCGCACGTATTGCGTGATAGGACTGGAATCGGGAAGTACCTTCATCTGCTTATAAACGGCCTGTTCCGCTTTTTCCCCCTCCGCTATTTCCTGTTTGTAGGTGAACGCGTTGTTGCAGTAGTGGGGCTGGTAATAGGGCTCTGTTACGGCCACTGCGGAGCCGGGCGTTAGGGCTGCCAGGGACGCGAGACACAACCCAATCAGAGTAGATTTTCCAACGATCATTTTCTCTCACTCCACGGGAATCGCGACATGCCGGGCGATCACCCCAAGATCCGTCAATCCGTTGACAAAGAACTGAACCGCAAGGGCCATCAGGAGCAATCCCATGATTCGCACCAGAATTCGAATTCCCGTCTCTCCCAGAACCCGGCGCACGCGATCCGCGCTGCCCAGCAGCAGATAACTCAAAATAGCGGTGATAAGGATTGCCAGGACGATGGCTGTCATTTGCCATGGAGAGGGGGCCTGACCCACAAGTACCATGACGCTGGAGATTGCACCTGGTCCAGCTAGCATGGGGATGCCCAGTGGTACGATGCCGGCATCTTCCTTCTGCGATGCCTCCTCCATCTCTCCGGAAGACTCCTGGGTAGGGGAGCGCCGGGCCTCCAGCATGTCGATGCCAATTAGCAGTAAAACGAGCCCGCCGGCAATTTCGAAAGCCGGTAACGTGATGCCGAACATGCGGAAAATCAGACGCCCCGCAAAGGCAAAGGATGTCAGCACAATGGAGCAGGTCAATGCGGCTTTCCGTGCGATTCTTTTCCTGCGCAGCGGATCGGCATTGGCTGTGACTGCGAGAAAAGCAGGAATGGCTGCGAACGGATCAACCAGGAAGAAAATAGAACTGAGCGCCAGAACGGAAAAACGCACGTAGTTCGAGTGCATTCCTCGCATAGCCAATGTCGCCGGACTTACCAGAAGCGTGCTCAGATCGCATGGAACAATCATTTCGTTCTCCAGCGTATCAGGCGGTGCGGATAGCTCAGGAGCACGATTACGCCAGGATGGCGCACGTAACCAGGGCGCCTATCCACTTCCTCCACTCCTTCCCCGGATGATCCGTGGCTGCGCCTCCGGGGCCTTGTTTTCGCGGAAGGCGGCGGCCAACCCATATAATCGAACCATCACGTTTTCGTTCAAGGGAGATTCGCGTCATGGCTGCTCTGCAATCGACGAAATATATCTGGCACAATGGAAAGCTCATTCCATGGGACCAGGCGCAAGTGCATGTAATGTCGCACGTTCTCCATTATGGTTCCTCGATTTTTGAAGGCATCCGCTGCTATAAAACGGAGCAGGGCGCAGCCGTTTTTCGCCTCGTGGATCACATGCAACGTTTGCTGGACTCCGCGAAGATCTATCGCATGGACCTGAACTACACGGTCGATCAACTGGTCGCAGCCGTCGTGGAAACCGTGGAGGCTAACGAGGTCGCGCCGAGTTATATCCGTCCCATTGCGTTTCGTGGATATGGCGAACTTGGAGTTCATCCCGGAGACAACCCCATTGAACTCTACATCGGCAACTTCCCCTGGGGTAAGTATGTCCATGGGGATGCAGGCGCGGACGTTTGCATTTCCTCCTGGAACCGCATGGCGCCGAACACGCTCCCAGCGCTGGCCAAAGCGGGCGCAAATTACATGAAGTCTCAGCTCATCCGTATGGAGGCCGCCATCAATGGCTACTCGGAAGGGATTGCGCTGGATGTGAACGGGTATGTCTCTGAAGGCTCAGGAGAGAATCTTTTCGTCGTGCATCGCGGACAATTGCTGACATCCTCCCTGGGCAGCTCAGTGCTGGCGGGGATTACCCGCGCATCGATTCTGACTCTCGCACGCGAGATGGGCATCCCGGTTGTCGAGCAGACAATTCCGCGCGAGCTGCTGTACATCGCCGACGAAGTCTTCTTCAGCGGCACTGCAGCGGAGGTAACGCCCATACGCTCGATTGACCGAATCCTGATTCAGGATGGCCAACCGGGCCCCATCACACGACAGCTCTCGGCGGAGTATCTCGGCATAGCTACCGGCAAGCGCCCGGACCGCTTCAATTGGCTGACCCCTGTGAAGGTTCCAGCAGCCGAGGCCGTTACAG
>DASSZI010000085.1:0-24056 GCA_035713565.1 Acidobacteriaceae bacterium | reverse complement strand
CTGGAACGGCACATTGCGCGCCCCAGCAGGAGAAATGGATGGCATCCGAGACTCTGACCCAGGCCGCACCCGACCAACCGACGTCTGGGCGCGGACCCGAGCCCGACGAAGTCATCGTCGTTGACAACCTCTGGAAAACGTATGACATGGGTTCCGAGCAGCAGGTCCATGCGCTGCGCGGTGTCAATCTGCGCATCCGGCACAATGAATATGTCGCCATCATGGGACCTTCCGGCTCCGGCAAATCAACGCTTATGAACCTGATTGGGTGCCTGGATACGCCGTCTCAGGGACAGTATTGGCTGAACGGCCATCAGGTCAGCGAACTCACGGACGATGAGCTTGCCCGGATTCGTAATAAAGAGATTGGCTTTGTTTTCCAGACTTTCAACCTGCTGGCCCGCGCCACAGCGCTGCATAATGTTGAACTGCCGCTGATCTATAACGGAACGCCTGCGGAGGAGCGTCTGGAGCGCGCCAAAGCCGCACTCGCGACCGTCAACCTGGAAAAGCGCATGTACCATAAGCCCAATGAGCTCTCCGGCGGACAACGCCAGCGTGTCGCCATCGCTCGCGCCCTGATCAATCATCCATCCATCATTCTGGCTGACGAGCCTACCGGGAACCTTGATTCAAAAACCGGCGTTGAAATCATGGCGCTCGTCGATGAGCTGCACGCCAAAGGCAACACCATCATTGTCGTCACCCACGAACCCGACATCGCCGAGTACGCCCACCGGATCGTTCACATTCGCGACGGCCAAATCGCTTCGGATGAGCCTTCCCGGCGGGTGCGTAGGTAGCGGCCACAAATCGATATACGCCAGTTCGCAAAAGTGGAGCGGATTGGGCAATTGCGTTAGGCTTGAAGTGGCGCGCGGACCGCAAGGCGTCCAGCAATTCCAGCGGACCGGCAATTCAATTCTGATTAAAGTTGGGCCTTCCCTCATTGAAATTTCTCTCCTGGTTCGCTCTCCTCGGCTGCTTGTCGCTCCCCGTGAAAGCGCACGCCTCTCAGCCTGTTCCGCTGCCGGATGCTCCTTTGCCGCATCAGAAAACGGACTCCGCCACGCAGACGCGAGATGCCACGCAGACTTCCGCCGGTCCAGTTTATGCTCCGCGGTATGATCGAGTGGTTTTCCCGGGGGAGCTTGCTCATCGGCTCACGGCAAGGGATAAATTTATTTTTGCGGCGCGGCAGACAATCGAACCCATTAACCTTACGCCCGCGATCATTTCAGCAGGGTACGGCGGGTACACCAATGGCGATCCCAAGTACGGCACCGGTCTGGGCGCTTTTGGAGAACGCTTTGGCGCAGCCGTCCTGCGGCAGGACAGCTACCGGTTGCTGGCGGACGGATTTATGCCCATTCTGTTTCGTGAAGACCCGCGCTACTACCGCTTGGGGGAGGGCACTCTCGCCAAACGGTTTTTCTATGCCGTGGGCGAAGCATTTGTGACACGGACTGACGGCGGCCGGACGGTGCCCAACTACGCTGGCCTGTTGGGTCGCGGAATTGCATCGAGCCTGACCTACACGTATTACCCAGCTCCAAGCGCGAATGCGCGAGTGGTTCTTGACACCTTCGGAACTTCAGTTGCCGGTGACGCCGGACTCAACATTCTCCGGGAACTGACGCCCGAAGAGGTATTCAAAAGGCTGAAACGGCTCCACCTCCGCGTAACGGGGGAATAAGGATCGATTGCCAGTGGGAAGGAGCCGGAGCGCGCTCCTGCGGAACGGACTTGAAAGGCTTCGCGGGCAGGCGAATCAGATGTGCGGCTGTAGGATTTGCAAGACAAAGTCAGCCTGGTCCTGGGGACCGGAGCGGCTTGCCGGGGAACTCGGGAAGGGCATGATAGGCAAAGCACTGGCCACGACCGGATTGATCGCCCTGGCGCTGCTGGTCCCCGGCAGCACCCGGGCGCAGTTGCCGGACGCGCCTTCCGCGGTGGAGTTCGGGGCGGGTTCTTCGCGGGCTTACGATCTTAACTCGCAATTGGGCGACTTACGGGCGGTGGACTTCGACCCGGCACGGCATTCCCCCGGGAGAATTCCTCAATTCATGGCTTCCATAATCGGAGAGGCTCCTCAGGGACAACAGTCCCTCTACACGCCTCGAAAACAGACCACTCCCGGGCCCCAGCTTTCCTCCAGCAGCTCCAGCTCGCGGCCCGTTCCGGGACAAAGCCCGCAACTGCGGAATGCATGTCCGCAAAGTAGCTGTTCGCCTGCGCAGGCAATCATGTGTTGCGGGCGCGTACCGTCGCCCTTTGCACGGTATCTGAAAAATCCGCTTGCAGTTCCCATGACCTCGCACGATAATCTCCGTTCCGCCGTCAAGGACATCATCGATCCGTTCAACCTGCTTACTATCGTGGGGGATTCAGCCTTTGGGATAGGCACCGATTCCCATACACCCTACGGTCCCGGCGTGCGCGGAATCTCAAAATATGCCGGAGTAAGTGTGACGGAAGACATGACGGGTGAATTCTTTGGAACCTATCTCGTGCCTTCCCTTGTGCATCAGGACCCCCACTACCATCGCGAGCCTTTCATGCCGATCCCGCATCGCATCCTGCACGCCATCACCCAGATTCTTTGGACTCAGAGCTATACCGGAAAACCGATGTTCAACTATGCCAACGTATTTGGCGGGATCGCCACGGCGGTTGTGAGCAACACATTTGTACCAGGTCCCGGACGGCAGGGATGGGCCAACACCGCCCAAAGGCTGTCCGTCGCTTTTGCCACGAGTCCTTCCGGTAACCTGATCACGGAGTTTGTGCCGGACCTCGCCAGCCACATCAATTTGAGGGTCGTCATCTTCCAGCGCATCCTGAACACGGTCAGCAACGAGGAGGGTGGAGGACCGTGATAGGTGGAGGGGTGCAATTGAGGTTGTTGGAATTACCGATCAATGCGGGAAAGATGCCGTTGGCTGAAACGGGTTTTCAATGCCCTTGAAATGGTGCGTAATCTAATAAGTGGCGGGCATACGCCCTGCCTCAGTTTGTGAACCTTGACGTGCATTGCGCTCGTCGAAAAGAAAAGGGATGTTTGTTACGCATTGTCATTGTGAACTGTTATTTATTCGATCCGAACCGTCTCCCGGCGCAGCTTGAGACGCTCAGCGGGCCAGAAACGCCAACCATGAACTTTAGGAGAGCGACGTAATGCCGAAAACCAGCAAATTCGCAGAAAAGGCTATTACCCGGACGGCGCAAAGCGCGTGGGTTGTCTTTGAGAAGCTTAACAATATTCGTCCGAGTAAATCGTTCACGCCGAAATGGTCGGACAAGCCTCTGCTTAAGTCTTATCAGAAGGAGAAGCCGCCGCTTGGCTGGCCCCGCACCACCGACTCGCTCTGCCCGAAATGCGTTCCTGAGATTCGCCAGCAGATCCTTGACGGCAAGCTGCCGCACGAGGTGCTGCTGAACGAAAAGATCGGCGAAATCAAGGCCCAGATTATTGAACGGGACGGACGCATTCTCATGGTGAAGGATTGCCCGCAGCATGGCCATTTCGAAGATGTGATGGCCATCGATACGGCATTCTTCCGCCACCTGGAAGAGGTTTTTCCGGGTCGCGACATTCGCGCCCATAACGATGAAAAACTGCACGATCACGGTACGTCCACCATCACGCATGGCCGCGGTTCGGTTCTGACCATCGATCTGACAAACCGCTGTAACATGATGTGCGATCCATGTTTCATGGATGCCAACCAGGTTGGATTTGTCCACGAACTCACCTGGGACGAAATCAAGACCATGCTGGACAACGCGATTTCCATCAAGCCGCGCCGCCAGATGTCGGTCCAGTTTTCCGGGGGTGAGCCAACCTTATCGCCGTACTTCCTCGACGCAGTGGCGTATGCCCGTAAGGTGGGGTATAACTCCGTTCAGGCAGCCACCAACGGAATTGAATTTGCCAAGAGCAAGGAATTTTCAAAAGCCGCAGCCGAAGCAGGCCTGCGGTATGCGTACCTTCAGTTCGACGGAATCGGCAATGCGGCCAATTCTCACCGCAAGGTTGGAAACCTGTTCGACGTGAAACTGCAGGCAATCCATAATTTGCACGAGGCGGGCGTTGACATCGTCCCTGTGACGACGATTATCAACGGCATCAATAACGAGCAGGTCGGGCACATCATCGAGTTCGCGCTCAATAATCCGAAGACTATCAATTTCCTCAGCTTCCAGCCGGTTTCGTTCACTGGCCGCGATGAGGACATCAGCGACGAGCGTCGCACGGCCCAACGCTATACCCTGTCGCATTTAGCGCACGACGTGAAAAGCCAGACCGGACTGGGCGAGCCGACTCGCGACTGGTTCCCCATCAGCTTTATGAGCACGTTCTCCGACTGGGCCGACCTGGTGCATGGCCCGAATAACGAATGGGGTCAGCTCTCTTGCGGATGTCACCCAAACTGCGGAATCGGCATGGCGTTGATGATTGACAAGGAGACCAAGGAAGCGGTTCCGGTGACTGCGTTCCTGAATGCCGATCGCCTTGCGAAGGACGTAGCCAAGGTGAATGACGCGGCCCGCGGCAAATTCCTATCCATTCTGGGCGTATCCTTGGCATTGCTGCGCAACTACAATCCGGAAAATGCTCCCAGCAATTTCAGAATCATGGATCTGTTGCAGAAATTCGACAAGTGCTTTGGAGCGACCGGACGCGATTACGGTAAGGTGACGGGCGACCGCACGATGGAAGATATCAAGAAGCGCCGGGCTGACCGCTGGAACTTCCTGTTCATCGCGGGCATGTGGTTCCAGGACCTGTTCAACTACGACTTCCGGCGCACCGAGCAGTGCATTATTCCGTATGCAACCCAGGAAGGTGAAATCAGCTTTTGCGCCTACAACACAGGCGTGGGCTGGCGGAACATCATCGAAAAGATGCACATGACCGCAACGCTCACCAAGTGGTATGAAGAGCATGGCCGTCATGAAATCTTCGCCGGTGGCCGTAAGGTCGGCATGGGGGATGCCCAGCACACACTCCTGCTGAACGATGTCCACGTGCAGGCAGCCGCCAATGACACGCTCGATAAACTCGGAATCGCGAAAAACTCCCGTGAGGAGAAGATTCGCGCCCGCGACGGCAAGATCAAGCAGGACGCGGAGAACGCAAAGATGGCGCGGCTCTACCGAGAGCACGTTCTGGGAGAGAAGCCGAAGGATAATTTCATCGCGATCGACACTCTGCTGACCTCGGCACCCAGGAACACCGGTGTGCAGGCTGCCGAAAAAGCGGAAGAGCCTGTCATGGGCGACTAGCAGAAGTTTTCCGAGGTAATCTGCCATAGAAGCCGTCCGGCGCAGCCGGGCGGCTTCTTTTCTGTGGCGCGCGCGCGGAAACATGGCAGGTCCCTTTTGGATGCTATAACCGAACATATGACGCGCATGAAACAGCTGCGGACCGCAGTGCAATCGCAGTTTCCTTCCCTGGATGCCCTCCTGCTCACCCACCCGCCAGATGTGCGATATCTGACGGGGTTTACCGGCTCGAACGCCGCGGTCGTGCTGCCCATCTCCGGCGGGTCCATACGCAAAAAAAATTCGGCCGTGTTGTTCACCGATGGAAGATATATCGAGCAGGCACAGCAGCAGACACAAGACGCAACGGTGGTGATTGCCCAAGGCCCGGTGCTTGGCGAGGCCTCCGCCTGGATGCAGGCCAGGAACATTCGTAGTTGCGGCGTGGATGCCGAACACACGACGATTGCCACCTTGGAGGCTTTACGCCGTTCAATTAGCCCCAGAGATCAGAAGAAATTCTTCCAGCCGGTACCCTCAATGGTCGCATCGCAAAGGCAGATTAAAACCCCAGAAGAGATTGCGCGATTGCGGGCGGCAGCACAGCTGGGGTGCGCTCTGTTTGACAAACTGCTGTCGGTCCTTGAGCCGGGCAAGCGGGAGACAGAGATCGCGGCGCACCTTGAGTTCGCCGCACGGATGGGTGGGGCGGAGGCGATGTCGTTTGAGACGATCATTGCCAGTGGGCGGCGTTCCGCCCTGCCGCACGGCCACGCAAGCGTACAGCGGCTCCCGAAGCGCGGGTTCGTGGTACTGGATTTTGGTGTTATGCTCAGTGGTTATTGTTCAGACATGACCCGCACGGTGCATTTGGGGCCGGCGACTGGTGCGGAGCGTTCGGCTTATGAGGCCGTTCTGGAAGCGCAAATGGCGGGCGTAGCAGCAGCAAGGCATGGAGTGACCTGTGCAACAGTCGACGAGGCGGCGCGCAGCGCTCTGCGGCGGAGAAAGCTGGCAGATCACTTCACGCATTCTACGGGTCACGGTTTGGGCCTGGAGATTCATGAAGGTCCGCGCATTGCAGCCGGTCAGGAGCAGCAACTGCAGGCCGGCATGGTTGTAACGGTGGAACCTGGGGTCTACTTGCCGGGGCGTTTTGGGATAAGGATTGAAGATACCGTTGTGGTGACCAGGGGAGAACCGCAGGTGCTGACCCCAGCCACCAAAGCGTGGATCGAGTTGTAGTTGTGGAACATACGCGCATCACGCATCACACTATACTTACAGGTGTTACACAGGTTGGCTGAATCGCTGTTGAGGAGCACGTCGAAGCTATGAACGCAGGACAATTGCAGACCCTGAAAGACCTGATCGAGTTCCTAAAACAGCAGGAAGTTGGCGAGTTTGAGCTGGAGCAGGAGGATTTGAAGGTTCACCTTACCTTTGCAGCTCATCATGCGGCTGCGGCCCAGGCCAATGCGCAAAGTGCTGTAGATCTTGGCCAACTCGCCCGGTTGGTGCAGGCAGCACCGGCGGGATCCCACGCAGCGCCAGCAGCAGCCCCCTCTGCGGCCGCTCCTGCGCAACCTTCCGGCATCAGCGCCGCCGGACAATCACCCTCCTCTAATACTGAGGAGGCAGGTCTGCACATTGTAAAGTCTCCCATCGTAGGTACGTTTTATGAAGCGCCATCGCCGGGAGCCGAGCCATTCGTAAAAATCGGAGACCGGGTCGAGTCCGGCCAGGTCGTATGCATCGTTGAGGCTATGAAGCTGATGAACGAAATCGAGTGCGATGCGACGGGCGAGATCGCCCAGAAATTGGTCACCAGCGGACAGCCCGTGGAATATGGTCAGGCGCTGTTCGCCATTCGTACCAAGTAGCCGCTTCGCGTTTTACGACCCAAGTTCATTCCACTGAGTTGAGGATTATGTTCCGAAAAGTTCTCATCGCCAATCGTGGCGAAATTGCCCTGCGCATCATCAGCGCCTGTAAGGAAATGGGCATCCGGACTGTCGCAGTCTACAGCGAAGCAGACCGCAATTCGCTGCACGTCCGCTTCGCGGATGAAGCGATCTGTATCGGACCACCACGTTCTGCTGAAAGCTATCTCAATGTTCCCGCCGTCATCAGTGCTGCGGAAATCGCCGACGTGGATGCCATTCATCCTGGCTACGGCCTGCTGAGCGAGAACGCAAATTTTGCCGAGGTCTGCCGTGCCTCCAACATCAAGTTCATCGGGCCTCCTCCGGAAGTGACGCGGCTTATGGGCGAAAAAGAGAAAGCGCGCATGGCCATGAAGCGGGCCAAGGTGCCGATTCTTCCCGGGTCGGAAGGCGTGATTCAGAGCGAAGAGGAAGCTCTGGATTGGGCGCGGCACACAGGCTATCCCGTCATTTTGAAGGCTTCCGCGGGCGGCGGTGGCCGGGGTATGCGTGTGGTGCGCGGACCGGACGAGTTGCCCAATTTCTTCCGGGCAGCGCGAACAGAGGCGCAGAACGCCTTTGGTAACGGCGACTTGTACATGGAGAAGTTCATCGAACGGCCGCGTCATATCGAATTCCAGGTGCTTGCCGATGAGCACGGGAACGTGATTTCGCTTGGGGAACGGGAATGCTCGATCCAGCGCCGTCATCAGAAGTTGATCGAAGAAGCGCCTTCCCTGCAGGTCACGCCGAAGATGCGCGAAGAGATCGGCGCGACGCTCAAGCGGTGCTTGGAGAGCATTGGCTATATGAATGCCGGTACGGTTGAGTTTCTAATGGATGAGGACGGTAAGCTTTACTTTATCGAGATGAACACTCGCATCCAGGTGGAACACCCCGTCACGGAGATGGTCACGGGCATTGATCTTGTCAAGGCGCAGTTTCGTATTGCTGCCGGAGAAAAGCTCAGCGATATTCTCCCCAGGCCAATCGAGATCCGCGGACACGCAATTGAGTGCCGGATCAACGCGGAGCATCCGGAAAAATTTACGCCCTCTGCGGGGAAAATTACCGCCTACAATCTTCCGGGTGGCAACGGAGTTCGCGTGGATACTGCCCAGTACGCGGAAGGGGTTGTTCCGCCCTATTATGATTCGCTGATTGCGAAGCTGGTTGTGCATGGAAAAGATCGCAAGGAGGCCATCGCCCGTATGCAGCGGGCGCTGGGCATGTTTGTAGTGGAAGGCATTCACACCACAATCCCGCTGCACCAGCGAATCTTTGCCGATGAAGATTTTCGCATTGGTGCATTTGATACCAAGTTCATGGAGCGATTCTTCGAGCGCGAAAAGCTGCGCAAAGAAGCTGCCCTGTAGCCCGTGAATTTCCCTCGCCTTTACGCGATTGCAGACGCGGACCTGCTGGCGGCACGATCTTTGTCGGTCGACTCGTTCGTCTGCGAGCTTCTTTCGGCTGGGGTTCGGCTTGTGCAATACCGCGATAAGCAGGGCCGCGCAGGCCAAGTGCTCGAAAACGCCGGGCGGCTGCGCAGCTTCTTCTCCGATTCTTCCGTTAAGCTTATGCTGAATGACCGTGCAGACCTGGCGCGTCTGGCGCATTGCCATGGCGTGCATGTCGGGCAGGATGACCTTGCCGCCGCCGCCGCACGCTCCATCGTGGGCCCGGAGTCCTGGGTAGGAGTTTCCACACACACTACGGGACAGGTGATGGAAGCCGATCGGACAAGTTGCGATTACATCGCTTTCGGACCAATCTTTCCAACTTCAAGCAAGAACAATCCAGACCCCGTGGTAGGCGTTGACGGTTTACGCGCAGCACGCACATTGACGCGCAAACCGCTGGTCGCCATCGGCGGTATCACTCGCGAGAATTGCCGGGCAGTCATCGACGCCGGTGCGGACTCCGTCGCCATCATCTCCGCCCTGCTGCCGGAGTCGGGTAACCCGATTGCTACGGTCCGCCAGAGTGCCGGGGAATTCCTGTCGCTGCTCCAGCGAGAATGACTCGGAACTTACGCGGAACCCTGCAACACACCGCCAAACCAAAAGCGCGCGAAATGCTATAGGCTATCCGTTGACTCTACAGCGGCCCTGGCCAGGGGTCTGCCTGGCTGATTCACAGGTCAATATCGACGCATACTCGTACGGGGAGAAGATTCGTAGATGGCAAAACTTTGGGCTGTCAAGCCTATGTCAACGTTGATGAACGAGGCTCGGGAAGAAGGCGAACACGCACTCAAGCGCGCTCTTGGCCCGATCAATTTGATTACGCTTGGAATTGGTGCGGTGATCGGAGCTGGCATTTTTGTCCTGACGGGGCAGGCCGCTGCGCTGCACGCCGGGCCCGCCGTCGCGCTTAGCTTCGTTCTGGCGGGCGTCACCTGCGCGTTTGCCGGTCTTTGTTACGCGGAGTTTGCTGCGCTGATCCCGATAGCAGGCTCGGCTTACACCTACGGGTATGCGACTCTTGGCGAATTTGTAGCTTGGATGATCGGATGGGACCTCGTTCTGGAATACGCCTTTGGCGCGGCCACAGTGGCCTCCGGGTGGAGCGGATATTTGATCAGCCTGCTGCAGGATTTTCACATCTATATACCACCGCAGTTCACAACTACCTACGGCGATGTGCTCTACCTCTATCACGCCCACTGGGTGCCGGTCGGTTCGTTGCCATCTGGCGTGAGCACCGCCGGATTACCTCACGTGACAGGCATTTTCAACCTTGTTGCGTTCCTTGCGATTCTGGCAGTCACTGTGGTTCTGGTCGTCGGCATCGAGGAGTCCGCTACATTGAACACAACCATGGTGATGATCAAACTCTCCGTCGTCGCTGTCTTTCTGGTCATCGGCATAGGATTTCTGATCCGTCATCCTCACCTGACACAGGTGAACTGGCATCCGTTTGTTCCGCCCGCAGAAGGGCCGGGCAAGTATGGGTGGGGAGGTATCAGCGCAGGAGCGGCGTCGATTTTCTTTGCGTATATCGGTTTCGATGCAGTCTCGACAGCCGCACAGGAAGCCAAGAACCCGCAGCGCGATATGCCGATAGGCATTCTGGGAACGCTGGTAATCTGCACCCTGCTGTACATCGCGGTTTCCATGGTGCTGACCGGACTGGTAAACTTTCGGGCTCTGGACGTGGCTGATCCAATCGCGCTTGGCATTGACGCGACCGGTGTGCGGTGGGGCAGTGTCCTGGTCAAAATTGGAGCGGTGTTCGGCCTAGCGACAGTCATGCTGGTTATGCTGTTTGCCCAAAGCCGAATTTTCTTTTCCATGTCGCGTGATGGTCTGCTGTGGAGGTGGGCAGGAAAGATTCATCCGCGGTTCCGCACACCTTATCTGTCCAACATAGTTGTCGGCTGCATTGTCGCGTTTCTGCCGGCATTGTTTCCGATCAACAGGCTGGCGGAGTTGGTCAATATGGGAACGCTGCTGGCCTTCGCGATTGTTTGCGGCGGCGTGTGGATCTTGCGCCGCCGGCTCCCTCATCTGCATCGCCCGTTCAAAACGCCGCTGGTGCCGCTGGTTCCCATTCTCGGGATCGTGACCGCGCTGTATCTCATCTGGAGCCTGCCAGCACTGACGAAGGAAGTGGTCCTCGTCTGGTTGATCCTTGGCTTGGGAATTTATTCTACCTACAGTGTGAGGCACAGCAAGGTGCAGATCTCGCTCGGTACGGAACGGAAATAATTGCAAGCGTACGGCCCCACCATGAGAAAGGGAATGGGTGCCCAAACCATTGTTGCGGGTGCGGGAGATCCCGATCGATTAAGCCTTCACCAAGGCGTACGCACAGCATTGGCCGCAGGTCTCTCCTTCTGGATTACGCAATTGCTTCACCTGCCGGGCGGTTATTGGGCGGCGATCAGTGCAATTGTAGTGATGCAATCGGAAGTGGGCGCAACTATGATTGCCTCTCGCGATCGCCTGGCGGGAACGGCAATCGGAGCTGTTGTCGGATGGTTGACCGCAGTCGTGTGGCACCATTATGTCGTGATTTTTGCGATGAGCGTTCTCCTCGTGATGGTGCTTTGCACCGTTCTGCACTTCAAAAATGCGGGGCGTCTAGGCGGCGTTACGGTCGCGGTTATCGTTCTGATTCCGCATGCTGGACCGATTTTCCACATAGCCCTGGAACGCTTTGTGGAAGTTTCCTTCGGGATTTGCGTTTCACTCGCTATTGCTACTCTGTGGCCGAAAGTTCAAAGGCTCTAGCAGGCCATCCTTGCTCTCCAACCTTCTTGGGATTGGCTGCGGTATTATCTGGAGATTGTTATGCAGGTGACGATTTACAAAACATAGGTAAGCGGAGAGTTGCGACAGTGATGAGCTCAAGAAGAATCCGTACGTTGCTTTATTCGGCGGTATGCGTGGCGCTGATTGGCAGGGCAGCCGCGCAGATGGATAATCGCAGTTTCGGCAAACCGATTACGCCTGCTCCGGCCGATCCACAGATTCAGGCAGCAATTAAAAAAATTTCGCCGCAGCGCATTCAGCAGGACATTACCACGCTGGTAGGTTTTCACAATCGCAGCACGCTCTCCAGCAACGACAAGGATCTGCCGACGGGCCAGGGCGTTTTGGCAGCGGCGGACTGGATCGAGCAGCAATTTCGGGCCTATTCCGCAGCATGCGGGGGATGTCTGGAGGTCAAACGCGACACATTCACTCAGCAACCCGGCTCGCGCGTCAAGCAGCCAACTGCCATCAACAACGTCTACGCGGTTTTGCGCGGCAGCGATCCAGCGCAGGTCTCGCGGATGTATCTCGTGACCGGCCATTACGACTCTCGCGACAGCAGCAATGAAGATACTCGCGGAACTGCGCCCGGAGCCAATGACGATGCCAGCGGTGTAGCGGTCAGTCTGGAAAGTGCGCGTGTCTTAAGCAAACTGCATTTTCCCGCTACTCTCGTGTTTGCAGCAGTCGCAGGCGAGGAACAGGGCCTGTATGGAAGTCATCATCTGGCGGACTATGCAAAGCAGCAGGGCTGGAACCTGGAGGGTGTGCTGAACAATGACATTGTAGGGGGAAATACGACGCCAGGGGATACTCTGCAAAACAAGAATGTCGTCCGTGTTTTTTCAGAAGGCATTCCGTCCACGGCCTCCGAACAGCAGATCCGCATGATTCGCATGCTCGGTGGAGAAAGCGATTCTCCATCGCGTGAACTGGCGCGCGAAATCGTAGGCGTAGACCGCACGTACTTTCCGGCTGCGGGCGGCGGTCCGGATACACAAGCTTTCCATCCTGTGATGGAGTTCCGCCTGGATCGCTATCTGCGCGGCGGCGATCACTATTCCTTTAACCTTGCGGGTTTTCCGGCAGTTCGCTTTACGGAGTGGCGAGAAGATTTCAACCACCAGCACCAGAATGTGCGTGTCGAGAATGGCATCCAGTACGGAGATTTGCTGCAGTATGTGGATTTCAAATACGTCGCCCATGTCGCGCAACTGAACGCGGCAACTCTGGCTACCCTGGCATCTGCGCCGGGCACTCCGGTCAATGCCCGTATCATTGCTCAAAAGCTGGACAACAATACGGAACTGGCCTGGGACCCTCCGGCGGGAGCCCCTGCAGGCACAACCTACCAGATCGTGTGGCGCGACACCGCCGCTCCCGACTGGCAGTTCTATCACACTGTCGAGAACGGGACTCATGCCACTCTTCCGGTTTCCAAAGATAACGTCATCTTTGGGGTGCGCTCTGTGGATGCAGCCGGACACAGAAGTCCCGCTGCATTTCCTTTCCCGGCCCGGTTCGCGACGCCGCCGCTGCCGAAAAAGTAAAAGCGGAAACTTGTCTGGCGCTTTTGTTCCCACACGCGATCCGTGCGCTTCCAGTTCTTCTTAATAGCCTTTGTAGGCTGGGTTGAATTTCGGCCTTGGCATACGGTGGATGTAAGCGGAAACATCGTACGCATCTTGGGGAGTCAGCGTACCTGGGTTGTTCTGCGGCATATTATGGATAACGAAAGCAGCCATCTTCTTCACATTGTCCATACCCGCGCCATCGTTGTAGGCAGAGTCGCCCCATAATGGCGGCAAAACAGGAGGGACTCCCGCGCCGTCTTTGCCGTGACAGTCCGCGCATTGCTTCAGGTAAATGGACTTGCCAGTCGAGATATTCCCTGTCAGTTCAGGCAGCTTTACAAGACCCCGGGCTGGGTAAGCTTTTCCTTTCACCCCGTCTCTCGAAAGCCAGTTTACGTAAGCGGTCAAATTCTGGATAACGTTTCCGTCTTTCGGCGGTGGTACACCGTTTTCACTTCGGGTAAAGCACTCTATAAAACGCTCCTGCAGCGAGATAACACGCCCTGCACGCTTGTTATACCTGGGAAAAATATTCGCAAGATCGATCATTGGTGCGGAATAGGAGGCGAGGCCACTATGGACGTGGCAATCGCTGCAGGAGAGTTGGTTGCCGACATAAGCTCGGGCATACTTCGGGGTCTCGTCGAAGATTTGCCTGCCCAGCCGAATCTGCTTGCCAGCTTCTCCCGGGGGTATTGCCGCCTCTTCATACTTTGCCAGCGGAGAAGCTGGATGTTTGGCTGGAGCGGGATGCGGCGCTGCACAGCCGGCGAGCGTGGCTGTCATCAGCAGCATCACGAACGTCAGGGCTGACCTGTTCAAATGGCCATGCGTCATGGTTTCGCCGCTTCCTTTCCCCCAGCAGGGACTGACTTGAAGCCGAACTGGTGGTACACCGCTTGCGCTTCAGCAGTTTTCAGGTAGGCCAGCCACGCAGCCGCCGCTTCAGCATGCGGCGCGTCCGCCATTATTCCCGCCGCATAGATCGCCGTTACATTCTGCGCATCGGGAATCGGGACTCCGTCGATGGGGTTCCCGATCTTCTTCTGAAACTGGACCTCGGAAGCCCAGGTGACGCCTGCGTCCGCCTTGCCCTGCATAATGCGCATCGGCGTTTGACGGTGATGGATCTCCGTCAACTCGGTCATGCCGTTTGCCGCTTTTGCTTGATATACCTGATGGAAAAGCTGGTCCCCTCCTGCTTTGCGCAGAGCAGCGCCGATCTGGTTGGCAACGCCTTCCCACTGCGGGTTCGGCATGGACAGCTTGAGATCAGCCCGGCCCAGGTCGTTCAAGGAGCGGATTTGTCTGGGGTTGCCGGCTGCGACCATGATCTCCAGCGTGTTGGTCGCATACTTCACCACGTTTTTGACCTGACCTTGTTGCTCCATCGTATGCAGAACGCGGGCACCGGCTTCATACACGTCTGGCTTTGCCTGCACGGTCAGGTTGCCCAGGGTCAGGGTATCGTCCGCGCCGATCTGCTTGCGCAGTATGCCGGGCGGCAGCGTCTCGTAATAAATATGCCCGTTTAGTTCCGGGTGCTGCTTTACAAACCCGGCAATCAGTTGAGGCAGAACAAAGAACTGGTTGCCGCCGATAAACAGGACCAACCTCGCATTGGCAGGGTTGCCGTGCAGGTCCGGAACGTTGTCCACGTCCGGCACGCCAAACGTATAGCCATTGCTTGCCGCCGGATCGTTGGCCCCGCCACTCCATGGCGGAGTTGTGTGCGTCTTGTTCTGCGCATTTCCTTTTTGCATAAACGCCGGTCCCAGGGTCCCGAAGATCAAAATCGAAATTCCAACAGTACGATGCATTTTCATGAACTGCTTCCCTCAACGTCAGCCGACCGTGATGTAGGTGTAATGACCTTCTGCCTGCAGCAGCGCGATGGCAGCGACCATGGAAGCCACAACCAGAACGCCAGGAAGCGTGTGCGCCATCATTTCCTTTACGATCTGCTCCGGGTCCTGCGACAGATGGTCATGGGCAATCAGCGCCCGGGCCTGCTCCTCTGTGGCCGTATGGCAGCTTAGAAATTGGACCCCACGGTGCTGCAGCGCCTGGATACTTGTGTCCTGATAAATGGACATGCGGCTGTCAGGGTTGGTGGAGGCATACTTGAGCGCGGGACCCGCTTTGCTGGCGTAAAAAGGATTCTTTGTTGCAGGTTGACCTGTCGCAGGATCGTTGACCTTCAGCCATGCGCCGATCTTGTACTTATTCCAGATAAAGTCGTCGTAGTTGAGCATGTTCGTGGGGCCATGCAGCGCGGCGACAACCTTGATCTGGTCCACCGGAATTCCGAATCCGAACTGGAGACCGTTCAAGGAATTCTTAATGTTGTTTAGAAATTTGCCATCGCCGATCGGAATCACGTCATAAACCTGCTTGATGCGAGCGGGATTATTGACGATTCTGGTGAAGTCGGAAACCTTCCAGTCCGACGTTGTGTATACGAGTTGCGCCTCGGCTGCCGGTTGAACGGCTCCCAAAGCTCCCATGGCTGCCATTCCTGCTGCGGCGCTGCTTACAAACGATCTACGGCTGATGCTCTTCATCGGTCCCTTTCTCTGTTGGAAGTTCAGGTTCATGTTTGGAGATGTCCCTATCGGATAGGGAAGCGGTTCCCAATCCAAGGTTCGCCAGGACTTGAAACTTAGGCAGCTCACTGCGCCGATAAAATTCCCGCGAGATGCGGCGCCACGCTATCAAAGCCACCAGGATCAGCGTAGCGGCACCAAGAATTACGGCTGTCATTGCGATTCCTCCGCCGCTCTAGAAGCTGCTCCCCCGGTAAGCGGCTCCCGGGTCTTCGAGCCACCGTAGAAGGAACGCATGTAGCAGGTGACCGCCTGAACTTCCGGCGCGGTCAATAACGGCCAAGCCAACATTCCGCTGCCCGGAACGCCATGCCGAAGAATATAAGCCGCAGCAGGATAGCTCGGCATCATCTCGTGGAAATTCGCCGGTCTGGGCAGCATCTTGAGTCCGTCTGGTCCATCGCCTTTCCCATCTGCTCCGTGGCATCGTTGGCAGTGGGTCTCAAAAACGCGACGGCCAGCATCCAGCAGCGTAGCTTTGGATGCCTGCCGTTCCTTGTCGGCCAACCCCTTCGCCTGTCCGATCGACGCCACATAATCGGCTACAGCTTGGAAATCGTCGCTGGGCAGCTCATTCCAGGTTGGCATTGAGGACCCCGGCACACCAGTCTGCAGAACCCGCCAGATCAGGTCGTCTGATAGGTGAAATCCCGTCAGATTGAATGCAACTGGTCGCAAAGCTTGGCCGCCGATGGATTTGCCGTTTGCCTCGACCCCATGACAACCGGCGCAATTCGCCAGAAAAACCTGACGCCCTTCGGCAAGATCGCTGGTCCCTGTTGCAACGGGCCGTACATACATCTCCGGTGCTGACACTGGAGTGAGTCTGGCCTGCGCACGACCCAGCGTCTTCAGATATGCGACAAGATCACGCGCGTTCTGCGTCGGCCGGTCTGGTCCTCCGTCAAACAGCCACGGGTAAGACGGCATGACGGAGTCCGGCACAAGGTAGCGCGGGTCATAAAGGTGCACCAACTGCCAGTCGTCGGGCCGCTTCCCGAATTCGCGTGCCAGGTCTGGTCCAATGCGCCGGGTCCCCCACATCTGCGGGAATTCCTCTTGCGTCTCCCACGCCTGCGTCGGCAGTCCAAAACGCCACCTGTCGCTCGCTGTAAAGCGCACCTGCATGGAGTGGCAGTACGCGCATCCATCGATGGCGTACAGTTTGCCACCGTGCTGCTCCGCCGGAGTGAGCGCAAGCTGAGCATTCTCCGGAGTACTGCGCTGGATTCTCTTCTTTAAGCTCATGGCCGGATACACGCCAAGCGCAAGGAATGAAATGACAAAGAACAGGACGCCCGCACCGAAGGTGGCGGCATAAGCGGTCGTAAACCAATAGCTGGCGCGTCCTTCGCTGGGAGCGGACCCCGTTTTCGCGTCGAGTCTCACACCCAGAAACTTCTCTGGATTCCGAGGGCCGGTCACGAAGCTCAACCCGAATACGAGGAAGCCTGCCAGCAGAATGACTCCATCCATGGTTCGAAACACCCAGTAAGGCCGCGCGGCCCGCACGGAGTCAATCCATGGCAGATGCCGTTGCCAGAGCGTTGCCTCGACAAGACCAGCGATGGTAAGGTCCACTACCATCAGCCCAAGTCCCAGGATCAGCAGCCAATACGACCAGGCCATCGCACGGCGACTGTGGCGCACCCCTGGAATCCGCTGCCAGATGTGCCCCAGTCCGCCCATGGCTGCGAAAGAGGCGAACCCGATCATCGCAAGGTGCGAGTGGCCGATCACCCAGTCGCTGAAATGGATGAAGCGGTTGAACGACATGACAGCCTGCACGGAACCCTGGATGCTGACGATCAGGTACAGCACAATGCTGGTCCAGACAAATCGCAGCGGCACGTCGCGCAGCACAGATCCTTCAGCCGCCAGACCGATCGACAGCAGCAGATTCGTCACCACCAGGATGACATCGATTCCCTGGTAAATTGATGCGGCCTCCGAGACATGCTGCGCTCCCATAGGCAGGGAGGAGTAAATGTAGTGATGAATTCCGTTGAGCGGATAAACGAGAAACAGCAGCCAAAACCCAACCATGGAATAAAAATGGCTGTAGATCGGCCTCCGGGTGGCTGCGGTGATGACAAAATATTCCACCGCGACCGCCAGCGGAGTGACAAAGATTCCGACCGCGTCATGAATCCAGAGGCCGCTGAACGCAGCTCCCATGGCTCCCGGTAGCGCATGGGGCACAATGTTTCCCAACGGATACGCCAGAAAGGTAAACGTCAGCCCGCCGAGCAGATACCAGCCCGATACGAACAGCTCAGAAGCGCCGCACCTCAATAGCGGCAGACAGAATTGGACGATCATCAGCGCGAAGCATGTCTCGATGACCGCGGCAATGATCAGTGGAAACTCTGCCCATTCCAGCGGCTGGAGCACCCCGGAAAGAACGAGCGTCCAGCCTCCTAGGACGGCGACAAAGTTATAGACAAAGAACATTCCCCAACCAAGACGTTCGCTGGTGACAGTGCGCCGAGACAGAAAGGGAACGGCATAGTAGAGGAAAGCGAGAAAGGCATTTCCTAGCCAGGCATAGAGAATCCCCTGCGTGTGGTCATAGCGCAGACGGCCCCATGTCAGCGCGCTGTGGCCTGTAAGGAATTCCGGTACGTGGAATTTGATGGAAACGGCAAGTCCAAACAGCGCGGAGAGCATCAGGCCCGCGAACGCCGCATAGGTGTGGGCACGCACCAGCTTGGTGGCTACAGGAACAAGCCCCCGCTGTGGCTGGGCCATTGTCATGGACGCGGTCCCGGGGTTTCCCGGTAAGCTGTTCCCGCAGACTGCCGCGGAATGTTCCTGTGTCTGCCTTGCAGGTAAAGCGAACCCAATGCGAGCAGCGTGCCAAGGAGCAGCAGCACGACAACAAATGCGCGCTCCTTATGCACATCACGGGCTTGCTGTTTCACGGGCTCTTCCTCCCCTGGGCCATACTCCTCCATCTTCCATCCCTTCCGCCTGCCTGTCCAAGCAGAAAGAGTTATCAGGCATAAGCATGTCGTTTTATGATGTCTCCTCATCCAGACGCAATGGCCGCCTCCAATTTGAGCCGCCGTGCGCTTCGGTGAGAGATGCGAGACATCAGGGGTGTCTGTAAAATCGACAACGATGCAATTCCTTTCTCTCAAGCTGTTCAGTCTTCCACGTACGGAGTACAAACCATGAGCGATTCCAGAGTGAGTTCCGCCGCCGCCATGCACCGCGAACACTTTGGGGCCGAGGGACAGCTCTACCAGGCTCCGGGACGCGTCAATCTGATTGGTGAGCACACAGACACCAGTGAAGGATTCGTGATGCCCGCGGCGCTCGATCTGCGAACGCTTTCGGTTATGAGTCCTCGCGCCGACCTCACCTCGAATATCTACTCGGCTAACTTCAATCAGCAGGTCACTGTTGATTTGAGCCAAATGCCATCGGCCGCGCGTGGTCATTGGAGCGACTACCCCGTCAGCGTTCTGTGGAGCCTGCAGCGGCGCGGGATTCATTGCCGCGGATTCGACATGACCATTGCCGGAAACGTGCCGATCGGCTCCGGGCTTAGCTCCTCCGCTTCCATTGAGGTCGCCGTGGCTGTCGCGGTTCTGGACTACTCTCAGGCAACTCTGCCCAAACCGGAGATCGCGAAGATTTGCCAAATTGCCGAGAATCAATTCGTCGGGGCGCAAAGCGGAATTATGGACCCTTTTGCTTCCTGCTGCGGAGTCAAAGATCACGCCATCCTGCTCGACTGCCGTTCGCTGCAATATGAGCCACTGCCTCTTCCGGAACAGGTAGCGGTGGTGATCTGCAACTCCATGGTGAAGCATTCTCATTCCGATGGCCGGGAGTATAACCAGCGTCGTTCGGAGTTTGAGGAAGGAATGCGTACACTGCGAAGCAGATTTCCAAACATGCAGACGCTGCGCGACATTGGGGAGCAGGAACTGCGCGACTGCGCCGAGTTGATGCCCGACCATATCTTTCGGCGCTGCTGGCACGTGGTGTCCGAAAACGGACGCGTGCTGCAAGCTGCGGCCGCGTTGCGCGAAGGGGATTTCTTTCGGTTCGGCGAACTGATGGTGCAGGCTCACTACAGTATGCGAGATAACTACGAAGCAAGCTGCGCCGAGGTCGACATTCTTGTGGAACTGGCAATGCAGCAGACCGGATGTTTTGGGGCGCGCATCACGGGAGGTGGGTTCGGCGGCTGCACTGTCAATCTGGTCGCGAGCAAAAACGCAAGCGCTCTCGTTGAGAATGTACGGACTGACTATCGCCGGAAGACCGGGATTGAAGCCGAAATCTATTTGTCATATCCCTCGGATGGTGCCGGACCGATGTCGGCGGCGTAGTGAATGGAGGCACGCGCTGCCTATCTCTCCATCGGCGCGATGAGCCACTCCGCCTAGCTGACACGTGTCCAATGCAGAGACGGCTGCGGCGTGCTCCGTGATATCAGGCAATAATCCGTGGTCAGCAGAACCAGAGAGACCCAGAATAGATCCGCGCCCAGAAGATGAACAATCTGTATCCAGGTGGGTGCGAGAAGAAGCACATCGAAAACGCCCAGCACGATTTGCAAGGTCAGTGTGCCCAGCACGGCAGTTCCCAGGGTTCGCGTTCGTGCCGACGCTCCAGGTTTGAAAGATTGCACCAGCAGCCAGGAAATGAATGCTGCGGCAATTAGGGCGCACGCCGGGTGCACCCACCGCAGACGCAGCAGCAGGCTGCTCGTCGAGGAAAAATCACTATGGAATGCTCCCGCCAGCGAGGTTGAGGGAAATAGCGTGTCTCCCAACGCGGCAAGTGATCCCGTGACGCCCACCAGCAACGTTGCGATGACTCCCACTAAGGGCAAAGCAAGTCTCCCGTGACGGACGCCCGTGTTCGCCCGGCCACGGGGCCGACTCAAAAATTCAGCGGCAAGAGTGAGGGCAGCCAGCAGCAGCAGCGTGTTGGCAAAATGGAAGGACAGATACACACCGCGCGCGGCTGATTGGTTATGCTCCACCAATCGCAGAAGGACCAGCAAGGCCCCAAGCAGAGCCTCGTTTAGAGTGAGTACCGCAGCGGCGACCGCTGCCCACCTTGCAAAATCTCCGCGTGCCGTTACCCGCCAGGCCCAGACCGTCAGCACAGCGACCAGCAAAAGAGAACCACCGCTCATCAGCCGGTGAGTGAACTCCACAATGGTATGGAACTGGGGCGAGACCGGCACCACGACTCCATTGCATAGGGGCCAGTGATCGCCGCAGCCCCCGCCCGAGCCGGTCGCGCGTACAACGGCCCCCCACAATACGACCAGCACGTTGTAAACGAGCACAAACCAGGCAAAGCGGCGGAGTAATCCAGAAATCGGGGATTTTGTGTTGCCACAGGAGTGCGGCAGGGAAGGGTCGAAGGAGAGGCTACTGCTCGTCATCAAGGGAACTCCAGTTTCATTGTAGGACGAGGATTCCCGGTGAAGGCGGGCGCGTCAAAGCCTCTGGCGCTCCAGATTCAGGATCTAAAACGACAGAGCGTGACCCGAAGGCCACGCTCACTTTCGAAAAAAATCGGCTAGACCGCTGCAGGAGCTGCTTTGGCCGCGTTGGCAGCAAGCTTATGGACGCGTTCGGACAATTGCGCTCCCTTGCTGGTCCAATACTCGATGCGATCCTGCTTCAGGGAAACCGTGGCCGGATTCGTACGGGGGTTATAGGTCCCGATCACTTCCAGAGAGCGTCCATCGCGGGCGCGGTCCTTCTCAATCACTACGACGCGGTAGTAGGGCTTCTTGCGGGCGCCTACGCGCGACAGGCGGATCATCAACACAGGTGTATAGTCCTTTCTTTAGGGCAGGAGGCAAGGCAGATGGGTCCTGCTCGGTTGCAGGCTCGAAAAGCCGTGACCTCCAGTATCCCGAATTCCGGCACGAAATGCAAGGAAACTCCCGCATTTGCGTACGGATCCGTTGTCAAATTCAGGCTGAGAGGACTCAATCTATCACGCTCCCCGCGCAGCAGCACTCTGCAGGCCGCCGCCGATGGCGAATCCCCTGGCTGCTGGGCCTTGGTGTCCTGATCAGCTACATGGATCGCGTCAACATTTCCGTTGGCCAGCAGGCGCTGCATCATTCCTTCGGACTCAGCACCGTTTCCTATGGATATCTGCTGGGTGCCTATAGCTGGACTTATGCGCTGCTGCAACTACCATCGGGCGTGCTGCTGGACAAATTCGGTCTGCGGCGCGTGGGCGGAGTCAGTTCCTTCCTGTGGGCCATCGCATCTGTTGCGACGGCGGCGGCCACGGGGGTGGTAAGCCTCTTCGGTTCGCGATTGCTGCTGGGTGTGGGAGAAGCGTCAATCTTCCCCATGAATGCGAAAGCCATTGGCTCCTGGTTTCCGGAGCGGGAGCGCGGCCTGCCAACAGCGTTCTTCGATTCTGCCGCAAAGTTCAGTCCGGCAATTGGTGTTCCGCTTGTCGGATTATTGCTGCTGCATTTCGGCTGGCGCATCAGCTTCGCTTTTACCGGAGTGTTAAGCCTGCTGTATTGCCTGCTGTTTATCTGGGTCTATAGGGATCCAGCCAACGACCCCCACCTGTCCGCCAGCGAGCAGGCTTACATTCAGGGTAGACCGCCAGCAGAGGACACAGAAGCTTTCCGCGCGGAGTCTCCCTCGATGACGATGCCATATCTGATCCGTCAGCGGAAAATCATTGGCCTGACGATCGGCTTCGCGACCTACAACTACAGCTTTTACCTTTTGCTCACCTGGCTGCCCAGTTACATGGCGGCGGGGCTGCGCCTGAACCCGGTTGCCGCCGTGTGGGCCGCAAGCATCCCCTGGTTTTTTGCGGGCTTTATTGAACTCCTCATTGGCGGATGGATGGTTGACCTATTGATTCGTCGCGGACATGCTGCCGGACGGGTGCGCCAGAGGGTGTTGCTCACCGGAATGATATTCGGCCTGGGAGTGGTCGGCCCCGTAATCACGCATAAGCCAGCTCTTGCCCTCATCGCGCTTTCCCTTGGACTGGGCGGTCTTTCCATCGCGGCCCCCGTAGGATGGTCGCTTCCGGGCATTCTGGTGCCCGTCAACAGCACGGGCCGGGTTGGCGGCATCATGAATTTCGGCAGCCAGTTCGCTGCAATCTCCGCGCCAATCGTCACCGGCTATCTCATCCACTGGAGCCATTCGTACGCTCCGGCATTCGGACTGGCGGGAATCCTGATTGTCATCGGTATAACGAGTTATCTTGTTCTGCTGGGGAAGATCGAACGCATATAAAACTAGTCAGCCGTGCTCTCTGCAAATACAGTTTGTACGTCCGGTGGCAGAATGCCCAATTCGCGATAAACGGGGCGAATGTGTTCCCTCATAATGGGAAGTTGCGTGATGTACCAAGCAGATCCGGCGAGGCAGAAGCCGCCGCTGATCATGATGGTAGTTGGCGCACCTAGAAGATGCGCCAGCCCTCCGGCAAGCAGGCTGCCAAAAGGCGCCATTCCGACGAATGCCATCGTGTAATAACTCATAACGCGGCCCCGTTTGTCCTGCGGTACGACGGTCTGGATGATGGTGTTGCTGGCGGCCATCCCCTGCATAAAACCAAAGCCGGTGATTGTCATCAGAACCAGCGAGAGCGGCAGCCACCGTGACATTCCAAAGCTGATCAGTCCTGCGCCAAAGATAGCCGCCGAAATGGCAATCATGCGTCCGAGGCCCAGAACTGACTTGCGAAATGCAAGCGAAATTGCCGATCCGAGAGCCCCGATTCCGACAGCTCCCATGAGAAAGCCGAGGGTATGCGGGCCGCCGTGCAGAATTTTGGCGGCGAAGATCGGCATGAGCACGGTGAAAGGCATTCCCATCAAACTGATGGCCGCAAACAGCAGCAGGATAGTCCGCACCGGTGAAAACCCCGAGACGTACGCCCATCCTTCCTTCAGTTGCGCCAACATTGGAGTGATCGCTCGTTCCACCTGTGAGCGGGTGAGGCGCATCATCAGCAGGGAAGCGATGACGGCCAAATAGCTCACTCCGTCGATCAGAAAACAGTAGCCCTCCCCGAAGCCCGCAATGACAAGACCCGCAAGCGAAGGCCCGACCAGCCGCGCCATATTGACCATGGATGAATTGAGGGCGATGGCGTTTCCAAGATCCTGACGATCATCGATCATTTCAAGCATGAATGCCTGACGCCCCGGCATGTCAAAGGCATTGATCATTCCTTGACAAACACTGAGCCAGAGAATTTCGCTGACGGTGATTCTGTGGCTCAACGTGAGCACGGCCAGAGCGAGCGATTGAAGCATCGCCAATGTTTGCGTGATGACCAGAACATGCTGGCGATTCAGACGGTCCACCCAGACTCCGGCAAAGGGCGCGAGCAGAAATGTGGGGATTTGTCCCGCGAAACCGATGACGCCAAGCAGCCATGCCG
>DASSZI010000084.1:0-8091 GCA_035713565.1 Acidobacteriaceae bacterium | reverse complement strand
GCCTCTGCCATCGCCTGGGCAGCGGTCGGCATTGCTGGACCGCTGATCACCTGGCAGGCATGCACCCATCACGAGCAGTTGGGCGGCGCGAGCGCTCATCCAGGCATGCGCGCCCTGAACATCGTGATTACGCTGGTGCTGCTGGCCATCGCCATAATCGCAGGCTTCCTGTCGTATAGAAACTGGCGGACTCTCTCCGGCAGCGGTCGACTCTATCAGGCGGAAGCAAAGACCCCGCAGGAGTTTCTTGCCTTCCTTGGAATATTCATCAGCATCACTCTGGGATTCGGCATCCTGTGGTTCGGACTTCCATTGACGATTCTTGCATTCTGCTTGAGGACACGATGAGGCGCCTTCGCACAGCACTGGGCATCGCAACGTTGATTCTGAGCGGCTCATTCATGTCCGGCTGTACCGGCGGAAATGCCCTGCCGCCCTACACCGTCGCTGTGGGAGCGAGCCCGAAGCGGGGCAAAAAACTGATTGAGGCCTATGGCTGTGGATCGTGCCATACCATTCCCGGAATTCCTGCGGCTCGCGGTTTGGTGGGCCCCCCGCTGCTGTGGATGGGACGCAGAACCATGATTGCCGGTGAACTGCCCAATTCGCCTGAGAACCTTGTGCGCTGGATCAAAGACCCTAAAAAAGTCGAGCCCGGCACCGCAATGCCGGACCTGGGGCTTAGCGACCAGGAAGCTCGCGACGTCGCGGCCTATCTTACGAATTTGCGCTGATTGGAGAGTATGAAAATGCATCAATTCACTCGTTCGCTGGTCCGTCTGGCAGGGGTCGCGGCGATTTGCGGTCTGTGCGGAATGGCTGCGGCGCAAAGCAATCCCAATTCAAAAACTAGTTCCACTACCAATGACAAGAGCAGCGGCAAAACCGACCAGGGCAGCACGACCGACATAGCCGGCGCACTTCCAGGCATTCACCTGGTCAGCCCTGTGCCTGCAGGGCAGTGGACCATGCCCGCGGGCGACTACGCCAACACACGCTACAGCCCCCTGGCGCAGATCAACACCAGCAATGTCCAAAACCTGAAGGTCGTCCGCACCATGTCCACCGGCATTCCGCATGGGCATGAGGGCCAGCCGCTGGTCGTGAATAACACGCTCTATGTAGTCACCCCGTTTCCCAACAATCTGATCGCGCTCGACCTGACCAAGCCCGGATTTCCGCAGAAATGGATCTTCCATCCCTATCCCAGCAACAAAGCGGTCGGGATTGCGTGCTGTGATGTGGTCAACCGCGGCGCAATGTACGCAGATGGCAAAATCATCTACAACACCCTGGACGCCAACACAGTCGCGGTCGACGCGAACACAGGGAAGAAAGTCTGGGAGACCCAGGTCGGCGACATCAACTTCGGCGAAACCATCACGATGGCCCCCATCGTGGTCAAGAACATTGTGTTTGTGGGAGACAGCGGGGGCGAACTCGGCGTGCGTGGCAAACTCACAGCCCTCGACCTAAAAACCGGAAAAATCCTATGGCGCGCCTTCAACAGCGGATCCGACGCAGATGTCCGGATCGGGCCTAACTTTCATCCCTTCTACCCCAAGGACCAGGGCAAAGACCTTGGACTCAAGACGTGGACTCCCGGACAGTGGAAGATGGGCGGTGGAACCATCTGGGGATGGATTTCCTATGACCCTGAACTCAATCTCATCTTTTACGGAACAGGCAATCCAGGCGTATGGAACGCGGATATGCGCCCCGGCGACAACAAATGGTCCATCACGATCTGGGCGCGCGATCCGACGACGGGAGAAGCCAAGTGGGCTTACCAAGTTGTTCCCCATGACGCCTGGGATTACGACGAGATCATGGAGAATATTCCGGTTGACATGCCCTGGAACGGAAAGGAGCGCAAGCTTCTGCTCCATCCGGGACGCACCGGGTTTATGTTTGTACTGGACCGAGAAACAGGAGAACTGCTCTCCGCCGAAAAATACGTCCCGGTCACCTGGGCGAACGGCTACAACCTGAAAACCGGCTTGCCAGACATCAATCAGGACAAGCGTACCCACGCCGGGAAGTACTCCATGGGAATCTGTCCCTCCTCGACCGGCGGCAAGGATTTCATTCCTTCCGCTTTCTCTCCGAAGACCGGCTACCTCTACATCCCCGCTCACAACACCTGCATGGATTACGAAGGAACAGCGGTTAATTACATTGCGGGCACCCCGTATCTGGGAGCCAGCGTGCGCATGTATCCGGGGCCCGGCGGGTATCAGGGGATGCTCGTTGCGTGGGACGTGGCGAAGGCAAAAAAGGCGTGGGAAGTCAAAGAGCCGACTCTCCCCGTCTATGCCGGTGTGCTCGCAACCGGCGGAGATTTAGTGTTCTACGGCACGATGGACGGGTGGTTCCGCGCCCTCGACTCCCGCAGCGGAAAAGTTCTCTGGCAGGTCAAGACAGCATCCGGCATCATTGGCGACCCAATCACATTTCTTGGGCCTGACGGCAAGCAATATATTGCCGTGTACTCCGGAATCGGGGGCTGGATGGGTGCCACGGCGCTTCCCTCACTCTCAACCGACGACCCCTACGCAGCGCTCGGCGTAGTGGGAGCTATGAAGCAGATTAAAGCAGCCACACAGCCCGGAGATCTTCTGTATGTCTTCAGTTTCTAAGGCAGCGCTTTTCCTGGCGCTTTGTTGCTGCGCGACCTCCTTTGCCGCCGCGGCGGGAACGCTGCGTGTGTGCGCAGATCCAAACGATTTGCCCTACTCCAACCAGCAGGGACAGGGCTTTGAGAATCAACTCGCGGGGATGGTTGCCAAAGATTTAGGCGAGAACGTCGCTTATGTCTGGTATCCCCAGCAGAGCAAATTCTTCAAGAAAACCCTGAACGCGGGAATCTGCGACGTCGTGATGGGAGTGCCCGCCGGCATGCCTGTCGCAATTACAACCCAGCCGTATTACCGATCCAGCTACGTGTTCGTCACGCGGCGGGATCGCAACCTGAAAATCGATTCTTTTGACGATCCCCGGCTGCGTGACCTGCGCATCGGGCTCCACATTCCCGGAGCTGGCGACAGCTCGGCCCCTCCGGCCTATGCCCTCAGCAGGCGCGGTATCGTCCGCAATGTTGTGGAGTACAGCGAACTCGGTAACCTGACGGAAAAAGATCCCTCGGCGGATTTGATCCGCGCCGTCGCCCAAAAGAAGGTCGATGTGGCCATCGTCTGGGGTCCTGTGGCCGGGTACTTTGCGCAACGTTCCAGAGTGCCTCTTCGGCTGCTTCCCGTAAAGCTTCCCGCCGACGGCCCCGACACGCCGTTCGCATTCGACATCGCCATGGGCGTTCGCCGCGGGGACAAAGAACTGCAGCGGCAACTGGACGAAGAAATTGTGCGACGCGAGCCGCAGATTCGCCGCCTGCTGACGTCCTACGGAATTCCTCAATTGAACATGTCGCCCGCTGCGGCGGCAACGGGGTATTGAACTATGCGAACTTCAATGGTTCTCCTGCTGAACGCGGCTTTGCTGCTCTCGGCTGCAGGATGCCGGAACCGGCGCGGACAATCCGCTGCCGCCGGGGATCTGCCGCCCGTTCCGACAGACGTGGGTCCGATTCCTGGAGGAGTGAAGGCGTCGATAGGAATGACAAATCCGTACGCGGGCAACGAGGTCGCAATGCAGGAGGGCCGAAGGCTATTTAACTGGTACAACTGCTCAGGCTGCCACGGCGGCCATGGCGGCGGCGGCATGGGCCCAAGCCTGCGCGATCGCACCTGGATTTACGGAAATAGCGACTCCCAGATTTTCGATTCCATTGCGGAGGGTCGGTCCAACGGAATGCCGACCTGGGGAGCCAAGATTCCCGAGGACCAGATTTGGCAGCTCGTCGCTTATATCAAATCCATGCGCACGCCCCAGGAGCCCTCCCCACCGGTTGAACCGCCCAATGAGCAGGTGCCCAATCCGGACAACAACACTCAATTGGGCATTGGACCGCAAGTGGGTGATTTGCCGAAGTAGCGGGGTACGAGGAAGAGTATGCGTCGCCTGTTTCTATTGAGTCCGTTGTTCCTGCTTCTGCTTGGCTGCGAGCGTGTGCAGTCCACGCTCTATCCCGCAGGTCCGGCTGCGCACCGCATCGCGACCGTTTCGTGGTTCATGATCATTCTGTTCCTTGTCGTGATTGCGATCATGTGGGCGCTGATCGCCATCGCCGTAACCAAAGGCAAAGGAACCCTGGAGGAACATGCGCCCGTCGATATGGGCGGCGGCCATGGCTGGGTCGCAATCGGCGGACTGATGATTCCCGGCCTGATTCTCTTTGCTCTGTTCGTGATCGGCTTGCAACTGCTGGCTAGCTTTCCGATCCACAGCCACGGTGACGCCAACCTTCGGCCGGAAATCCTGATTACAGGCCACCAGTGGTGGTGGGAGGTTCATTACCTGAACGCGGATGCTTCCAAGCAGGCCACCACCGCAAATGAAATCCATATCCCATCCGGACGTCCGGTCACGATTGAGCTGAAATCCGCAGATGTTATCCACTCCTTCTGGGTACCGGCCCTCCACGGCAAAGTTGATCTCATTCCGGGCCATCCTAATTTCGTTCGAGTGGAAGCGGCACATCCCGGCGTCTTCCATGGAACATGCGCGGAGTATTGTGGCGCGCAACACGGCCATATGCGCCTGCTGGTCATTGCCCAACCGCCTGCGGAATACAAAGCCTGGCTGCAGGGCCAGCGCAAACCTGCGCAGGAGCCTACCTCGCCCGAAGCCCAGATGGGCGAGCAGGTCTTCCTCACCGGACCCTGCTCCATGTGTCACTCGATCCGCGGCACCGTCGCTGGCGGGCGCGTTGCGCCGGACCTGACACACATCGCCAGCCGCGAATACATCGCCGCCAATTCCTATCGCAACAACAACGCCAACCTGGAAGCCTGGGTGACCCATGCGCAGTCGCTAAAACCAGAGGCGCAGATGCCGAACCTGCCGGATTTCGACGGCCAGCACCTGCGGGCACTGGTGGCGTATCTTCGTCAGCTTCAGTAACGATTTTCTTTCAAGGAGTTCTCCATGTACCTCGTCACTGAGACTCATCGATCCAAGCACTCGTCGCTCGGTCTGGTTCTTCTGGCAGCCCTGTTCGCTGCCGCTCCGGCGCTGGCCCAGGCCAAACCGGACTGCCCCGGATTACCGGATGCAGCGAAGTTGCGCAGCGTCCTGCAATCGGTCGTCAAGGAAGGTGCATCCAAGAACGGCGGCATGGGCAATCAGGAATGGGCTGTGATCGTTAACCGCAACGGCATCGGATGTGCCGTGGTTTACAGCGGCACCGATACCAACCAGGAATGGCCCGGCAGCCGCGTCATCGCAGCGTCCAAGGCAAACACGGCGAATGCGTTGAGCAACTCCGATTATGCTCTCTCGACGGCAAACATCTACGCCGCCTCGCAGCCGGGCCAAAGCCTCTACAGCCTTGCCACCAGTGCTCCCCCAAACCCGAAAGCCGCATTCGGCGACCCGTCCTCTTTTGGCACACCCACTGACCCGATGATCGGCAAAGCAGTGGGCGGCGTCATCGTCTTCGGTGGCGGCCTGCCGCTCTATAGCGGAAAAGGAAAGATCGTCGGCGGCCTCGGCCTGAGCGGCGACACTTCCTGCACGGACCACATCATCGCCTGGAAGATTCGCCATCAGCTTGGCCTGGATGTCGTCCCCATGGGCCCCAGTCCCGCGCATAACGACAACATGATTCTGGACTGGAAAAACGGCGACAGCCCCAGCGGGTTCGGCCATCCTGCCTGCAAAGGCGGCCAGCCTTCGGAGTTCATCATTCAAAGCCTGTCGCAAAAATACCCGACCGGCCCCAAAAAGAAGTAGCTCGCACAAAGCGCACGCGTTGATTCCTGCTGTGCGCCAGCATTGCCTTGGCGCGCCAGCAAAGCCCCTGGCTTGCAGGATATTGTAGTTCCCCCCATACAGGCGCCAGCGTGCAGAATCGCGTGGCCCACGGAACACTTTTATGGATCTTTGGGTGGCCCGCTGCTCTGTGCGAGCAACTCTCCCGGCCAGATCACGTACGCTCATCGAAGCGAGAGGTTGTGCGGGCATCCAGACTTCCGCTGGCTCAGAAAGGCTACACTGGTCTTCACTAGCTAACGGCAAACGAGTCCATGAAAACAGACGGCGCAATCACGATTGCGAAAAACTCCATAGCCAACCTCATGCGGTTTGCCGTCGGAGTACTCGCGGCCATTATCCTGCCGCCCTTCCTGACTCGCCGGCTCTCGCATGACATGTATGCAGCATGGGTGCTCATTCTTCAGCTCAGTGCTTACGCCGCCATTTTTGAGCTGGGGCTTCAGACTGCAATCAGCAAGTTTGTGGCGCAGCATCATGCTGTTGAAGACCATGAAGCCACAAGTAGCGTGGTCAGCACCTCGCTGGCCCTTCTCGGAGTGAGCGCACTTCTCGCCTTGATCGCCGTTGCCATGCTCGCATGGCAAGTCCCCCACCTTTTCGGGCAACTGACTCCAGCACTTGTCCATCAGGTAAGACTCGGTGTCCTGCTGGTCGGTGGCGCGACCGCTTTGGCCCTCCCCACCATCGCATTCGCCAGCAGTTTCCAAGGGGTGCAGCAATACAAAATTCCCATGGCGATCGGCGGCGGCTCCCAGGCGCTCTCAACCATCGGGATCATCGTCGCCGTTTTCCGCCATGCCACTCTGGCCGCCATGGGCGCGTGGGTGGCTGCAATTACCGTCTGCGCTGCCCTGATTCAGACGCTAGCCTGGCGCAGACATCTCTCCCATTTCCGGATCTCGGTTTCCCGCGTCACCCGCCAGATGACCCGCACCATCCTCGCCTATTGTGGTTCAATGAGCGTCTGGTCTTTTGCCATGCTGTTGATCAGCGGTCTCGACACCACCATCGTGGGCCATTTCGACTTCAAGGCCACCGGCTTTTATGCGGTCGCGGCATCCTTGACGAATTTCGTCATCCTCACTGCCGGGGCCGTCTTCGGCCCGCTTTTGCCTGCCGCTTCCCAGCTTGCGGCGCTCGATGACCGAGCTGGAATGGCATCCCTCACGCTGCGCTCTACGCGTTTTTGTGGCGTTCTGTTAGTGCTGACCGGCCTGCCACTGCTGCTCTACGGCTATCCGATCCTGTCGCTCTGGGTTGGGGTCGATTACGGCCGCCACAGTATCGTGCTGCTTAAAGTCCTCACCCTCGCCAACATGATTCGGCAATGCATGCTGCCCTATGCCATTGTCGTGGCGGGTAACGGACTGCAGCGACACGCATGGTTAGCGACACTCACAGAGGCTGCCGTGAACCTAGTTCTAAGTCTAATACTCGGCTACCGATTTGGGGCTCGCGGCGTTGCTGCGGGAACTTTGGTGGGAGCTGGGGTCGGCGTCGCGTTGCTGACGTTGCACAGTATGCGAGCTACGCGGCTTGCTATTCCGCTATGGCGGCTCGATTTCGTGCTACGCGGAATCGCCCGACCAGCAGCCTGCGCTCTTCCTCTTTTTCTCTTTTTTTGCTTGTCTAAGGGACATCCTGAAATTTATGGGATCACCCCTCCCACGCTGATTGCCCTTCTGACGGTCTTCCTGCTTTGGAATATCGGCCTGATCGATTCCGATCGGAATGCATTTGGCTCGGCAATTCGCGATTGGCGACTCAATCGGGCAGTCCGTGCGTGAAAATCAATGCTGGACACTCTGCCGCCGCGCATTCGATGAACTGCTGATTACGCGGAACGCGCAAGAACCACGACTGTTGCTTCCTCATCAATTTTCAAAAATCCGATTTCCTCGAGCTTCAGCAACAGCTCTGACGTTTTCGACTCCCCAATCATCCGGGCATGCGTTTCGAGGATGATAACGCTTGCCCGCTTCAGGACTTCAGCCTCGTGTTGCACCAACTCGTATTCATGGCCCTCAATATCACAAATCAACGTGAAGGCGCCGATTTCCCTCTCGTCCAAAATCTTCCCAAGTGTAATCGTGTTCACCGTCACAAGCTCCCCACCATGCTTTTCGCGGAGCGAATTGGAAGGAAGTTCCGACGACGGGCGGAATGTAACGGACCGACAGCCATATGCAACCGCAGCAT
>DASSZI010000083.1:0-6721 GCA_035713565.1 Acidobacteriaceae bacterium | reverse complement strand
AAGAGGAAGCGCAGGTACAAGAACGAAGAGAGGATGCGCAACTGTGGCTTGCCGCCTTCAAGTCCGGAAGCGTTTATCTTTCCGAACCGGGACGGCTCTTTCATGGACCCGAACAACTATCGCAAACGGGTGTTGCACAAGCTGGCAAAGGAAGCGGGACTGCCGAAACTGACGTTCCAGGTCATCCGCCGGACCATTGCCACACTGGCCAAGGACAAGGGGCACATCAAGGACATTCAGGGCATGATGCGCCACTTCCGCCTGGCCACGACGGCCGAGGTCTACATGCAGTCGCTCGAATCCGGAGTCCGGTCAACCATCGATTCCATTCACCACGAATTGCGCGGCACCGGCACGCGGGGAAGGACACGAAAGATGTCCACGGATGCTGCTGCCAGCCGCAGTTCTGTGCCGAACACGGACGCGAATTCCGGCGCACCGAACCCGCAGAATGGCGCGCCTGAAGAAGGCACGATCAAACGGCCTGTTCGCGGAGTGATTTTGGAATTTGCGACAAAAATGCGACAAAGTCGCCGAGAGGGGAGGTGCCTTCAAGTTGTTGAGATGATTGGTGGACCTGGTCGGGATCGAACCGACGACCTCTTCCATGCCATGGAAGCGCGCTCCCAGCTGCGCCACAGGCCCACGAGTAACAAATCTGATTTTACACGAAGTTCCTTCCACCAAATTTTGTCGCTCGGCACGATTCCAAGCAACAGCACGTATACGAGCAGCATCCGTGCTCAACATGGAGAAGTTGCGTTTTTTTCCACTACATAGTCTGCCGCATCCCTCACATAATCCATTCCATTTAAGAATCTGCCTGCAGCGATACGTCCCTGGTTCCGGCAATCGCATCCGGTCTGCAGCCCAAATCTCAGGTTGCATTCTGTTCTTGGCCTTTGCGTCAGGTCAGGCTGCAGCAGCCGTTCCGAAAAAAGTGGCCGCCAATGGTCCCGGGACGGCCGGTCAGTCCGCATCCACACCGGCCGCAACACAACCTCCACCGGCGACCTCTCCCATAAACTTGCTGCGCCCGCCACTGGCGCAGATCACCTCGATCCTGGAGAAGCTCCGGGTAGACCGTTGGAAGGTCTCGCGCAACTGGAAAGGGCAACTGCAGAGTGACATCGACTCTATTCAGCAGGATATGGCTTCGCAGCTGCCCGCATTGTTCGCAAAAGCAGACGCCTCACCTCAGCAACTCGGGCCACAGCTTGCGGCCATGCAGAATGTGAATGCCCTCTACGACGTCCTCGTCCGGGTCAGCACGGCCGCCAGCCTGGGGGGCAACAAATCCGATGCGGGCGCACTGGAAGATGCGGTGCAGCAACTGGAGACTTCGCGAAAGATTGCGTCGGCGCAACTGCTGCAGGCCGCAGTGTCTCAGGACCAGCGCATTGCGCAAATGCAGGCGCAGCTGTCGCAGGATGCAGGACCACGCTCCGGAAAGACAGCCAAGACAATCGTCGTGGAGAATGACGGACATCGAGTGAAACGCCGTAAGACGGTCCATAAAAAACCGAGTGCGGCCAAATCGCAAGCCGGCCCCCAAACAACCGCTCCCCAGTAAATGAGGGCGATTGCTGGTCAAGAAAAAAATGTGGAACCTTCCCGTACCTTTCCCCGTCCGATGTAAGTAGGTGTGCTTGTTGGCTTGCCGGAACTGGCGGATTTGATTCTTTACCGGGCGGAGTGATAGGGTGAGGTGACCGCAGATGTGCGCGGCTTTCGCAGTGGGAAATGTAATCAGCGCGTTCACCATGGGAACGGAAGATGTCACCCTTACGGCCGAGCTGCAAGCGGGCTCGGAGGAAGCATTTGCTCGCCTCATTGCGCAGTACCAGACTTCCATCTACAGCCTCATTTTCAGGGTGCTGACGGATCCCTCCGACGCAGCCGACATCACCCAGGAAGTTTTCGTCAAAGTGTTTCGAGGCATTCGCAAATTTCAGGGTGAGTCCAGCCTGCGAACCTGGATCTATCGAATCGCGCTGCATGAGGCCTCCAACCAGAGGCGATGGTGGTCGCGGCATCGCGGCCGGGAACTTACCATTGAGTCCTCCGCGCCACATTCTGAGGATGGCACCTCCCTCTCGTTGAAGGAGATGTTGGTGGACGGCCATGCTTCCCCTTTGGAGATCGCTGTTCATGAAGAGATTCGCTCCAAAGTGGAACTTGAGCTGCGTAGGATGCCCGAACCATTTCGCACAGTCGTGATTTTGCGTGATCTGGAGGGGCTCTCGTACGACGAGATCGCGGAGATTCTCGGTATCCACCTCGGAACCGTCAAATCGCGCCTGGTACGTGGACGAACCATGCTCAAACAGCGGCTCGCTCCTTTTGTTGTCCACGCTCAACCGCGGCCCACGCCAGCCCCGCTGCCCAAGGCCTCCACGCGGTCAGTTTCCCGAAAGCCGGTTCCCAGCACGCGCGAGCTGCGGGAGGAGGCAGGATGAATCTCTGTGAATCCATTCGATCGCAGTTCCCGGAATATCTTGACGGCGTAGCCTCCGGGGTAAAAATGCTGAATATTGCTCGGCACCTGGAAGTTTGTGGGACCTGCAGCCAGGAGTTTGCGGAGGAGGAGGGTCTTCAGAAAGTGTTGGCCAGCATTCCGCCGGTCAAGCTGCCGCCGGATCTGAACCTGCGGCTACGAGTAGCCGTTTCGCACGAAAAGGCACGCACCGCTCGCCGGCGTCTGGACGTGTGGCAAATGCATTGGCAAAACTCTATAGGTCCTTTTCTGGCCCGTGCCGGAGCGGGCATGGCAAGCGCCGCAATACTTTTGGGAGCGTTCGCGCTCATGGTCGGTACCGTTGCGGCTCCGCCTACTTTAGCTGCGAATGATGCCGTTACCGATACGATCACCAGCCCACATCTTCTTTACACATCGGTTGGAACAGACTTCCAGATCGCTTCCCGCACCCCGATTCTGGTTGAAGCGAATGTCAGCAACACCGGACGGGTTTACAGCTACAGAATCGTTTCAGGTCCGCAATCCAAGGCTGTCAGGCAGGAACTCGAAAATATCCTGCTTCTAAGCCAGTTCACGCCCGCCATGTTCTACGGAACACCCGTCCACGGGCGAGCCATTCTGTCCTTTTCCGGCGTTTCCGTCCGGGGTTAGAGCGAATCGACTCTTCGCCTGCCTTTGCTGGAGTGACCTAAACCGCCTTCAGAGAGTCCAAAGGACAGGTGATTTTCACGACCATCGGAGTTCCGTGATATCCTATGTTGGACTGGGGACGTGCGCCTTGGCGTCTTGGGACGCCCTCTGATTGGCCTGCCGTCGCGGCATCGTCCGCATCCAAATGTCCTGCCCACGGACCATCAGCCGGTTCTCCAAGTTTCTTTGAAGGAGACCAACCCGTACGGCCGTCAAGTTTTTGAGGGCTGCACGGTTTCTCGTGCATGTGATTTACAGGAGAACCGGTCCAGAACTCTCAAATCAGCATCTCCACTCGAGGGGCACCTTTGGCTAACGATAAATACGAAGACGATATTCAGAAGCTGATCGACACCGGCAAGGAAAAAGGGTATCTGACCTTTGGGGAAGTCAACGATCTGATCCCCGGAGAAATGAACTCCGCCGACGACCTGGACGACCTGATGACTACCATCGGGACCCAGGGAATCGATCTGCTCGATGACCAACCGAAACTCGCCGCCGACATCGACGAAGACGAAGAGAGCGAGGACGTCGAACTTGATCTGACGCCCGGCGCGATGGAAAAGACCAACGACCCTGTCCGCATGTATCTGCGCGAAATGGGTACGGTTCCGCTGCTCACACGTGAGGGTGAAGTTGAAATTGCCAAGCGGATTGAACGCGGCCAGATGCGCGTGATGAAAGCAATCTCCCGCTCCTCGATCGTGACGCGCGAGGTCATCGCGCTGGGCGAGGACCTGAAGCGAGGCGTGCGCAGCATTAAAGAAATTGTGGTGTTCGATGAGGAAGAACTCACAGAAGAAATTCTGCAGGCGCGGACCAAAGCCACTGTCGCGAGCATCGAAGGCCTGCTCAAGCACTACAGGAAAGCCCAGCAGTTGCGCGAGAAGCTGGATAGCCCCGCGTTGAAAGAAAAGGCGAAGGCTCGGGAATACCGCCGCACCAAATGGGCACTCGGTCGAGAGCAGGTCCTTGTTTCCCGTGTGGTCCGCGAACTGAAGTACACCAACTTCGAGCGCAAACGGTTGCTGGACAAGGTCAACAAAACCGTCGATGCCATGCGTGGGCTGGATCGCCAGATCAAAGCTTTGGACCAGAAATTTGAGCAGTCCAAAAGCGAGGAAATGAAGAAGGAATATCGCCGCCAGCAGCGCAATTGCAAAGGCGATTTGGAAAAGCTGGAAGTCGAAGCCGGAGTGTCCGTTCTGGAGTTGAAACGCACCCAGCGCGAGATGATCCAGGGCGACATGGATGCCGAGCAGGCCAAGCGCGAGCTGATTGAGGCCAACCTTCGCCTTGTGGTTTCTATCGCCAAGAAATACACCAATCGCGGACTGCAGTTTCTCGATCTGATTCAGGAGGGCAACATCGGCCTGATGAAGGCGGTCGACAAGTTTGAGTACCGTCGCGGCTATAAGTTTTCTACTTATGCAACGTGGTGGATACGCCAGGCCATTACACGCGCTATTGCGGACCAGGCACGCACCATTCGTATTCCAGTGCATATGATCGAGACGATCAATAAGTTGATCCGCACTTCTCGCCAGTTGGTGCAGGAACTCGGGCGCGAACCTACGTCAGAGGAGATTGCCCGCCGCATGGACATTCCTGTGGCGAAGGTCCGCAAAGTCCTCAAAATCGCCCAGGAACCAATCTCACTGGAAACGCCCATTGGGGAAGAAGAAGATTCCCACCTCGGCGACTTCATTGAAGACCACCAGGCAGTGTCGCCCTCGGACGCTGTCATCAGCGTCAACCTGAAAGATTACACGTCCCAGGTGCTGCGCACCTTGACACCGCGCGAAGAGCGGGTCATCAAAATGCGGTTTGGCTTGGAAGATGGCTCCGAACATACGCTCGAAGAAGTGGGCCAGAGCTTCCAGGTCACGCGGGAACGCATCCGCCAGATCGAAGCCAAAGCTCTCCGCAAGCTTCGTCACCCCTCGCGCTCACGCAAGCTGCGGGCGTTTCTGGATGGAGTGCGGGAAGCGTAATACTGGTCCGATCCTGAAACTCAGAACTTCAGCCAGGCAGCCCCGGTTCGAGCCATCGACTGGGGCTGTCCTCTTCGCGGTACATCCCAGTCGAGGGACCTGCTTCAACTTCCGATTTCATCAATTGACTGGCGTCAGCACGATCTTGCTGGCCTCACCGGACTTCAGCAGGTCCATTCCCTGGGCAAACTCATGCAGGGGCAGCCGGTGCGTAATCACTGGAGATAGGTCCAGCTTGCCTGCCTTGAGCAGGGCTTCCATTTGGTACCAGGTCTCATACATCTGGCGTCCATTAATGCCGAGCACCGTCGCGCCCTTGAAAATAATGTCGCGAGCGAAATCCAACTCGACCGGTTTGGTTGGAATCCCCAGCAGAGAAACTCGTCCCCCGGTGCGAAGGATCTGAAAACCCAGGCGCATACCGTCAGCATGGCCAGACATCTCCAGCACAACGTCCACTCCAATGCCCGCAGTATGGTCCGAGACCGTTGCGGCTACATCGTCCGTCGCGGGGCTTAGGACGAAGTCCGCCTGCATCGCATGTGCCAGTTTGCGGCGATGTTCATTCACTTCCAGCGCGAAAACTTTAGAAGCCCCGCAGGCCCGCGCCACGGCAATGGCAAACAGCCCTATCGGCCCACAGCCCACCACCGCAACACTGCGTGCAGCAATCTCCGCCGCCAGTACCGCGTGTACAGCATTTCCTAAAGGGTCCAGAATGGAGCCATATTCCCGCGGCATCGCGGGATCCAGCTTCCAGATATTCGATTCAGGAATCACTACGTAATCGGCGAATGCACCATTCGCATCCACCCCAATAATCTTCACGTTCTGGCAGACATGCGCTTGGCCAATGCGGCACTGCAGGCATTTGCCGCACGCCACATGCATCTCAGCCGAGACGAAATCTCCTGGTTTGACGGACGTGACCAGTTCTCCCACCTCAGACACCGTCCCGCAGAATTCGTGACCGGGTATGAGAGGTGGGTGGACACGCCCCTGCGCCCAGGGATCCCAGTTATAGATATGCAGGTCCGTTCCGCAGACGCTCGCGGCATCCACTTTTACCAGCACCTCGTTCGGCGCGTACCCTGGAACAGGGACTTCACGAATTTCCACTCCGGGACGTGCTCCCGCTTTCACGACAGCATGCATGGTCGGCGGCATTCCTGCTCCATTTACGGTCAAGATGAGCCCTGCTAAAGGGACAAAACTTTGTAGTGTATCAGCAGAAGCCTCCCATTCAGGGAGTCTGCGGGTATGTTCAGCCGGCGCGGCTCAGCCCACAGAAGCGTCAAACGGCAGGAAAAGCGTGACGACGGTTCCGCGATGCCGCTCCTGTTGGCTGCTGCGGATGTGCATACGACCCCGATGACGCTGCACGATCTCGGAACTGATCCACAGGCCCAGCCCCGTGCCGTTGAAGCCCTTCGTCGTAAAAAATGCCTCCAACGCTCGCCTACGCGTTGCCTCATCCATGCCGACACCGTTATCCGCCACTGTAAGAACCAGGCCTTGCCTGCCTGTCTTCCAGTCCGTGGACTCACGACTCCGG
>DASSZI010000082.1:0-18330 GCA_035713565.1 Acidobacteriaceae bacterium | reverse complement strand
TTCCGAGCAGAATAAGCCCCTCAAAACCTTGCAATTCGGGGAACCTTGGTGGGCAGCGAGGGACTCGAACCCCCGACATCCTGCTTGTAAGGCAGGCGCTCTAACCAACTGAGCTAGCCGCCCATCATCATGACTCTGCGTTGAGGGACAGCTACAAGTGTATGGAACACGCAAGGACGGGTCAAGCCACGGGAGATGCAACCGGGGGAGGGCTTCAGGCATCCGGATTACAGCCCGCATTTGTCCTCTATTTCTTCGTGAGCACTAGATGCATCGCGTGCTCTGTGGCCTGGTGCTCAGTCACAGCAAACCCCAACGCGGGCAAGTCAATTCCGCTCAGCAGTGCCTCGCCTTGCCCAAGGACAACAGGGGAAACGGCGAGATGGAGAGAGTCGATCAGCCCAGCCTGCAGATACTGTCGTACGGTAGAGACTCCGCCGCCGATCTTTATGTCCTTATCACCCGCTGCTTGTTTCGCGAGCCTCAGCGCCTCTTCAATTCCGCCGCTCACAAAGTAGAAGGTTGTTCCCCCTTCCATCAAAAGGGGTTCACGCTCGTAGTGCGTCAGAATAAAGGTCGGCGCATGGTACGGCGGATTGGGACCCCACCAGCCCTTCCAGGAGTCGTCCTGCCATGGACCCCGGATCGGACCAAACATATTGCGGCCAAGAATGAACGCCCCGAAGTTTTCCATCGATCGCTGTGCAAACGCATCGTCCACAGTCGTCGAGCCGCCCTCCTTCCCTTGCATAGCGCGGAATGTCCTGGTGTGAAAGAACCATGAAAAAAGTTCTGGCCCGCGCTTTCCCAGCGGATTTTCGGGGCTCTGCTCCACCCCGGCGCCAAAACCGTCCAGTGAAATCGCAAATCCCGCGACACGAACCTTTGACATGAATGCTCCTCAGCTTTGGAGTGAGTTGCCTTTGGCCTATTTCTTCTTTGCCCGGAGGGCCGCCTGGGCTTTTGCTCCTCTCACTGCGGCAAGGAATGGCCTTGCGGACGCCGGCGGCCTCACTCGCCCCAGCAGCAACTCCCGCGTAGTCACCCTTGGCCCGTACAGAGCTTGCCGGGATCGATTGTCCTGGCGAACCACGGCACCGTCGAAGGTCATCCCCAGAAAAGCGCCTTTTGCCCGCGAGTAGGTCAGGATCATCGTGTTGAACTTCGCGTCTGTATTCTCAGAGGAATGCCGTCCCACAGGGCCCACAGCAACGGATGCATCCCTCCCGATTTCGAATTTGCTCGACAGCAGCTTCTGCATTCCTCTCTCACCATTGATTACCATCACAAGGTCAACAGCTTCTGCGCCGAACTGCGTCCCCCAACTGCCGCCGCCCATCTGGATGAAGGCCGGCGCACTCCAACCCTTGGCGGTCCGGCAAGTGGCGACTCCCTTTCCTTCTTCGGCTCCAAAAACGAAGCCCCCTTTGACCAAATGCGGGACAACAACGACGCACTTTGCCCGCCTCATAATCCGGTCGGGAATGCGCTTGTCGGGTGCGTCCATAATCTCGTGCAGAACTTTTGCCGAGTGGTCGAGCCGGCTGACAACATTCTGGCGCTCTGAGGCCGCCCGGCAAAGGGTTGTGCAACATAACGTGATGAGTAAAAACGTCCATTTTTTCATTAAGACCTCTTTTCGTATCAGAGCGCCGCGGTAGCCGCATCAAGCCTGGGTCAATTGGATGCGGGAACTCGCAGCCAGGTAAGTGGGCGAGCTTACTCACGATCACTTGCCACGGGAGCGCGGGTGGCCCGCATCTCCCCTCAACTGTTCAGCACGAAGGTGCGAGGGCGCCCCACATCTGGCTTCTGAGATGTGGAACTGCCAGCGCGATCGCGAGCCTGAGCGGGTCTTCAATCCCGTCGCTGACAAACGCAACCAGCTACCCCGGATCAAGCTGTCAAACGACGGATCGATGACGGCGGATAAATGGAAGGTGCTGACGCCGTGACTCTGAATTCATACTGATAGGCCCGGATAGTAGTACGTTCAGGGCGTAAGAAAACTTCACTGCTCCGACATCTTCAGTACTGCCTCTGGAAGCCGTTGCCCCTGAATCTCAATCTTCGAAACTGCCATGTCGATGTCGCGGAGGTCTTCCGCGGAGAGATGGATGTTTACGGCCCCCAGGTTTTCTTCCAGGCGATGCAGCTTTGCCGTACCGGGAATCGGAACGATCCACGGTTTCCGGGCAAGCAGCCACGCAAGAGCGACTTGCGCCGGAGTACCGTTCTTTTTCTGTCCGATGCCCTTTAACAGATCGACCACCGCCTGATTGGCGGCCCTTGCTTCAGGAGTGAAGCGCGGCGACATAGTACGGAAGTCCGTAGCTTCGAACTGAGTGGTTGCGTCGATCTTTCCCGTGAGGAAGCCGGCGCCCAAAGGCCCCCATGGGACAAAACCGATGCCGAGCTCTTCGCAAGTCGCCAGAACCCCGTTCTGTTCGACGTCGCGCGTCCAGAGGGAATACTCACTTTGAACGGCAGTAACCGGCTGCACTGCATGCGCACGCCGTATCGTGTTTGCTCCAGCTTCAGAGAGGCCGAAGTGCTTCACCTTACCCTCCTGAATGAGGGCCTTGACTGCGCCCGCAACATCCTCAATCGGTACCTTGGGATCCACTCGGTGCTGGTAGAAAAGATCGATCACCTCTGTTTTCAGACGCTTTAGCGATGCCTCAGCTACCTGCTTGACGTGCTCCGGCCGGCTGTTGAGCCCGCCTCCACGCTGACCATCAGGAGCGATGTCGAAACCGAATTTGGTGGCAATCACCACATTCTCCCGATGAGGAGCGAGCGCCTCGCCTACGAGTTCTTCATTGGTGAATGGGCCGTACGCCTCCGCAGTATCGAAGAAAGTCTCGCCACGCTCCACTGCTGCTCGAATCAGGGCGAGCGCTTCCTTCTTTTCCGGAGGTTGCCCGTATGCATGGCTCAGCCCCATGCAGCCAAATCCGACGGACGAAACCTCCAGCTTCGCGTTGCCTAGGGTTCGCTTCTGCATTCTGTTCTCCTGTTGGTCGTGAGTAACTCTAGCGAACCACTCATCCTGGAAGCAATATGGCAGTCCACTTCGTCTACTGTAGTCCTGGTGGTGCAACTTTTGCTGAGCCAAACACGACAAGTCATGCGGATCGCGCCATGTCATTCGGGTACATGGACGCGCTTTTGCGCTTCCTTCATCTTCCGCTGCGACTGACCTTCCGGTCTGTTCCAGTCACTTGCCATACCACGAACCACAAGGTATATTCATCCGTGGCAATTCGCGAGACCAACCCGAACTTTATGAATGGCGTTCCGGAACTCCTGATCCTCCGCCTCATCCAGCAGCAGGAAATGTACGGCTATGAAATTGTTCAGGCCATTCGCAGCCGCACCGGAGCGGTCATTTCCGTGGGTGAGGGCGTCGTGTACCCGGTGCTGCATGCGCTGGAGCGTGCGGGTGCGCTGAGGGCAAAGCGCAAAACGATCAATGGCCGCAGCCGCATTTATTATTCCGTCACGCCGGCAGGTTCACGTCGATTGCAGGACCTCTCGGAGACATGGTCCAGTATGGCGTCCGCGATCCGAGACATGTTAGGAGGTCAAAATGTCGAAGCTGTTCCCTGAATTGCGCGAACGCCTGCTCCTGGCTGGGGTGGCACCTCGGCATGTGCGCCGCTATCTGGCTGAACTTGCCGAGCATCTGGCTGATCTGACGGCGGAAGAGATAGCGGCGGGCCGCAATCGCGCAGAGGCGGAATCGGTGGCGTTTCTGCGACTCGGGGACATGGACGAGCTTGCCCGAGCCATGATCGAGCAGCGCCAGTTCCAATCGTGGAGTGCGCGCGCGCCGTGGGCGATGTTCGGTCTCGCTCCGTTCTTGCTTTTGGCTGGGTGCTGGTCGGTAGCTTTGTTCATTTTGTGGTCTGGCTGGCAGGCCTTCCTGCCCGAAGCCACAACACCTTTGGGTGTTCGAGTTCACGGCATTGCGAACCTCTATTTTCAGCTTGGCAAGGCAATCTATCTGGGTGCGCCAATTCTTACAGGGTGGTTCATCGGAGTAATCGCTGCTCGCCAGAGATTGAAGACACTCTGGCCAGCAGCCGGACTGGCAATAGTCGCATGGATGGGCGGCACGGGCCAAGTCCACACGTTTTTAGCGGCTCCTGCCCAACGAGCCGGCCATGTCAGCATGAATTTCGTCCTCGGGTCATTGGGCCACGGCATTCCCGACGGACTGGTCCATGCGCTGGTCCTTCTCTCGATTACGACATTCCCCTACATCGTTTGGCACCTGCGGAATGCACACCGCCTCGCATGAGGGAGGCAGGGCAGATGCAGTTGTTACACTCATCGAGTGCGCCGCCTGATCGTGAACGCAGATGACTTCGCTCTGACGGATGGTATTAACCGCGCTGTGGTCGATCTGCATACCGCAGGCGCGCTCACGTCCGCCACCCTGATGGCCGCGGCCCCGCGTTTTTCTGAGGCCGTCGCACTCGCCCGGCAGGATGCTTCCCTCGGCGTTGGATGCCATGTCGTACTGGTCGACGGCTCGCCGGTCTCTGCGCCCGCGGCAATCCCTTCCCTGATGGACGACGGCCCACGTTTCCGCACTGCACTTGGCGGCTTCATTCGCGATCTCTACCTGGGCCGCATTCATCGAGCGGACATGGAGCGGGAAGCGACGGCGCAGATTCAGAAACTGCAGCGGGCCGGCATTCGCGTCACCCACATCGATACCCACAAGCACACGCACATGTTTCCCGCCGTGCTCGACGCGGTCACTCGCGCCGCCAACCACTGCGGTGTCCCTGCCATTCGCAATCCTTTCGAACCTTCGTGGAGCGTTGCCGCCACCCCTGACGCGGGCACCACGCGCAGAATCCAGGTGGAACTCCTGCGCAGATTCCTTTCCAATTTCCGCAGAGTTGTCGAACAGCGCCAGCTTGCCACCACCGACGGCTGCGTGGGCGTGCTTGCAACCGGCAGTTTGGACCAGACTGCGCTCAACTCCCTGCTCCGTAGCCTGCCGGAGGGAACCTGGGAACTGGTTTGCCATCCTGCCTACCTCGACAGCGAACTGCTCGCTACACGCACCCGGCTGCAGAATTCACGAGAAATCGAACGAAGCGCACTGCTGGCGCTGCCGGAAGGCCTGGCCATGGAGAACATACAAACCTGCCATTTTGGCCAGCTCACGTAATGGGGAACAAAATGGAGCTCGGCTTGCCTCTTTTGCATCCACTACGAGAACGGAAAGCCTGCGACTATGAAAATTGGCATCACCTGTTATCCCACCTACGGCGGCAGCGGCGTTGTTGCGACGGAGCTCGGCATTGAACTCGCCGCACGCGGGCATGAAGTACACTTCATCTCCTACGCTCAACCCTTTCGTCTGACCGGACGGGAAGAGCGGATTCGTTTCCACGAAGTTTCCGTCTCGAACTATCCGCTCTTTGAATTTCCGCCTTACTCGCTGGCGCTGGCATCCCGGATGTCCGAGGTAGCGGACTATTACAACCTGGACGTGCTGCATGTCCACTATGCGATTCCGCATTCCGTCAGTGCGTTGCTGGCTCGGCAGATGCTGGCGCAAACCCGCCGCAGGCTTCCGTTTGTCACCACGCTGCACGGCACCGACATCACGCTGGTCGGAGCGGACCGGGCCTATTTGCCCATCACTCGGTATGCGATTGATGAAAGCGATGGCGTCACTTCCATCTCCGACTACCTGCGCCGCAAAACCGCGGAAACGTTCGGCACCACGCGGCCTATTCAGGTGATCAGCAACTTCGTGAATTGCGATCTGTACGTCCGGAACCCGCAGCTCACTCCCGCCATCCGGGCCCAGTATGCCGCCCCGGACGAAGCCGTGCTGGTCCATTTGTCCAACTTCCGCCCCGTCAAACGCGTGCAGGACGTAATCCAGGTCTTTGCCTGCGTGGCCCGGGAAATGCCTGCTCGGTTGCTCATGGTCGGCGACGGTCCGGAGCGCTCCTCCGCGGAGTGGCTGGCCAAGAGCCTGAAAATTTCCGATCGCGTGAACTTCCTGGGAAAACTGGATCAGGTGAATGAGTTGCTGCCCGCAGCGGACCTGATGCTGATGCCAAGCGAGATGGAATCCTTCGGGCTCGCCGCCCTGGAAGCGATGGCCTGCGAGGTCCCCACAATTGGAACGAACGTCGGCGGAGTGCCCGAACTCATTGAACACGGTGTGACTGGGTTGCTGTTTCCTGTGGGCAATGTGGACGCGATGGCGCAAGCCGCAGTCGCCCTTCTGCAGGACCGTGCGCGCCTGCGCACAATGGCCAGCGCCGCACGCCAAAGAGCGCAGCAGACCTACTGCGCCAGCAGAGTGATCCCCAAATATGAAGAATTCTACAGGTCTCTGTTGCGTGAATCCTGAAAGCGGCTGGAGCTGGTGCGCAGGTCGGAACCTCGCAATTCCGGGCCGCGGCTTTCAGGACTGCGCGTTTCCGCGCCTTGGGTCATGGCGATCTGTCCGTGGCTAAGAGGAATCGTTAGCACGACGCGCGTTCCTCGTCCGGGACGGCTGATGATTTCGAACTCGGCATCCGGGCCGCATAGCACCTGCATGCGCTCACGTACATTCCGCATTCCGACGCCTGTTCCTGACGGAAGCAGGCTGCTCCGCCGGGGCAGCGGGCCGTTGCCGGAGTCCGAGGCCATCCCCACCCCATCATCTTCCACCGTGACCACCAGCTTGTCATTCTGCAGGCGGCTCCGCAAAGTGATGGTGCCTCCCCCGATGCGCGGCTCCAGACCGTGCTTGATGCTGTTTTCAATCAACGGCTGCAGCAGCATACTGGGCACCAGAATCTCCAGCGTTTCGGCGGGAATTTCTTTGACCACCTGCAGCTTGTCGGCGCCAAACCGGGTTACCTCGATGGCTAGATAATCGTCGGCAAACTGCAACTCCTCGCGCAGCGGCGTCAGATCATCGCGATCCTGCAGCAGGACCCGCAGAATGCTTGCCAGCTTGACGATCAATTGCCTGGCCTGCTCCGGACGAAAGCGCACCAGAGACGCAATGGAATTCAAAGTGTTGAATAAGAAATGAGGATTGATCTGCCGCTGCAGTGCGTCCAGCCTGGCTTCCAGCAGCAATCTTTCCTGCTCTTCCAGCTTGCGCTCAATGCGGATCTGGTTCCAGATCTTAAGCGGAATGCCCACGACCATGGGTGCGCAGACGCAAATTGCCAGCAGCAGCGGAAGGCTGCGCGTGCGCAGAACAAAGATGCGGTGCGGCTCCAGGTCCCCTATCCAGTTGCGCAGCAACTGCATACCCATAATCAGCATGAGCAAAAGAACTTGCCGGTCCACCCGCGGACGGCTCAAGTTCCGCCGAATCCACCGGTACATGCTCAGATCCACGAATGGTGAAAAGGACCAGACATCCTCCTCCGACACAAACGCGCGATACGTGCCGAAGATCAGGGCGACCAATAGATTGAAAGGAAGCGTCAGATATTCCCGGTGCAGCACTGCGGGCATCGCAAGGAATGCGCCTGCGACCATGGCGGGTGTGGAACCCAGCAAAACCGCGACGATAATGACGGCCTCGAAGGAAATGTCCGCAGCCAGAAAATTCGGCACGATGACGCGTACCCACACTCCCAGTGTGAGCGGAATACAGATCCACGCCAGCAGACCCAGCGTCTGACTCACTGTGCGCCGCCGGCAGAAAAGCAGATTTTTGAAAACGGTCGATCGCGTCAGAGCGCTCGAAACGGCCGCGGCTACCCCCAGCTTGATCAGCAGCGTTATCAGGACCAGCTTGGAATCGATCACGACTCCACTTTACTCGCCGCCATGCAGCTCCTGCCACCCCAGGCTTGAATGCGAAGAGTCCCTATAATCATGTCATGCCCTTTGAACATGTCCGTAAAGTTGCAGACGCCGACTTTCCCACCCGCTGGGGTACTTTTCGCATCTTCGGTTTTGTAGGAGATCGAAGCAGCGAGCAAACGTCGGCCGACTGTGGCACCGGCTCGCTGGAAACCTCCGCAACGGAAGAGATGGTAGCGCTCGTCATGGGCGATGTCGCCAGCACTCCGCCGATCGTCCGTATCCACTCGCAGTGCCTGACCGGAGATGTATTCGGTTCCCTGCGTTGCGATTGCCGCCTGCAATTGGAACTGGCGTTGCGCACCATCGCGGACGAGGGCGCCGGCATCCTGCTCTACGAGCACCAGGAGGGCCGCGGAATTGGGCTTATGCCCAAACTGCAAGCCTATGCTCTCCAGGACAAGGGACTCGACACGGTCCAGGCGAACGAACAACTCGGGTTCAAAGCAGACTGCCGCGCGTTTGAAATGCCCGCCCAGGTTCTCAAGCTTATGGGCATCACCCAGGTCCGGCTCATGACTAACAATCCGGAGAAGGTCGCCGCGCTGGAATCAGCGGGTATCCGCGTCGTTGGCCGCATCTCGGCAGTTGTCGAATCGCATGAAAGGTTTGAAAAATATCTTCAGGTCAAGCGGGAAAAGATGGGCCACCTGGCGGATGAAAATCTCTCCACTCTCTGAAGGACCGCAGTCCTTCCCTTCGGCCGCACTGCGCCGCAAAGCAGGCTGGTTGGCTCTGCTCGCGCGTGCAATGCGGATCGTCAGGAGCGGCGTTTCGCCGCGGGCTTAACCCGGATTGGAAAAAGCGGTGTTCACAATTGCACGGCTACCGGCTGGCTCCCCCGGCATGCCTCCGGGGCCGCTCAGTCCGGTAGCGGGTGCTGTGATCTGATGGTTGCTGAAATAGACCTTCTGAGCTTGCGCTCCGGTTGTGGCCAACAGAAAAACTGCCGCCGCGATCCATAGGATCGCAAGCAGAAACCATTTCCAAAAGTTTGAGGGAGTGGCATCGGCAGCATCGAAGTGTTCGGGCGTAGTGGTGCGGGCGGTCGGGCACATATAAGAGAGAACCTCGCAGAATGCACAGGCAATACGAAAAATCGGCCTTAATCGCAGCACGCGTCTTTGCGCGCGCAGGAAAAAACAAGGCCTGCGATGCAATGGAAAACTACTGCTGCAAAAGTGGAATGCACCGACTGTAGCACGGGTCCATTCAATTGGGAAGGAAAATTTCGCGCGATTGCAAAAGGAGAAATTTGGAGCCAAACCTCAGACTGGAACCGCGCCAGCGGCGGAGGTGAGCATTCCTTTCAGCTAGGAAGATTTGTTCCGCAGCGCGAGGAGCACCTTGACCGTCGTGACCGCCTGCCCTACGTGGCGTTGCGTGTGCTCGGCGCAATGGATCAGCAGGCCCCCGACGGTGGTCGGCAGTTCCTTGCGTCCCACTTTTCTAGGCTCCGGCCAACGGCCGATATCGATTGCCCGAATGCGCTGCTCGGCCAGTGCGATCCCCTGTTCGAACTCCGCCAGGATCTGCGCCCTGCTGCCCTCGGCGTTCGCTTCGGCGGACAGCGCCGTCCTTTGCAGTGGGTTCAGCGGGTTGCCTTCTGCGTAGGTCATCAGACGGTCAAGGCTGCCCAGGATGTGCCGCACCTGGAACGCTGCGGAAGGCAATCCGTGCGGATGCTCGTGCAATTCTTCGTCGGACAGCCTGCCACACCACCGCCGGATATCTTCGCCTGCCAACTGCAGCGCGTGCAGCACGGCACGCTGTTCCGCCGCCAGCTCGGTCAGCGTTCCTCGAAGCCATGGCTCCGGTGCCGGAGCGTCCGCAGTGAGAGACATTCTCAAGCTAGCTCTGCGGCGGATCGAAAGCTTCCGTAGGAGTTTCCGTAGGGCTGTTCTTTACCCGCACTACGGTGATCTTGTGAAAGCCTTCCTTGAAGGATGGCGGGCGCAGGCGCTCCTGCATCTTGGCCATTGTCTCCTCATTCAACATCCGGTCGCGACGCAGATTTCGCTGCATGCAGACCTCAAACGGCACATCAAAAAAGACCGCCTGGACCTCATATCCAAAACTTCTCGCCATCTTGATCCACTGGCGACGTTCGTGCGGAGAAAGATTGGTTGCGTCCACGTAATTCCATGGCATTTTGGCAATCAGCCGGGCCCGCAGCAAGGAACGCAAGGTGGAAAACACCAGACCCTGATAGCGCTGCTCGGTAATGTCGTCAAACAGAATACTGCGCAGCATGTCGCTCGACAGCGGCGTTACGCCTCGCCGCTTGAACCACGTTGTCTTGCCGGAACCCGGAAGACCAATGGTGAGCACCACGTAGCCTTTTGCGGGCGCCACCTGCAGGGCCGCCGGTGGAGTCGCCAGCGACTCCGGCTGGGTTTCATGGACCAAAACCGGACCGCTTTCCCCGCCTGCTTCCAAAGCAGAGACCTGTTCCTGGTCGGAGATCTGGCGGAGTTCCGGATCATGCTCCCTCTCCGGGTCCTGATCGTATTCGCGGCCTTGCATTGCGGAGGAATCCCCCGTCTTGCTCGCCGAGTCGGTCCACCCGCCGTGCCGTGGCGAATCGAAATTCGCCGGGTGAGACGGTTCTGGTTGCCTTGCTCCCTCTGCGGTTTCACTTGAAAGGGAAACGTCGGACAGGGATCCGGCCCGGCTGGGTTCCTGCGCCTGCTCCTCGCGTTCCGACGGCGCGGGGTAGGACGGCTGTAAAGGCGATGGCTGATTTTGCGGAATTTCGTGACCGATCTTTCCGGTTGACTCGGAATTGTTGGTCACCGGCTTCTTGCGGCGTCTCATTAGTTTTTCGCGCACCCACTCGCGCATGATGCGCTTGTAACATATTGCCAGCATCGGCTGCAAACTTCGCGGACCAGGCGCGCCGCATGCCCTGGCACCTGAGCAGCCCCGGCCCTTGCCGCCACCCCACTCCGCCATTTTGAAAAGCCCTCTGGCCATTGCGTCGATACTAGGTTTGCCGCCTGCATCTAAATCTCTATGCCGGGCTTGCTGTCCCATCAATTCGCATACCTGCTTTTGCTGGCTTTACCAATTGCCTGCGTCTCCTGGACGATCACCCATGAAGAGGTTTTTCGCGAGCCGCGCGAGTGGTGTAAGCAACGCAGCGAGAGCTGCCGTGCCCTCTCCGCCCGCAAGTTTTTTTATCTCTTCACCTGTGAGTACTGCTTCAGCCATTACGTCACTCTCTTTTTTCTTCTGATCACTCATTTTCAAATGCTTTATTCCGGCTGGCGCGGCTACCTGATCGCCTGGTTCGCGCTGGTCTGGATTGCCAACGTCTACATGAGCGCTTTCAACCGCCTGCGGCTGGAAATCAAACATGAGAATGTCGAGATTGCAATTGACCAGACAAGAAAGGACAAAATCTAGCGGCAACAGGAATCTGCAATGCATTCTCTGGGGAACATTTCAGTGCGGGTGTGGAGGGACGTACAATAGGCGTGTAGCCCCTGTCCAAATCAACTTGAATCAGGAGAGAAATCAAAGATGGCAGTAAAGGTTGGTATCAACGGCTTTGGCCGTATCGGGCGCAATGTCCTGCGGGCATCGCTCGGCAATCCCGAATTGGATTTCGTCGCGGTCAATGACCTGACCGACCCCAAGACTCTGGCACATCTGCTCAAATACGATTCGATCCTCGGCAACCTGCACCACAAGGTGGAAGCAGGGCCGGATTTCATTTCCATTGATGGCAAGCACATCAAGGTATTTGCGGAGCGCGATCCCGCCAAGCTGGATTGGAATTCCGTGGGTGCGCAGATCGTAGTCGAGTCAACCGGTCACTTCACCGATGCCACCAAGGCGAAAGCCCACCTTCAAGGCTCCGTCAAGAAGGTCATCATCTCCGCCCCGGCTTCCAATGAAGACATCACCATCGTTCTCGGCGTAAATGAGAATAAGTACGATGCAGCGAAGCACAGCGTGATCTCAAACGCTTCCTGCACGACCAACTGTCTGGCCCCACTGGCGAAAGTGCTGCTGGAAAACTTTGGCATCGTGTCAGGCTTGATGAACACGATCCACAGCTTCACCAACGATCAGGTCACTCTCGACTTTCCGCACAAGGATCTTCGCCGCGCCCGTGCCGCCTCCCTGAATATCATTCCTACTTCGACTGGCGCAGCCAAGGCACTGCACCTGGTCCTGCCGGAACTCAAAGGCAAGCTGGACGGCTTCTCGCTGCGTGTGCCCACGCCGGTGGTTTCCGTAGTGGATCTGACCGTGGTGACAGAAAAGCCGATCACCGTGGAATCCGTAAACAATGCGCTGAAAACCGCAGCCGATGGGCCGCTCAAAGGCATCCTGGGTTATGAATCGCAGGAGCTCGTCTCAATGGATTTCAAGGGCAATCCCCTGTCCTCCATCATCGATGGCCCTTCGACCAAAGTCATCGGCGGCAACATGGCCAAGGTGATCAGTTGGTACGACAACGAGTGGGGCTACTCCAACCGCGTCAAAGACCTGATTCTTTTCCTGGTAAAGAAGGGCCTGTAGACGGCACCTTTCTTCCCGCAACCCTGAATCTGCAGCAAACTGAGCCGAAGCGCACTGGTCGCCTCGGCTCAGTTGTTTCAAGCCGCTCCAAACAAAACCCCAGGAATAGCGGGAGTTTGTGTACCCTACGAACGGTGCCCACCGTTTCGATCGCAAGCGCAAATTCGTAAGCTGCACCGGCGAAACGTCTCGGCGGGCGATTCCTCCATCACGCCTTCAAGACTGGCAGCGTCGTGGACTTCCAAAGGGACTCATTCCCATGCGACAAAACATTTCCGGTTCCTCGCCGTACGAACCCATCATTGGATTTTCCCGTGCGGTACGCGTGGGCAACACGGTACACATCTCCGGGACGGGGCCCGTGGGGGCCGACGATGCCGATCCCGCCACTCAGACACGGCATGTGCTGCAAATTATCGAGACCATTCTGGGGCGGACGGGTGCCAGCCTGAAAGATGTTGTCCGGACCCGCATGTACCTGACCCGGGCGGAAGACTGGGAAGCCATTGGCCGCGTTCACGGCGAATTTTTCGGTTCCGTCCGCCCGGCTTCCACCATGGTCGTCGTGGCGGCGCTCCTTCATCCATCCTGGCGTATAGAGATTGAGGCGGAAGCTATAATCGCCAGCGAATGAATTTTCTTAAATGCGCTGCAAGGAAAAACCTATGCGAATGCTGAAGTGTGCTTTGGCCTGCTGTCTCGTATCGTCCGCTCTTCTGACATCCCAAATTGTCCTGGGTCAGAGCGACTCCAGTCCTGCGCCCCAGTCCAGCGCCCAGACAAAACTCTCTCCCAAGTGGGAAGAACTCACCGGGCCAGACTTCATTCAGGCCATCCGGCAGGCCCAGGGAGTCTGCCTGCTGCCCTTCGGCATTATCGAGAAGCACTCCACTCACCTGCCTCTCGGGACCGATCTGATCAACGTACGGTATGCGTCTCTCCACGCGGTCCAACAGGAATATGCCGTTGTCTTCCCTCCTTACTATTTCGGTCAGATCGCGGAAGCCCGCCACCAGCCTGGAACGCTTTCCTACCCGGCACACCTCCAGATGGAACTGCTGCAGGCGACTACCGACGAAATGGGTCGGAACGGCTGCAGAAAGATTGTTATTGTGAACGGCCACGGCGGAAATGAAAGCTTCCTCCCTTACTTCGCACAGTCCCAACTCGACTCGCCGCACAATTACGTCGTTTACGTCTTTTGGCCGGACCCTCGCCATATGGGAACCGGCCGTCCGGCGCAGAAGGACAAAGTTGATATGCACGCGGGAGAATCGGAAACTTCCCACATGATGGTGGCACGACCCGACCTGACGCACATGGACCGCGCCACTCAGGAATCCGGCGCAGACCAGAACCGGCTACATCTGCCAAAGGGTCTTTACACGGGGATCTGGTGGTACGCCAAATTTCCCAATCACTATGCCGGGGACGCCAGCTCCGCCAATTTGAAGCTAGGCCAGTGGGACATGAATGCCTGGGCTGGCAGCATCGCCGAGGTGATCCGTGCCGTACGGGCTGACCAGACCAGTCTCACTCTGCAGAAAGAGTTTTTCCAGAAGTCGGATCATCCCCTGGACACCAGGCAGTAAGCACCAGTCACCGGATCCACCAGCGCTTGTTCGCTATAGAACATAGCGCCTTGAAATTCGCAGTCGCAAACAGTTGTGGAATGTTCAGACCGCTTGCTGCTGCCTGAGCGCTCCTCGATGCAAGAAAAATAACAAAAATGATGAAATTTGCTGTTGAATAGGAGCAGCCAAACTGGTGCAGTAGAATACACGCGTCAGATGTGACAGTAAGCATGGGAAATCTGTGTCCCGTCTGCTGAAGAATGTATGGCAATTTCTGCCGGACAATCCGAGCACGTCGCGACGGCATTCGCGCCCACTGCGGAGCGAATGCGCCAGTTCATTGACAGTTTCTACTCCGAAAACTCCTCCATCCTCTGCGAGACAGAGGGCCATCTCTCGCTCGCGGGCGACCATTCGCAAGAAGCAGTTCGCGAACTGAGAAGTTTCCAGAGAACCTATCTCGTGGCTCTGCTTGGCTCGGAGGTTCCGGACAAACTTTGGCGGCAGAGAGCCGAACAGATCGTCCAGTTGCAGCTTCGCCATGGCTTTTCTCTGGAGCGCGTGGCCCAGCACCACAGGCTTTTTCTCCAGCATGCGATTTCCTATCTGAATGCGCAAATGTCCAGTCCATCCGAGAACAGGGAGACTTCTCTGTGGATTACGGATCGGCTCCTGCAGGATTTGTCGTTGCAAAGCGTTTTCTACTCTGCGGTTTTGGACGCTCGCCAGCATTTGAGTGAGCTGCCCGCGCGGCTCGATAACCTGCTGCTTACTGTTCCAACGGTCGCCGCGCTCTATTCCAGGCTAACGGAATTTCTTCTTCAGGTTCCAGGCATCGCCGGCGTATGGCTTGGTAGTCCCGATGAGCAGGATATTGTCCAGTACCACTTCACTGCGGGGGAAGGTGTTGCGGAGTATCTGTCTGGAGGTCCCATCTCGCTCCGCGATCATCCAGACAATCCCATCGCTGTGGCCTGCACCACCGGTCAGCCGCAATTCTTTGCCGACTGGGCAGACCCGAAAGTCTTTCGCAGTCTGTTCTGGCGCGAGCGCGGCGTCCGCTTCGGCTGGCGATCTTCATGCGCCATCCCGGTGCTGGTGAATGACCACGATAGGGATGTTCTCACTCTTTATAGCAAACAGGTCAACTTCTTCGCACAGGAGGGGATCCATCGGCTGATCCTTCATCTTCATGGTCTGCTCGGTTTCGCGCTGGAACGGCTTCGGCTAATGGAATCTCTTGAGCAACAGCAGCGAACACTCACCCTTTACAAGGCGGCAATGGACGCTTGCAGCAATGGAATCACCATCGCCCATGCATCGGGCGAGGAGCATTCCATCTGCTACGTCAATCCCGCGTTTGAACGCATCACCGGCTACAGCGCCAGAGAGATTCTGGGCCAGAGTGGATCGATGCTGCTCGGCGAAGATCGTGCGCAGCCGCAACTCGAACTCTTGCGCGAAGCTGAAAGGGCTGGAAAAACCTGCACCATCGAACTGAAGAACTATCGCAAGGATGGCACGGTCTTCTGGAACTCCCTCGGATGGGCGCCCGTACAGGACCACTCCGGCAAAGTGACTCACTTCATCGGAATTCAGAATGACATCACCGAGTTGAAAACCTCCAATGCGAGCTTCATTCGCGCCAATACCCTGTACCGGGCTCTCATGGGAACCGCAGAGCTTGTGATTCGCGCTAAAAGTGAACGCGAGCTGCTGGATGAATTTTGCCGCATGCTGGTAGAGAGTGGACTCTTCCGCCATGTCTGGATCGGCAGACCAAACAACGTCGGCGACATTGAGGTACTTTCCCTGTTCAGTAATCTTCACTCAACCGAGTATTGGTACCGCCCCAACGTACATACAGGCGATGAAGAGCGCATTATGAGTGTGCGTGCGTGGCGGCGATCCGCCCTCCAGTACAGCAATGACCGGATGGCGGAACCGGAGTATCCTCTGATCCATGACTTCTACCGAAGGTACGGGCTGCACGCAACCGCCGTTGTTCCGTTGTACAGGGACGGGGACATATGGGCGCTGCTCACGCTGATATCAGATGAAACCAATATATTCAGCCCGGAACTGGTCGAACTGCTCGAACGCATTGGAAAGCTGCTCGGTCATGGTATCGACTTGCTCGATTTACGGGCAATCCTGGAGGATGAGCGGCAGCATCAGGCGTGGCTGGCGCGTCATGACGCATTGACCGACATTCTGAATCGACGGGGATTGACCGAGAGGCTGGACGACGCGCTCGCGCGCGCCAGGCGGCATAAGAGAATGCTCGCCGTCGCAGTAATGGATCTTGACAGCTTCAAAGTCGTGAACGATCTGCATGGTCATCCCGTAGGAGACCTCCTCCTGCGCACTGTGGCGGAACGCCTGCAGACGACCTTGCGCCAGACTGATGCTGTGGGCCGGCTCGGCGGGGACGAGTTCGTCCTGATTCTTGAAGACCTGGAGCAGGAAGGAGATCTTGCCGTCACGCTGTCGCGCGTGTTGGCAGCAGTGCAGAACCCAATTCATCTGGCAAATGGACGCACGCTTTCCGTCCGCAGCAGCATTGGCGTAACCATGTTCCCCCAGGATGACGCTCCGCCGGAACGGCTGCTGCGCCATGCGGACCGGGCACTCTACACGTTGAAGGAAAACAAGAGTGAGTCCACGCAGCGATGGATGCTTTTCCAGGCCGAAGCGGACGAGAAAAAGATTGTTCACCAGAAAACAATCATTTCCCTGTTCCGCGCGGGTATGGTTCGCGTCCACTACCAGCCGATCATTGACCTGCAGACCGGCCGCGTCACCGGCGTGGAAGCCCTGGCGCGGATGGTGGAAAAGGACAATGCACTCTTGTTCCCGTCGGATTTTCTGCCGGAGCTGAGCGCTGCGGACCTGGTCTCGCTCACGACTATGGTGCTCTCACAGAGCGTGAAGGATCTGCAGCGCGCCGACAGTGCCGGCTATGTTTTGCACGTCGGCATCAACTTTGAACCCTCTACCCTGGCTGATGCCAAGGCAATGTCGCACCTGCGCCAGGAAATCGCAAACAGCGGCCTTGAACCATCGCGTATTATTCTCGAATTGCTGGAGCGGGCTGATACATTGTCCGTGGCAGGGTCCCAGCAGGCATTGCGGGATTTGAAAACGTGCGGAGCACGCATTGCTCTTGACGATGTGGGCAGCGCCTACTCCTCACTCCTCCGTGTCAAGGAACTGCCGGTCGACATCATCAAACTCGACCGTTCTTTCCTGATAGGTCTGGAGCATCACCCCAAGGAGCTTCGGTTTTTGATGAACATGGCGCATCTAGCCAAGGCCCTGGGCCTGGAGCTGGTTGCCGAAGGCATTGAAAGCGCGCCGTCGGCAGATGCCCTGGCAGCCCTCGGCGTTCATCACGCGCAAGGATATTGGATCGCGCGTCCCATGCCGATCGATGAATTACTCCTATGGCTGGAACGGCACGTTCCAGAGGCCTGGACGCATCCCACCTCCGCACTGGGGGAAGTGGCGCTGCAATTGAGAAATCTGGATGCAACCGGAAGAATCATGGAGCAGCGCCCGTCTTTTCTGCAGCATCTGGTCTCTGGAAACGCGGCACTGGATGGGAACGCCCGGATTCTTGAGAGACCGGCACTGGGCGGCAAACTGGCGCTAGCCTACGAAAAGTGGCATGCCGCCATGGCGAAGCTTGCTGCGGAACCGGAAGGCCATGCCAGGACGCGAGCTTTTCAGGCTGCCCGCGCCTTGTATGAAGAAGAGATGTTCGACGCGGCGCTGGCTGCTGAGATGTATCCGGAATGATCCGGCACCGCGAGGGGTTCATTTCTTCCACTCAATCCCGGCCATGCTCCCGATGATTCCCTGGGATGACAGCCTGAACATTCAATGGATGAATGTCGCGATCTGGCAGGCCACGCTGGCCGAGCGTGCAGGCGAGGTGCCCGTCGGCGCAGTGGTTCTCGATCCGGCGGGAATGGCCGTCGGCCATGGCCAGAACCGCGTCATTCGCGATAATGATCCCACCGCCCATGCCGAAGTCGTCGCTCTGCGGGCTGCGGGAAAGACGCTCAACAACTATCGCCTGGAACACTGCCGGATTTACGTGACGCTGGAACCTTGCGCGATGTGCGCTGGAGCGATGATTCACGCCAGAATTGCGCATGTAATCTTTGGCGCGACCGATCCGAAAGCTGGAGCCGCGGGCAGTGTCCTGCAGGTATTAAATTACCCAGGACTGAACCACCGGATGCAGGTCACGGGAAATGTCCTGAGCGAAGAGTGCGGCAGCATCTTACGGAAGTTTTTTCAGGCCAGGCGTTGACTCTCGCCGAGTTGTTTTCACCTGGTTCGCTCTATGCCTAGAGCA
>DASSZI010000081.1:0-3731 GCA_035713565.1 Acidobacteriaceae bacterium | reverse complement strand
GTCCGCTCTTCCAGGAAATGAATGGAAGCCGGCAGCGCGCCGGTGCGCAGCATCAACGAAAGGTTTTCCGCAGTTTCCTTGGTGAATCCGCCCCCTGAGATTTGTCCCTGGTCGCGGATCGCGCCCTGAATGGTCGCAACTTCGCGCACCGTGTTGTCGAGCACGATTGCCATGCTCTTGCCGATATTTGTACTTGTGTACTGATAAAAATGATCGCCGCCGTTGCGCGTCAGAATAAAGCTGACATCCGGCCGCTGGTTCACATCGACGGAAGGCTGCGCATCGCGAAAATCGCTACCCGCCACCACCGCTACCCGGCGTAACAAGTAATATTGTCCGCTGGTGCCCGAACCGTCGTCGGACTTGACCAGTTCACCATCCGGCGGCAGCGTTCCACCGTTGCCCTGCAGCGCGGCCTGCTCATCGGGATAGGGGCCGCCGAGTACTTCATGAATTTCCAGGCGAGCCGTGGATTGGATCACGTCCTTCACCCGGCCTGGATCGTCAATACCGGGCAACTCCACCAGAATCTGATAGTTGCCCGGGCCGTATTCCTCAATGACAGGCTCATTCACGCCCAGCCGGTCAATGCGGTCGCGAATGGTCTCAATGGACTGCTTCAGAGCACGCTGCTCAATGTCGGTCACCACCGCCGGCTTCATCGTCAGCGTGTAGCCATTCTCCGCGCCAGAAGCAATGTCATACTGCGTGGCGTAATGGGTATCGAGCGCGGAACGTACCGCGTTCTCTTTATCGAGCGGCACCCCGGTTATTTTGATCACCTGCGGCTGACTTTTAGGGTGCGGCTTGACGGCCGTCGCGCCGGCCGCGCCCGCCTGCTGCAGGTCCGCCTGAATGCGCGCCATGTCGTTATCGCTGGTGGTGCCGACCGCCTCCTGCACCATCACTTGCAGAATCAGGTGAGTGCCGCCGCTCAGGTCGAGCCCCAGGTGGATGCGATCGGTAATCGCCTGCTTCAGCGCTGCGGGACTGACCCCGTTTGGAAGACCGAGAATGCCGGCCACGAACACCAGCAGCACGGCAACGATCAATATGGTTTTGCCTTTTAAATTATTGCGCATGGATATCTATACGGAAAATCGGGTGATGTCTCTTAATAATGTCACAGAATTGAAGGGGAATGCGGCGGGAGGGATCTTCATGCCTTGACTTCATCCTCAGCCGTGGTCACGCTGGCGATGGCCGACTTGGCGACTTCCATCTTGATGTTATCCGGCCTGACAGTGATGACAACGACATCATCCTTGACCGAGATCACCCGCCCGCGAATTCCGCCGGTGGTTACGACCTGATCGCCGGATTTGAGATTGGCCAGCATTGTCTGCCAGGTTTTCTGCCGCTTCTGCCCCGGCCGGATCATAAACATATAGAACACAACAAATATAAGGATGAACGGCGCGAAGGTCGTAAGACTGTGGATCGGATTTGCGGCCTGATACAGGATAGTTGCCATGCTCTTTGTGTTCCTTAGAATGTTTCGATTTCGTTAGGCCCGTCAGCGCCATACCATCTGTTCTGCTGAGACTTTTTGGCTCCGCTCGCGGCAGGCCCCGGCCAGCGGTCCTTCGCTCGTCCGGAAACGCGAAATCCCGTCCCTGGATATGCGTCTGCGGCCTTGATTCAGAGATACCAGCGCAGTTTGGGCGCAAGATCATCAAGCGCCAAAATTTTCGCCGCACCGTGAATCTTTTAGCTTACATCAGTCCGGCTTTTGCAAACGGCGTACCACGCCTCATTTGCTGCAAAAACCAAGCTTCCAACACTACGATACAGCGTTCGCCGCAATTACCTTTTTGTAGAATTTCGACGACAGCTTGGGAATGCGCTTTTGCGTTTTGAAATCCACATAGGTGATTCCAAACCGCTTTCCGTAACCATCGGCCCACTCAAAGTTGTCCAGAAGGCTCCACAGGAAATAGCCCTTGACGGGCGCGCCATTCGCAACGGCGCGCTGCAACTGCATAAGGTAGTTGCGCAGGTACATCACCCGGTCTGTGTCGTAAACGTGCCCATCTGGAGCGACGACATCGGCTGACGACGCGCCATTTTCTGTGATGTACAGGGTCTTGATGCCATAGATCTGGTGCGCAAGGGTAGGGGACCAGTACAGAGCCTCTGGCCCGACCGTCAGCCAGTTGGAGTACATGTGCGGATAGGAAGCCGGATTTGGCACCACGGAATAGCCGGTCTCCTGCGTCTTGTCGGGACGTACCCAGGTCGGCTCATATACATTCAGCCCCACGAAATCCACCGGCGTGGAGATAATCTTCATCTCCTCCGGCGTAAATTTCGGAGCGGCGGGTCCAAGCTTTTTCAGGTAAGCCTCAGTGTATCGGCCCGTCAAAATGACGTTAAGGTATTGCGCATTCTCTTCCTGGTAAGCCTTGCGAGCCGCGCGAATGCCTGCTTCATCCGCGACCACTGGGCAGGTGACGGTGGCATTGTCGGCCAGTCCTACCTGCGGCGTTACCTTTGCGTTGGCGCGGATTGCCTGCACCCCCAACCCGTGGGCCAGCACAGCGTAATGGTTCAACTGCGCAAGCCGCTTCGGTCCTACCTTCAGCCCGGGCGCGTGCACGCCCACCCCGTAGCCCGCCTCCGTAAAAGAGCGCAGCTCGTTGATGGTCATCCAGTGGCGAATTCGGTCGCCAAGCTGTCCCGCTACATAACCCGCGTAGTCGGCAAAAGCCCGCGACGTATCCGGATTTTCCCAACCACCTTTGTCCTGCAGCGCCTGGGGCAAATCCCAGTGATACAACGTGCAGTATGGCTCCACTCCCGCGCCAAGCATTGCGTCCACAACACGCCGGTAGTGGTCGATTCCCTTGGGATTGGGCTTTCCCGTACCTTGAGGAAAAATCCTCGACCACGCAATGGAGAACCGGGCAGTTTTCAGCCCCAGACCCTTCATCAGCGTAACGTCTTCTCCGTAGCGGTGGTACTCGTCATCGGCGACATCCCCGGTGTCGCCGTTCTGCACCTTGCCGGGCGTGTGGGAGAACGTATCCCAAATCGACACTCCGCGGCCGTCTTCCGTAGCCGCGCCCTCCACCTGGTAACTTGCCGTCGCCGAGCCCCAGAGAAACCCCTGCGGAAAGCGGAGCGGCGAGCCGGAGATGCTGCTCTGGCCGGTTGCTTGCGCCTGGAGGTAGGCGTTATCCGGGACTGCGGTCGCAGCCGCAGTCAAGGCCGCCAGGTAGCCAAATTCGCGACGCGAAAACTTACTCATAGAAGATCAAGCCTCATCTGGATCATACTAGCGCCGTCCTCAGGGAAATCCATGGAGTCTCGTTCCAACCGGGTTCCGCAGGCAACGGGGTGCGCGAATTTCGCAAATTGTTCCATGCTCCTCAACGAACACGGTCTCGCACGCGCGCCACAAGCTCGTCCAGAGTTCCCTGTGCGATGGCATCGCGTACAGAGTGCATTGTGTCCAGATAAAAATGCAGATTGTGGATGCTGTTCAATGCGCCGCCCAAGGGCTCCTGCGCCATGGCAAGGTGCCGCAGATAAGCGCGCGTGTAGCGGCGGCAAACCATGCAGCAGCAGTGCGGATCCGGCGGGTTCTGGTCTTCCGCAAAGCGCTGGTTCTTGATGTTCATGCGCCCTTCGCGGGTAAACAGCAGGCCATGCCGCGCGGCCCGCGTCGGCAGTACGCAGTCCATCATATCCACGCCCATCGCGGCGTACTCAACGATTTCTTCCGGATA
>DASSZI010000080.1:0-2945 GCA_035713565.1 Acidobacteriaceae bacterium | reverse complement strand
AAGAAGAGTGTCCGCTCCGGATCCAGGTCACGAGTAACGATGATGCAAGTCATCTTGCATTGGTGCTTGAAAAAGTTTTTACAAATCTGGTTGGCGCCGCCGTCTTTATCGTTCCGGGCGGCCAGCTGGTAAGTGCCGCAGTGGAATTTGCCGCAGAATCGCTGGGAGACATGATCGCAGGCCAGAGCAAAGGCTCAATCGAGGTGATCGGCGCGTGCCAGGTGATGCTGAACGCGGCGGAATTGCTGGCAGGACCCAATCCGCTGCGAATGACGCTGCCTTTGATCGCGCCCAAGACGATCCACAAAGGATGGTTTTTTCAGCAGACGCCGCCCGGAGGCGGACCCAGGCACTGGCTTCCAGCCGAGGGCGACCTGACCGTCGCAGGACAGCCAAACGGCAGGATTACTTTGACCATCTCGATACTTCCCGCCTGAAACACGATTCTGCGGTCGCCAAAGCCGAGGGTGCTTCAGGTAATACCAATCTCCGCGCGGCGGTATAGCTCGGGCCGGTGGCGACGCCAGTGATCTTCCAGCCACTCGTCCGCAGGGCTGTCATAGTAATTCCACGGCAGGTGGGGCGCATTCATTCCCACGAAATGAGCTCCGCAGGTTCCCAGCTCGGGTGATCGGGGCCAGAATGGGGAGCAGATGCTTATCTCGCGTTGGGTCACCAGTAGAGGCGGATGGAGTCGGCAGACGGCAGCTACCTGCAGGCCCTGCTCCTCAATTTCAGCGGTCAGTTGCAGTTTCCCCCCCAACTTTGCCGCAGCCTCGACGAGCACTTCCTGTAACGGTAACTCCAGGTCCTTACCCGGCGCTAATCCTCGAATCCCGGCGTTCAAAGCTCCTGGAGGACAGACCGCATCAAAGCTGCCAAGGCAGCGGTCGACGTCCTGGGCCAGTAGTGTTCCATCTGCGGACTGAAGCCAGTTGCGCATGGCCTCCGGGAGGTCCCACAGGATGCAATCGTTGTCGATCGCAAGCTCATAGCGCTCTGGGTAGGTACGAAGCGGGACGAGTTTCCATCCCATTCCTTCGATCAGGCCTTCATCCAAGTTGGCGCGAAGCACCTGAGGCACATCCGCGCGGGTCACCTGGCGCCACTCGACTTCGAGCGGCAATGGGCCAGTTCGCCGCCGAGCCTCTGCCAGGGGAAGGGAATTGACGCATACAAGATATTTTGTGGAGGGGCCGAAAAGGTGAAAGGCGCAGGTGATGGACAGTCGCAGCATCTCAAATCCGCGTAAGCGCACATCGCCAATCGTCCAGCGGACGGCGAGAAGGTCTGGGTTGGGAACTTTACTCATGCTGCAGATATCGCATCGTTGGAAGCGCTTGTCGAGCTGGCGGTATTCCGCAATGCAAAGCCGACGGTCGGGGATCTGGTGAGATGCCAGATCTGCTTGTAAGCTTCGTCTCCCCGGAGCATGTCGATTGTTTGGACGCCCTCATTTGCGGCCTGTTCGATCGCAAGGGCGAGCAGCAGCGTTCCAGGCCGCAAATCCGCGTGTTGCATCGAGTACGCCGTCAGGTAGAAGTACTGGGTGCGCGCGGTCCGCTGTGCTGGTTGTGACGCTCGAGGTGGGTCGATCAACGAATAAAGCACCCCAATGATTTCCCCGTTCAGCCGTAGGGAACACAGCCGCACGATTCCGCTCTGTTGCAGCAGGGGCAAAGCCTCTTGATGCCAGGCAAGCACGCGTTCGTCCGCCAGAACTCCCGGTTCTCCCCGTTCCTGCCAACGCGCCGTGTGCATTCGTTGAAGGGCATGGAAATACTCCATCCAGTTGGATGGATCGGCGAGGGTTAGCTCCAGGGTGCCGAGGCGCGCGGCGCGGTTGCGGTAATACATGGCGTTGCGCCGGATCTTCTGCGGAAGCTGCGACATCGGAAGGGCAGCCATGCGCGAACAGGATTCCGCCGGAGAACACCGCGCGCTGCGCTCGAGCGCCTGACAAAGCAAGGATCCCGGAAGCAATTGAGATGCGTACAGGACATCCCACTTGCCTTGGGCACAGGCGACGCGGATTGCCTCCTGTACATGCTCTTTCGTGCAGTGCTTGGCGAAGACCCCGCCGAGATAATCCGAAGTGCCTGCTCCGAGAAGCAGCATCTGGCGATCTCCCGTCCGCGGCTCACGATAGACATAAAAAGGCAGAAGACCAGTGAGTTTGCCGCGTTGGAAAATGGCGACCGCGCGCAGGTCCGTCTGCCCGAATTGGTGCCACCAGGGAAGCAGCCATTCCGGGCTCTGGAATGGCGTGGCATTCGGATCCTCGCGCCACAAGCCGCTCCATGCGCCGGACAGAGTGCGAAGCTCTTCTGGCGTGCGAATCACATGGAAGTCCATGCCTTCAGCCATGCAATCTCCCGGAGTTTTGCTCATACAGAATGGATTCGTACATCTGGAGATATTCGCGGACCATGCGCTCGCTCGAGAACCGCTGCTCTGCGGCATGGCGGCACGCCTGCGACGAGAGGGTGTGTACCTTTCCGAGCGCGTCGGCCATTTCTTCCACGCTGTCTACCAGAAAACCCGTGACGCCATGTTCCACGATGTCCGGCAACGCTCCCGATCGATAGGCGATCACTGGAGTACCCGCAGCCAGTGCTTCCATCGCAACCAACGAGCTTGTTTCCGGCGCAAGCGTCGGGTGGAGCAGACACTTGGCCGAAGATAGCAGACGCTGTCTTCGGTCTGGATCCAGCGGGCCGAGAAATTCGTGTTCTACGTTGCCGGGGCTGCGGCGCAGCAGGGGCTCGATCTTGTCGGTGAAGTATCGGCGATGTTCCAGGTATGGGAACACCTGGCCCGCGAGCAACACGCGAGTGCCCGCGATAGTGCCTGCTTCCAGCGCAGCGTGCGCGTTTTTCTCCGGGCAGATTCGCCCTAACACGAGCGCAAAGTCGGATTTTGAAGATTCCTCAAAATGCAGCAGG
>DASSZI010000079.1:0-3235 GCA_035713565.1 Acidobacteriaceae bacterium | reverse complement strand
GTAACGAGCCAAACGCGTCTGGTGCCCATCGGTGCCTTTCGCGGGACGGCGCACCTGCACCGCGATCAGCACCATCTGCGCCAACACCACGGCCAGCAGAACCAGAGGATTACGATAGCGGCTGAGAAAGGATTCCATGGGCGCTAAAAGGCTGCGAAGTGATTCCGCTCAATGCTTCTCGTGAAGGCCGAACGATGAAAAACGTGATTCCGAGCGGAGCGAAGAAGCTTGAGGTTTACCGGATAACTCCAGTTCCTCGACTTCGGCCATTCCGCGGCCTCCGCTCGGACAGAAACGCGGGCCAATTCGCAGTCAGTCAATCTTGATTTTGCGCAGCAGGCGGAAGTCAGACAACATTTTTCCCGTTCCGAGCACGACTGAGGCCAACGGATCATCAGCCACCGAAACGGGCAACCCTGTCTCCTCGCGGATGCGTTTATCCAGATTTTTGATGAGTGCTCCGCCGCCGGTCAGCACAATGCCACGATCGCTGATGTCCGCAGAGAGCTCTGGAGGGGTGCGCTCCAGCGCGACGCGAATCGCATTCATGATGGTGCTGATGCACTCGGCCAGAGATTCGCGGATTTCGCTGTCGTCGATGGTGATCGTTTTTGGCACGCCTTCTATCAAGTTGCGGCCCTTAATTTCCATGGTCACCGGCCGGTCGAGCGGGTAGGCCGAGCCAAGCTCCATCTTGATGTGTTCGCCTGTGCGCTCCCCGATCAGCAGGTTGTACTTGCGCTTCAGGTAATTCATAATGGCTTCATCCATCTGGTTGCCGGCCATGCGTACAGAACGCGAGTACACAATGCCAGAGAGTGAGATCACCGCGATGTCGGTTGTTCCGCCGCCGATGTCGACCACCATGTTTCCGCCCGGCTCCGTAATGGGAAGTCCCGCGCCGACCGCCGCGACCATGGCCTGCTCCACCAGGTAGACTTCGCTGGCCTTGGCACGATAAGCGGAATCTTCCACAGCGCGCTTTTCCACCTGGGTAATCTCAGAAGGCACGCCGATTACTATCCGCGGGTGTACGAGCATCTTGCGCCCATGCGCCTTCTGGATGAAGTAGTTCAGCATTTTTTCCGTGACTTTGAAGTCGGCAATCACGCCGTCCTTCATAGGTCGGATGGCGACGATGTTGCCCGGGGTGCGGCCGAGCATCTCCTTGGCCTCTTTGCCGACTGCTTCCACCTCTCCCGTGTTCTTGTTGAGCGCCACGATCGAAGGCTCATTAACCACAATGCCCTTGCCCGCGGCGAAGACGAGCGTGTTCGCAGTCCCAAGATCGATAGCCAGATCGCTGGAGAAGAGGCTGAACAGCGAGCGCAGATTGTGGCTGCGCGAAGAACGAGAGTGATAGCCGTTAGAGGACATGCAGCCTTGAAGTACCTTTTTGGGGGATTCTAATGACTCCCATTGTAAGGCCATGTGTGCCTTGCAAGCGGGATTTATCGCAAGAGGAAATATCGAAAGGGTACATCGCAAGGTATCGGCGGCGTGGCCAGAGTCTAAAAGCTCAGCTTTAGGGTATTCTCATTCGTTCGAGCATTGTTGGAATGGAGCGAGTCAGGGTTCAAATGATGGCAGCCGGGAAAACGAAGAAATTGCGCTATAAAAATCTGATTGGCGGCAAGTGGGCCGCAGCCCGTTCGGGGAAGTCGTTCGAGAACCGTAATCCTGCCGATCTCTCAGATCTTGTGGGGACATTCCCCTCTTCCGCGGCTGAGGATGTGAGCGACGCGGTCGAGGCCGCGCGCCAGGCCTTTCAAACCTGGCGCATGACGCCGGCACCCAAACGGGCAGAAATCCTGTACCGGACTGGCGAATTGCTGGCTGAGCGGAAAGAGCAATACGCCCAGGACATGACCCGGGAGATGGGCAAGGTGCTGGAAGAGACGCGCGGCGACGTCCAGGAAGCCATGGATACAGCTTTTTACATGGCTGGCGAGGGCCGCAGGCTGTTTGGGCAGACCACGCCATCGGAGTTGCAGAATAAATTCGCCATGAGCGTACGGATGCCGGTGGGTGTCTGCGGAATGATCACGCCATGGAACTTCCCGATGGCAATCCCGTCGTGGAAGCTGTTTCCGGCTCTGGTATGCGGCAATACATGTGTGATCAAACCAGCGGAGGACACTCCGCTGTCCACCTACAACCTGGTGCAGACTCTGATGGACGCTGGTCTGCCCCCGGGGGTTGTCAACATCGTCACCGGCTTTGGGCCGGAAGCTGGTGCGCCGCTGGTGGAGCATCCGGATGTAGACGCCATCAGCTTTACCGGCTCCAGCGAGGTTGGCCGAAAGGTGGGTCAGACCGCGGCCGCGAATTTCAAGCCGTGCTCGCTTGAAATGGGCGGCAAGAACGCCATGATTGTGATGGACGACGCCAACCTTGAACTCGCACTGGAAGGCGCCCTATGGGGAGCTTTTGGTACGACGGGTCAGCGCTGCACGGCGACCAGCCGCATTCTGCTGCATAAAAAAATCGCGAAGCAGTTTACCGCCATGCTGGTGGAGCGCACCGAGCGACTCCGCGTAGGCAACGGGCTGGTCAAGGGCGTGCAGGTCGGGCCGCAGGTAAATGCTCAGCAGATGGAAACCAGCGAGCGCTACGTGGCAATCGCGCTTTCCGAGGGAGCGAATCTGCTGACGGGTGGCAAGCGTCTGAAGGGTCGAGCGCACAGCAACGGCCATTTTTTTGCGCCCACTATTTTTTCCGGGGTCAAGCCATCCATGCGCATTGCGCAGGAAGAGGTCTTCGGTCCGGTTGTTGCGCTGCTGCAGTTCGCGTCCTTTGAGGAAGCTATCGGAATCGCGAACGGCATTTCTTACGGACTTTCAACTTCCATCTATACCCGCGATGTGAATCGCGCGTACCGCGCCATGCGCGATCTCGAAGCGGGTATTACGTATGTGAATGCGCCGACAATTGGCGCGGAAGTGCACCTGCCTTTTGGCGGTGTCAAACAAACCGGCAACGGGCATCGCGAAGGCGGCACCGGGGCCCTGGACTTCTACACCACGTGGAAGGCTGTCTACGTGGACTACTCCGATAAACTACAGCGTGCACAGATTGACACCGGGGGAATGACGTCTGCTGCAAGCACTCGACCAACAAGAAGGAAGCAAGCATGATTATTGGTGTTCCGAAGGAAGTGAAAGATCACGAGAGCCGCGTCGGCGTGACGCCGGCAGGTGTCAAGGCGCTGGTGGAAGCCGGCCATAAAGTGCTT
>DASSZI010000078.1:0-6418 GCA_035713565.1 Acidobacteriaceae bacterium | reverse complement strand
ATAGACGTCGTAGCGGCCAACGTAGGATTGCTGGGCAAATGTCAGAGAGCGCGCAACGAACGCCATAAGAACACAACCAATGGAGAGGGAGAGCTTGCGATTCAGCATGTTACTCCGGAAGAACCTGGTTGGCGGATGAGGGGGCCCGGTCTTGCCGCGGAACTGGGCAAATCAGCAAGAAAGATGCGGATTTCCATCAATACAGCTTCGGTCTGCTCGCGATGGGGAAGATGTCCCGCGCCAGCGATCGTTCTGGATGTAACCTGCGGAACATGTTTTTCAAGAGTAAGTAACTGGATCTCTCCTCCGAATTCGTCCTCTGGTCCTTGCAGTACAAGCACAGGACAAACGATTTTTGCCAGATATTCGTGGAGAGGGAACTGAAGCATCTGCGGAGTTGTGACACCTGCGATCCAGGAGTGGAAGACGGCGTCCGAGTCGCAGTGATAGCGGGCAAGCTTGCGCCTGAGCTCGCTGGAAGAATAGGTTGCGGCGAGTTCATGGATCCTGTTTTGCGAGCGCGCTTCCGTGGTGACGATGGGCGCTTCGGCGATCAACGCTCGCACGGTGTGCGGCTGTTCTGCGGCAAACAAGAACGCGATCGCGGCACCCTCGCTGTGGCCGTAAAGGATTGGCGACTCAATTTTGAAATGGCGGAATATCGCGGGCAGCACCACCTCGACCTGGTTCCGGTAATAGCCCACGCTGCGCGGCTCCAGCGGGCCCTGAGAGCCGCCATGGCCTGCGCGGGAGTAAGCAACCACGTTGCATCCGGTAGCAGACGCCAGTTTGCCGGGAAAATCCTTCCAATAAGAGACGGAGCCCAGCGCCTCATGCAGAAGCACGATGGTTCCTGCTGCCGAAGCATGCGGGCACCGCAGGACCTCAAGCGATTTCTCTCCGATATTCAGGTGAGTGAACTGGCACTCGTTGCTCATTGAGTGCCCAGCCAGAGTATGGATTGGCCCGATTGTTCCCACTGGTCAAAGCTGCTGCTGTAGCGATCTTCAATCATCGAGCGGCGGACCTTCAACGTAGGGGTTAAGAAGCCGTTGGCCGTTGTCCAGGGTTCATCGCAGACCACCAGGAAACGTAATCTCTCATGAGGCTCCAGCTGGGAATTCGCATGGGCAATCGCGCGATCCAGTTCCCGCTCAAGACCCCCCCTTGAGGCGGGATTGTTGCGTTTGATGGACTGCTCCGCGGTCAGGACGGCTAGGACAAACGGAGCGGCCATTCCCGAGCCAAGCACGCAGACTGAATCGAACAGAGTAGTAGCGCTCAGAATATTTTCTATTGGTCCCGGAATAACATATTTGCCTTTCGCTGTTTTAAATTCTTCCTTGAGACGACCCACAATGCGCAGCCGGCCGTCCTCATCGATTTCCCCGCGATCCCCGGTACGGAAATAGCCATCCTGGGTAAAAGCAGCGGCTGTGCTTGTGGGGTTTTGATAATAGCCAAGCAGGTTCATCGAACCCTGGATCTGTACTTCACCGTCTTGAGCGATTCTTGTGTGGGCGTAGGGGCTGGCCTCGCCTACATAGCCTGCCCGCAATCGCCCCTGCAGAGGCACATGCGTAATGCCGGTCTCTGTCATTCCGTAGCCTTCCACCAGATTCAGCCCCAGGCGGCGATACCAGAGGAGCAGATCCACACGCAGCGGCGCCGCGCCAGAGGCCGCCAGGAGAACTGAATCAAGCCCGAGTCCACGTAAGATGCGCTTTCGGAGAACCGGGCCCAGGATCGGTACACGGAGCAGCATGGCAAGTCTCTTCTCCGGAATTTTTTCGAATGCTCCCTGTTGAAAACGCATGAGTAGACGGGGAACTGTGAAAAATATTGTGGGTCGTGCTCGCTTGAGATCGCGCAGAAATGTCTGTTGATTTTCTACAAAAAAGATGTGGAGCGGAGTGAACAGGGCCATCGCCTCCACAATCCCGCGCTCGGCAATGTGCGCCAGCGGGAGATAGGAAACAACCCGCGCGTTCTCAAGGGCCGCGGGTGGCAGACCACGCAGTACGGATTTTCCCATTAGGCTGATTGCCTGAAACGACTGCATTACACCTTTGGGAGCGCCTGTTGTACCGGAGGTATAGATGATGGTTGCCACGTCGCTCCACTTGCAACTCAGTTCTCCGGGAAGCGGTGACTGCTCCTTCACAAGCCTGTTCCATTGCACTGTTTTGTGGGTCAGTTTGATCTCTGCGATATTGGGAAACGTGACAAACTGCATTGCCGGAAGCACTGCGTGCTCGTTTGAATCCCACGCGGGAACGTCTTGATCTACGGGCCCCAGAAAGCAGGCCACAGGCTGCGACTCGTTCAGAATGGCCAGCAGAGAAGTCTCGCGGATTGACGCGTAAACGGGAACACTGATAAAGCCGGCCATCCAGATGGCAAAATCGGCCATAATCCACCAGGCGCTGTTTTTGGAAAAAATTGCGATGCGGGAGCCGGGAGGCCAGCCTTGTGACTTCAAATACGCAGCCACACGGCGGGAGTCGTCCATGGCCTGTTCCCAACTCCATTCGCGGGTGCCTTCGGCCGTGGTTTGAGTCAGGAAGCTCCGGGAGGCCCAGTCTCGTTCACAGGCATAAAGCTTTTGCAAAGGCAGTTCAGCGTCGGAGATTACCTGTTCCTGCTTCCCGGGCCAAGCCGGCTCTTCGTGGTCGGGTTTGGGCGGGTTGGATGTGTACGTCACAAGGATTACCGGTTGATTGGGTTAAGAATTACCAGAGAGTGAGGATTGACAGCGAGTTGCGAACATCCATTGGTAGTACATAATTCCTGTCCTCACGCGAAAGCCGAGCCAGCGTGATGAGCGCTAGTCTACCTTTGAAAAGAACCGGAGACAATCGTCGAATGAACGAACGTAGGAAAATTCCGCAGCCCTGGAATTCCTTTCAGGTCAGAAAGCGGAACCCAGAGGTCAAGCGGGACGCGGTTCTGCTGACGGCGGCTCATCTTTTTCTGGAGCACGGATACCGCCGCACCTCGATGAGCGAACTGGCTCGCCGGCTGAGAATCACGAAGCCAGCGCTGTACTACTACTTCCAAAACAAGGAAGAGATTGTCATCGAATGCTACCGGAGAGGCATCGCAGTGATTGAGAACGGTTTGGATAACGCGCTTGTCAGTCACAGCGATGGGTTTAACAAGGTAAAAGCGTATGTACAGGCGTACGCGACTGCGATCATCCAGCATGAGTTTGGGCGTTGTGTCGCCATGCTGGATGATGGAGCGCTGTCGCAGGAGACACGACATGAAGTCCGCGCACTTAAGAAGAGGATTGATGCTGCGCTTCGAAGCTATATTGAGCAGGGAATGCAGGATGGGTCGATCGTAGCGTGCGATGCCAAGCTGGCAGGCTTTGCTATCGCCGGAGCGGTGAACTGGATTGGGACTTGGTACCAGCCGGGCGGCCCATTGACAGCGGAAGCCATCGGGGCGCAGTTCGCTTCGTTGTTGACGGATGGACTTCGGGGAAGCCGAAACGGCCCCGCTGTCACGGAATCGATGGGCCCGAACTCACCGGATGCGTGCAATGGAATGAGCACACCAGGCGATTGACTAATTTACCGCGCGTTCAGTAAACTTCTGGCGAAGCAGGCTGCAATTTCGAGGCTTGTGCGAAGATTCGCAACGGGGCAGCGCTGCAGGAGCAATCGATGGCATCCACTGACCATGGTTCCGGTCATTCACTACGTCCAGCTCGGGGAGCGGAAAAAGATCGTCGCTCCAAGTACCTCATCCAGCGGGTCGCTGTATTGGGTGCCGGAACCATGGGAGCGCGGATTGCCGCGCACATTGCCAACGCCGGATTGCAAGTCTTGCTGCTGGATCTTCCGTCCACGGATACGTCAGATAAGAGCCACCTCGTACTCCAGGCAATCGAAAATCTGAAAAAGGCAAAGCCCGCTGCATTCACCGACCAAAGGTTCGCAGCGCGAATCGCAGCCGGAAATTTTGAAGAGGATCTGAATAAGCTGCAGGACTGCGACTGGATTCTGGAAGCGGTCGCCGAAAATCTGGAAATCAAGCGCAGCCTGCTTCAGAAAATAGCTCCACATCTTCGGCCGGATGCGATCGTAACGACGAACACGAGCGGCTTGCCTGTGGGGCTGATCGCGCAAGGAATGCCGGAGGAGTTTCGCCGCCACTGGTTTGGGACTCACTTCTTCAATCCGCCCCGCTACATGCGTCTGGTGGAACTGATCGCGACGCCGGAATCTGATCGCGACGCCATCGCCGAAGTCGCGGGGTTTGCCGAGATTCATCTGGGCAAGACGGTTGTTGCTGCCCATGACACGCCCAACTTCATCGCCAACCGCCTCGGCACCTTTGCCATGCTCAATACTTTTCGCGTGATGCAGCAGATGGGTTTGAGTGTGGAGGAAGTGGATGCGCTGACCGGCTCTGCCATTGGATGGCCAAAGACCGGAACTTTCCGGCTTGCCGACATGGTTGGTATCGATGTGCTGGCAAGCGTGGCGCTCAATTTTGAAAAGAATGTCAGAGATGAGCGCGCGGATGTGACGCTGCCGAACAGTATCGAGCAGATGCTCGAACGCAAATGGCTGGGCGATAAAGCGGGACAGGGCTTTTATAAAAAGCAGCGGGGGCAGGACGGCAAGGAAGCGCGTTTTGTGCTCGACCCTGCGACGCTGGAATACAAGCCGTCAGTGCGGCCAAAAATTCCTGAACTGGAGATGGCCAAAAGCAACGAGGTGGTGGCGGAGCGAATCCGTGCACTGCTCGCAGGCAATCCGGAGCGCGACAAAGCGGCACGGTTCTACTGGCAGGTGCTGCCTGAACTATGGGCTTATGCCGCCAATCGAATCGGCGAGATTGCCGATACTATTGTCGATATTGATCGCGCCATGAAAGCCGGATTCAACTGGGAGCTGGGACCCTTTGAAATGTGGGACGCAGCCGGACTTTCCCGTATAGCCGAATACATGCGATCTCGCGGGCAGAATGTTCCACTAGCGGTGGAGAAATTAATGGCCGCTGGAGGAACATCCTGGTACCGCCAGGGAGGCCGGGAATTTTTCGATCCCGTTTCAGGAACCTATCTGTCCGTTCCTCGCTCTTCTAGTTTGGGAAGCCTAGCAAGTATCAAGCAATCCACCGGAGTGGTGGAGAAATCCGCGGGCGCATCGCTGATAGACCTCGGTGACGGAGTCGCATGCATCGAATTTCACTCCAAGATGAACACGATCGGCGAAGACATCGTGAAGTTTATGCTGCGGGTCTTGCGGTCTGGCAGTGAGGCGGTCCGGAACTTCGAGGCCTTCGTCGTTACGAACGATGCGCTCAATTTTTCCGTTGGCGCGAATCTGATGCATGTGCTGCTTGCCATTCAGGATGAGGAGTGGGACGAACTGGATGCTTCCGTTCGAGGCTTTCAGGGAATGACGCATGCGATCAAATTTTGTGCGCGCCCAGTAATTGTAGCTCCGTTTGGAATGTGCCTGGGTGGCGGCGCGGAAATCGCTCTGCATGCCGCCGCGCGCCAGCCGCACGTGGAACTCTATATGGGTCTTGTAGAAACCGGGGTGGGATTGTTACCCGCCGGCGGCGGATGCAAGGAGATGACCCTGCGCGCCGTGCATGCGGCGAGCGAAGTACGAGCGGATCTGCGCGGCGAGTCGGTAGAGGTGAACGAAACAATCAAAAATGTTTTCGAGACTGTTGCGATGGCGAAAGTTTCGACTTCCGCAGTGGAGGCGAGCAGATTGCGATTCCTGCGCGAGTCGGATGGAATCACCATGAATCGCGAGCTCGTTGTGGAGGAAGCAAAATCCGCAGCCCGGCGGTTGGCCGATGCGGGTTACCTGCCGCCCGTGCCTCGAGCGGATATTCCAGCTCCGGGTGAGAGCGTTCTGGCTACTTTGCGGCTTGGGGTCCATATGATGCGCGAGGCGGAGTTCATCAGCGATCATGACGCGAAGGTCGCGCGCAAAGTCGCCAACGTTCTGTGTGGCGGATCTGTCACGCCCGGAACCCCTGTCAGCGAGCAATATTTGCTCGACCTGGAACGAGAGGGTTTTCTTTCGCTCTGCGGTGAACCCAAAACGGTCGAGCGTATCGGCTTTACGCTGAAGAACGGTAAGCCGCTCCGAAACTGAAAGGGACACATGCAGGAAGCTTTTATCGTGAGCGCGGTACGGACGGCGGTAGGGAAAGCGCCGAAGGGAACACTGCGTTCTACCCGGCCCGATGATCTGGGGGCAATCGCGGTGCGCGGCGCCCTTGATCGTGTGCCGGAACTCGATCAGAAATTGGTCGAGGACGTCATTATCGGGTGTGCCATGCCGGAGGCGGAGCAGGGAATGAACATGGCGCGCGTGATATCTCTGCGCGCCCAACTGCCGGTTGAATCCGCCGCGATGACCATCAATCGGTACTGCGC
>DASSZI010000077.1:0-8088 GCA_035713565.1 Acidobacteriaceae bacterium | reverse complement strand
AAGAAAACGAAGCGCGGCTGACGGCGCTGGTGGACTCCATCCCAACGCTTGCCTGGATGGCAGAGAAGGATGGAAGCGTTTTCTGGTACAACCGTCGCTGGTACGAATACACCGGCACGGATGCCGAGCAGATGAAGGGCTGGGGCTGGCAATCGGTCCACAATCCGGCAGTTCTGCCAGCAGTTCTGGAACGGTGGAATGCGTCTCTGCAGACCGGAGATCCTTTCGAAATGGTGTTTCCTCTGCGGGGGGCCGATGGAGTATTTCGTTCTTTTATCACACGGGTGATTCCGGTACGCAATGCTACGGGAGAGGTGACCCGCTGGTTTGGAACCAGTACCGAAGTCGACGAGTTGGAGCGGACACGCGGACATCTGGCTGCGGCTCAGGAGCGCATACGCGTCGCGCTCAGCAATGTCCCGTTGATTCTTTATACGGCTGACCGGGAACTGCGCTGTACCTGGATTCACCGTCCTCATCCAAAATTTGAGGTAAATGAGATCATCGGGCGGCGCGATGATGAGATTGATCCTTCCGGCAGCTTTACGGAATTGATTGAGTTCAAGCGCTCCGTGATGGAGCGCAACAGGTCTGACCGGCGGGAGATGACCCTAACTATCAAAGGCGTCCAGGAGGTTTACGACACTTACGCTGAGCCTATCCATGGGCCGGATGGTGAAGTCGTGGGAGTAACGGTGGCGGCGCATAATGTCACTAGGCAAAAGTTGGCTGAAGAGACGCTGCGCAAGACGGAGAAACTGGCACTTGCCGGCAGGCTCGCGGCAACGATCGCACATGAAATCAATAATCCGCTTGAATCCGTTACCAATCTGCTCTACATCCTAAGGACAAGCACGACGGATGAGCAGGCCCGAGATTATGCATTGACGGCGGAAGAGGAACTGGCTCGCGTCAGCCAGATTGTGACGCAGTCGCTTCGTTTCCACCGGCAATCGACGGTGCCTACCAAGGAGAAGCTTTCCACAGTTCTGGAATCGGCAGCCGGACTCTACGAAAAAAGGATTTCTCATCGTACCCGGATTGAGCGAAGGTTTGGAGATCAAAGTCAGGTTCAGTGTTACTCGTCGGAACTGCGACAGGTATTCGGTAATTTGATTGGAAACGCGCTGGACGCCGTTCGCAATGAAGGCACAATCTATTTGCGTACGCGCGATGCGTCGGATCCCGTATCCGGCGAAAGAGGAATCAGGGTGACGATTGGCGACACAGGTCATGGAATGGATTGCCAGACATTAGAGCGCATAGCCGAGCCGTTTTTCACCACAAAAGGAAACAATGGGACGGGTCTTGGCCTCTGGATCAGCAAAGACATCCTGCAGAAGCACGGCGCGAAAATGCGTGTCAGGAGCCGGCAAGGCCAGACCGGCAGCGGCACGGTGTTTTCGATCTTTATGCCGTTGCAGACGCCCTTCGGGATGGAACGCGTCCCGTGACCCCTTGAACTCTGGTCTCAAGAGGCCGCGGGTTGGAAGTGCGCGCAGCCGACTTTGCGAGCAAGAGCGATGTGCATGCTCGATGCTTCCCACCCCGGAACAACGACTCAGAATAAATTTCAATCTCCGAGGAAATGGGCGAGTGGCGGTTGAAGATCCATAGGATATATTCTCCAGACTCCCCGTGTGCTACTTGGCTTTGGCGGAAGACTTGGATTTCGCGAGGTCTTTGGCGCCCTGCAGGTGCTGCTGAAGGACAGGCAAAGCTTGCTCCGCGTAGGATTTCAGTCCCGGATTCTGCGCGTCCGCAGCTTCCTTTTTGTAAACAGCAATCGCCTTGGTGTGTCCCGCAATCATTTCCTGGGTATAACGATGGTCGAAGGCAGCTCCCTTCAATTTCTCCATGGGCTTGATCAGAGTCTTGTCATGTTGTGCATCGATGGCATTCGGCACAGCCAGGTTGGCCTGTTGGGCGGCGGCGTTTAGCTGGCCGAAGTCCTTTGTGTGCTCGGTAACGAGCATCTGCCCGTAATCTTTGACTGACTGTCCAGCGGCCACGTTTTGCGCCAGTTGTCCAAGATTGGCCTCAACCATGTCGGTTTGGGCCGCAAAGTTTACGAACTGCTGGTCCGTCATAGGCGCCCCCGCGGCGGGCTTCTTTTGGGCCGCCATGGCAAGCGAGCCGAGGGCGATGCAGCAAACAGCCGAAAGAACGAGTTTCATTTGATTTCCTCCCAATCAGAATCTCTTATGCGAATTGGATGCCGGTGCTCCTCACTTGGAAGGTATGAGCGGGTGCAATCCGTTTCTTTTGTTCTTCTCTCAACCAGTGGCCCAAAGTCCTCCTGGAGTGTAATCGTTCTCCTGGCGCCTATGTTCATCAAGCCGAGATGGTCTCCTCCGCGAATCCGATTTTCGGCAATGCGCGGACCCCAGGAAGGCGAACCGAGAGGAGGCTTTCCGGGGCTGCCTCTCTGCTTTCGATTACGAGTTGCCGAGGGGGTTGCAGGACGCGGGGCGCTCACCGGCGGTACACTAGGACGTGATGAATAACCGTGAATCCGTGCGCAGCGTGCTGCGTGGAACGGTCCTCCTCCTGATGGGGACGATACCCGCAATGACAGGATGCAAGAATTTTTTTATCCCTGTCTGCCAAGCGTATAACACCTGTACCACAACGACTACCACGGGCACGGGAACTGGGACCGGCACAGGGACAGGAACAGGAACTGGAACGACCGGCACAACGGGAACCACCGGAACAGGGACGGGAACGGGAACTGGAACGACCGGCACAACGGGAACCACCGGAACAGGGACGGGAACGGGAACGACCGGCACAACGGGAACCACCGGCACCGGAACCGGTACAGGCACAACCACTGGTACCACGGGCACCACCGGCACCGGAAGCGGTACCGGGACCGGGACGACCGCAGCGCGGTCGTTCATCTTTGTAGCCAATGCGCAGCAACAAAGCATCACTCCGTACGCACTCTCTGACGGTCAGATCCAGCGTGCACGCAGTCCTGTCGTGGTTGAGAACTCTGCACCGTCTGCTGTCGCCGCTACTCCGCAGGCCGATTGGCTCTTTGCCGCCATGGGCTCCGGATCCATCCAGGCTTATCGGATCGGAACCCACGGCAGTTTGCAGCCCGCGAATGGCGGCGCTCCTGCGGCACACGTCGATCACCCTGTCAGGATGTCTCTGGATCGCTCCGGGAAGTGGCTGTTTGTCGCCTCCTCCAGCAGTTCGCGTCTTTCCGAGTTTCACGTAAACGCGCTTACGGGAACACTGCAGCTTGTTTCGAGCGTCCGTTTGAGTGGTCCTGCAGCCGCGCAGATCTATCTTTCTCCGGATAACCGAAACCTGTTTGCTGCCGTGGGAATGTCCGGGGTGGACGGGTTCTCCTTCGATCCGGTCACTGGAGCGCTTGGGCCTCTGCTGCACGTTGCGGCTGTCGGCGGCGCTGCAGCTGCGGATACCGCTCTGGTTTCGGACGGGGCATCCAGGTTCTTGTTTGTTGCGGAAACAGGCAGCGGAATTCGAACGCTCCGCATCGTTGCTGACGGCGTTGTGAACGAGGTTGCCGGTTCTCCCGCCGGAGTCGCCGGAAGTCACTTCGATTCTCTCGCGGTAGGGCCCGCCAACGGGAACCTATTTGCCGCCGACAGTACCTCCAGCATCGTTCGGCAATTCTCGATTGCGCCAGGCGGTACGCTCAAGCCAGTCTCCGCGAGGGGAGCTAATACGGCCGCGTCGCCCGCTGCGCTTTCGCTCGGACCCGGCGGCGATTCTTTGATTGTCGTGTCCGGCGGGATCGCGCCAGCGCCCAGAGTATGGCATGGTGCATCCAGCTCGGGTGGAGAATCGCAAAACGCAACCGCTTCCACTCGATAGGATTTGTGCATTGCGACGCCGGGGAATGGACCAAGAATTGTCAAACGCCAACGCAGAACCCACCGCGAATCCGAGCACAAACCGGAGAAGCAGTTCGTCCTGGCCTGGGGTGGGAATGGCATTGCTTGTGGCGTTCTGCATGACGTTTGCCGAGGGATGCGGGTCTGGCAAATTCTTTATTCCGCAATGTCAGGCGTATAACACCTGCACCAGTTCCGGCGGCGGTAGTCCCAGCGGGGGAGGGACAAGCTCCAGCAGCTCCTATGCGTATGTAGCCAATTACAATCCGGGAACGATTGCGGGCTTTGCTGTACCGAAAACAGTCTTTACAAGTCTGGCGGGCACTTCCTACACATTGGGAACTCCGCCGAGTGCAATTGCCGGAAACCCGAACGGAACGCTCTTGTTTGTGGCGACAGCTGCCGGAGGAGTTTTCGTTTATCTCATCAACCCCGGCACAGGCGTACTGACGCTAGGGAACAATGGTCAGCCCGTCACCTCAACGCTGAATCCCACCTGGATGACGGTGGACCCGTCCGGGAACTGGCTGTTTATGGTCTCGAACAGTTCGCCGCAGTTGCTGATTTTCCAGATCGATCCAACGGATGGTGTGCTGACGCAGACCAACCAGGGAACCATTCAGCTATCGAACGGCAACCCGACTCAGATCTATGTCACGCCAAACGGCGCGCACGTTTTCGTGGGTCTCGGGCTGGGCGGTGCCGACACGTTCCTGTTCAACCCTGCCAACGGCCTGGTGAGCAATCAATCCCACATTCGTCCCCTGATCAACGGTGGCTCGTCTGACAATACCTTTGGTTCCGACAACAAGTCGGCATACTTGTTCATTGGAGAAGCGGGGGCTGGCATTCGCGTTCTCGCTATCGGATCAAACGGAACACTCAACGAGATTTCCGGCTCACCTTTTCCAACGCAGCTGGGGCCGCAGTCCATAGTGGTTGACCCTACCAACACGTATGTGTATGTAGCTAACCGCACGGCCAACGTGATAACGGGATATTCGCTGGCCACGACCGGCGCTCTGAAACAGCTTGCCAGTTCGCCTTTCCAGACCGGCAGCGGACCAACCCAGATGGCGCTGGATCCTACCGGCAAATATATTTTTGTCATCTGCAGCGGCGGCAACCCGGATCTTCAGGTCTTTGGGTTCGACGGCACCACGGCGGGAAAGCTGGATTCTATTGCGTCTGCAACCACCGGGACACAGCCAGCAGGCGCAATTTCTTTGTCCGTAGTACCGTAGTTAGGCAAGGAAAGAAATTCAGCTTTTTTGAGATGACATGGGCGGGTTTCGCTATCAGGCGGTCAATTCTCGTCGCCGTAGAGATCTGACAAATTTTCTATGCCTTGCGCTTCTGCTCACGGCGGTGAACGGATGCAGCCGGTTGCACTCCACGGGACGTTCCGCATACGTGTACGTCGCGGTGAAGCAGATCTACCTGCGTGATCATGTGGCGTTGGTGGCCAGCCGCGTTGCTCAGGTGACCAATGGCGAAAAACTTCGGGTGCTCGAACAGGGGAAGCATTTTCTTAAAGTACAGACCCCGCAAGGAGAAATCGGATGGCTCGAACTCCACGCAGTCATCGATCAAAATGAATACAACAGGTTTATGGCTCTCGCTCAGGCACATGCAAGCCAGCCTGCCGTAGCCACGGCGGTGTTATACAGCGAGATGTATGTTCATCAGGAACCTAACCGGAAGTCGCAGAGGTTCTATCTTTTTGCCGCAAACAGTAAAGTAAAACTTCTTGAACGTGCCTCGGTGCCGCGCAACCCTCCCATGGCTGGCTCCGGCCTTTCATCTACGCCTCCAGGGTCAACGCAGCATGGGGTAATTGGCCGTTCGCCAAGTAGCTTAAAGGGGCACAAGCAGAACTTTGAAAGCCAGTTTCTGCCGACTGTCCCCATGGAAGACTGGTGGCTGGTGCGCGACGCTGCCGGACAAACCGGCTGGATACTCTCTCGTGATCTGCAGGTTGATGTTCCGGAAGACGTTGCGCAATATGCGGAAAACGAAAGAATGGTGGGCGCTTATGTGCTGCGGACGGTGAGCGATCCCGATTCCGGCAAGATGCATGGCCAGGTTCCGGAGTACCTCACGGTGCTTACACCCTATAAACAAGGGATGCCGTTCGATTTCGATCAGGTGCGCGTCTTCACTTGGGACGTGCGTCGGCATCGCTACGGGACTGCCTTTCGTCAGCGCGACGTCGCAGGATTTTTCCCGGTGACGGTGACACCCGGCGGCGATTCGCAGCCGACGGCGACCCCTGGACCGGTGTTCAGCTTTGAGCGTGCCGTGGACAATGCGGTCAGTCTTGACCCAGCGACGGGAGTTCCTCGCGCCTCCAACTTGGAGAAGATTACTTACAGGCTGGAGGGCAATCTGGTGCGGAGGGTGTTACCCCAAGGCGAGAAGGCTGCACCGACTCAAACCGCGACGGGCGCTCATCCTTCTCACCGGACCAGACGGCGTCGGCACGTTCACCGCTAGCTGAGGAACTCCGCGATCATAGCTACGACCTGCTCCTGTTCCGGGCGGGTAAGCTCTGGAAACATAGGGAGCGCGAGCACCTCTGCCGCCGCGCGCTCACTTTCCGGAAAATCGCCCTGAGCGTATCCAAGACCACGCAGAGCAGCTTGCATGTGCAACGGTACCGGATAGTAAATCTCCGAACCGACGTGCTTTTCGGTCAGGAATGCCCGTAAGGCATCGCGCCGCCGCACCCGGACCACGTATTGATGGAAGACGTGGGTTCCCCTGGGATCTACATAAGGCAAAATAATCCCCTGCTCAGGATATGTCCCCCGATCGGCAAGCCCGGCTTTCTGAAAGAGTTCTCCGTAACTCTGTGCAAGCTCGCGGCGCTGCTGGTTCCAGCGATCGATATAAGCCAGCTTGACCAGCAGGACGGCAGCCTGCAAGGTGTCCAGACGGCTGTTCCAGCCGACTTCCTCGTGATAATAGCGACGGCGCATTCCATGAGCCCGCAGGACGCGGGCGCGCTCCGCCAGTTCCTCGTCCGGGGTGGTTACCAGACCGGCATCCCCGTATGCGCTCAGGTTTTTGGTGGGATAAAAGCTGAACGCAGCCATATTCCCCAGACTGCCTGCGGGCCTGCCCGTCCACCGTGCTCCGAACGCCTGGGCCGCGTCTTCAAGCAGAGCGACATCGAAGTCCTTCTGCAGCATGGAAAATGCATCCCAGTCTGCGCATTGGCCATAGAGGTGAACCGGCATAATTGCAGCAATGGGGGCCGAGCGGCAGTGTCGGCCTGAACCATCCCGCAGCAAAGTTTCAGTTGCAGCGGCGCTCAGGTTGTAAGTCCGCGGATCAATGTCTGCCAGCAAAGGCTGTGCGCCCACCCGCAAAATGGAGCTGACGGTTGCAAAAAAGCTGAAGGGCGTCGTGACCACCGCGTCGCCCGTGCCGATTCCTTTCGATGCCAGAGCTAACCAGAGTGCGTCCGTGCCGGAGGCGCACCCAATGCCATACAGGTGGGTACCGGGCGCGCTGCAAGCTTGTGCTGCGGCGTCTTCAAACCGCCCGACTTCTTCCCCGAGAATGAACCGCTGGCCGTCACAAACTCGTTCCAAGGCAGAGAGGACATCTCCACGAATTTGGACGTACTGGCGGGCGAAATCCAGAATTGGCACGTTCCCAGGCAAGTTCACGGGCAGCTCTGAACCGTTGGAAGACACATTTTATGCTACACCGGCAGGTTCCGGTTTTGGTCTTTCAAACGGCGCAAATCAAGTCGGCACGGGATGAAACGCCGTGATCGTTCGTTGCATCCAAAGTGCAAGCCGTTAATAATGGTTCCGCGCAGTGTCAAGTAACGGCTGGCGGGCTAAAGCAATTTCATAGAAAATAGTGGGCACGGCATGATACGTCGTTTTCGGCAGCGAGGGGAATCGGTTTGGCTGTAGAACTTTTGAGGGGAAGCTACTGCCAGTTTCACCTTTCAGCAGGATTGATCCATTCATATTGAAGATGAGGCAGCAAGGAGAAGTCAGATGGAAAGCAAAACAGCACAAAATATTCAGGACACATTTTTGAATACCGTCCGCAAAGACAAATGCCAGATCACGATTTATCTGGTGAGCGGCGTAAAGTTGACCGGGCGCATTCGGTCTTTCGATAAATATTCCGTTCTGCTGGAAAACAACAACCAGGAACAACTCATCTTTAAACACGCAATTTCTACCGT
>DASSZI010000076.1:0-5615 GCA_035713565.1 Acidobacteriaceae bacterium | reverse complement strand
CCCCAATTACGAATCAGTATTCCATTCCGCAACGATATGACGCAATAGCGCACCACCATGTACGATCCGGTCAGGAGCTCATGGGCATGAAGAACTGGCCGGAAAACACTCCGAAAACAAGGTACATGGTCGTCGGCCTTGCATTCACTCTGCTTGCCGCCCTGTGGCTCATCTTCAAAATTGTGCGTTAACGCGGGCCGTCCGGCCCTCCAACGGAGACTCCCATGCAAAATGATGTTCTGACCGGAAAGATATCTGTCATCACCGGAGCCAGCGCTGGCATAGGCGCAGCGATAGCCAAAAAGCTGGCCACCATGGGCTCTCACTGCATCCTGATCGCGCGCGATCAGGGCCGTTTGAAAAAAGCGCAGGACGAGATTGCCGCGGCGGGCGGCAAGGCTGAGTCGCACATATGCGATCTTTCCGATCCCAACCAGATCGACAGTCTGACGCGCAAGCTGCTTCAGGCCCACGGCCGATGCGACATCCTGGTGAATAACGCGGGAATCGGTTCCTTCGGAGGCCCTCTGCATCTGACCGATCTCGCGGAATGGGAGCAGACGATTGCAATCAATCTCCGCGCACCTTATTTGCTGCTGCGAGCGTTTGCTCCGGGAATGATTGCCGCGCGGAGCGGACACATCATCAACATCTCTTCCCTTGCAAGCAAAAACCCGGTACCAAATGCCGCTGCCTACGCGGCCTCCAAATGGGGTCTGAACGGAATGATGGTGTCGGCAGCGGAGGAACTGCGTCAACACCAGGTGCGAGTCTCGCTTATTGCTCCCGGCTCCGTCCAGACCGGCTTCGGATCGGGCCTGGCCGCACAGAAGAGTAGCCTCGGCGCTATTCAGCCGGAAGACATCGCCGACATTGTGGCCTTGCTGGCAACACAGGCGGATCAGTCCTTCATTAGCGAAGTTCTGGTAAGGCCTACGCTGAAGAAGTAGTCCTGGTCTACACCTGGGGTTAGTGACGCCTTATCCACAATAGGTAGTACGGGATTTGTTGACCCTCTGCTCTTAGAAGATTAAAGTGGAAGCCATCGGCGGCCACTTGCGACCCGTTGCCACCCGTTGAAAGGAAGTACGGTTTGCTCCAACTCAAGCGGATTCACATCCTCGGCTTCAAATCTTTCTGTGACCGCACGGAAGTCCTTCTCGACGGGCACGGAATCACCGCGATAGTGGGGCCCAACGGCTGCGGAAAATCAAACATCTCCGACGCGATCAGCTGGGTACTTGGGGAGCAGTCGGCCAAGAGCCTGCGGGGCGTCAAAATGGAGGATGTCATCTTTTCCGGCACCCGAGACCGCAAGGCCACCGGGATGGCGGAGGTGTCCCTGATCCTGGCCGACCCGGAGGTGCACCAGCCCGCCAAGGTCGCGGTGGCTGGCGCTCCTGGCCCCGAGATCGTGGAAGATGACTGGGATGAGGCGGCGCTCCGGGCGAAAGCTGCGAAGGAGACTGAAAGCACCATTGCCGAACTACAACCGGGGCAGCCCCTCGAGGAAGAAGCCGAGGCCAGCTTAACGGATGGCTCGCCGGAAGGCGAGACAAACTCCGCCAGCGGGACTGTCGAGGAGAATGCCGTAGTCCTGAAGGTCCGGCGCCGCAAATTCGCCCGCAATCAGGCGCAGGACGGCGAAGTGATCATCACGCGCCGCCTGTTCCGCACCGGCGAGAGCGAGTATCTGCTGAACGGAAAGCTGTGCAGGCTGCGCGATATCCACGACATTCTGATGGGAACGGGCCTGGGATCGGAATCCTACGGAATTATCGAGCAGGAGCGCATTGGACAATTGCTGAGCAGCAAGCCGCACGACCGCCGCGCAATTATTGAGGAAGCCGCGGGCATTACAAGATTTAAAACGAAAAAGCGTCTTGCCGAGCTGCGCCTGGAGCAGGCGAGGCAAAACCTTGCGCGGGTCAACGACATCTTTGATGAAGTTGCACGGCAGATGAATTCACTCAAGCGGCAGGCAGCGAAAGCCGAACGATATAGCGCGCTGCGAGACGAACTCCGTCAGCGACTGCGCGTTGCAATTGCGACAAGACTGTCCTTGATGGACGCAGCGTCAGCGGCTGCGAAGGAAACCCTGACGCAGCTTGCCGTAGAAATCGAGGAGTTGACCGCGAAGGTTGCCACCGCCGATCAGCAGCGCGCATCTACCGTGGTCGAAGGGCACGCACGGGAGCAGCAGGCACGCGACGCCGCGAATCGCACCAACGCTGCATCAGTTGAACTTGAGCGGACGATCACGCAACTGCAGTCGAACCGTGAGCGGGCGTCGGATCTGGCGATCCGCCTGCAGGCCGCCCGGGCAGAACTTACGCAGACACAGGCGCAGCTCGCAGCTGTTGAAACGGAACGCAACCAGCAGCAGTCCTTCCTCGCGCAGGCGCAGCAGGAGGTCGACGCAGCGCGCCAGGGAATGCAGACGCGGCAGCTTGCCTCGCAAAAAGCCCGATCAGATCTGGCGGCCGCAGACCAGCGCATTGAAGCTTCCCGGCATCAGATGCTCCACTGGCTGAATCAGGCCAACCAAGTGCGTAACCAGATCACGCAGGGTGAAGCGGCGCTGGATAATCTGCAGCGGGAGGCAGACCGGCTCGCAAACGAGCGGTCCACGGTACAGGGCGAGTTGGAAAAGCTGGGTGCCGAACGGGGGCAGATCGCCATCACATTCGAGTCCGCCAGCACTTGCCTGCAGCAGCTTGAATCGGAATTGAAAGACCTGCGCTCGCATTTGGATGCACAACGCATGCAGGAAACGGCATCACGTCGTCAGGCGGATCAACTGCGCGCCGAGCAGGCCACCCAGCAGGGACGTCGCAATTCACTGGAAGCCCTGATTCGCGAACATAGCTACTCTACCGACACTGTTCGCAAACTGCTTCGCGCGAACACCCTGGAAGGTGGTCATGCGCCAGTCGGTGTGCTGGCGGACTTTGTGGAAGTCTCCGACCAATACGAAAATGTAGTGGATGAGTTCCTGCGCGACGAGCTGAATTTTATTGTGGTCAAGAGCTGGAATGCCGCGCAGGAAGGAATGCGCGTGCTCAAGACGGATGTGGACGGACGGGCAACTTTCCTGGTCCATCCAGACGATTCCCAAGCGAAATTCTCCTTCGACCCCACCATGATCCAGCCGCTAACCGGCAACGGGCAGGAAGCTCGCGAGGGCGTGGTGCGTTTGAAAGACTGCCTCCGCGTTCTGGATGGCTTTGGCAGCTCGCTGGAAGTGATTTTGCCTAAACTGCGTCATGGCTATGTTGTGCCGGATTCGGAGACCGGCCGCACGCTGGCTCTGGAGAACCCGGAGGCATTTTTCCTTGCGCCGAACGGGGAATGCTTTCACAATGTGACCGTAACTGGCGGCAAGCCCAGGGCAGAAGGCCCGCTTGCGCTCAAGCGGGAATTGCGAGTTGCGCAGCAGGCCTTGGCACGCACGGAAGAGAGCCTGGCGCGGGCCGACATGCAAACCGCCCAATTGTTGCATGCTGTTACCACTCTGACCGGGCAGATTGAAGCCAAGTCCAATGAGCGGCGGCGGGCGGAGCAGGAGTCAGCCAACACGGGAGCTGCGCTGCGGCACCTGGAGGCCGAGGTGAGCCGTCTGGACAAGCGTCTGGCGGACTGGACACTGCAGGCAGAGCGCAACAAGCAGGCGCACGCGGAAAAGACCGGTTGGGTGGCACGGCTGCATGAACAAATTCTGCAACATGAGCAGCAGCGGGTCCGCTTCGAACTCGAGTTGACGGAAGCGGAGGGGTCGCTTGAGACGCTGCGCTCCGCGCGTGACACGGCGCAGCAGGAAGTGGCACAGGCCTCGATCGAGCTGGCGGGTCTGGAGGAGCGGCGCCGCGGAGCAGCGAACTCCGCCGAGCGGCTGGACAGAATGCTTCAAGGATTGCAGCAGAGGGTGCATCAACTGGAGCAGCAGCTCGCTGCGGGAGAAGCCGAGCAGGCGCAACGTGTTGTGGAACAGGAACGATTGCAGCTTCGCAGTCAGGAGTTGGAAGCCGCGCGCCAAACAGCCCGCGAAGAGGCCGAAGGGCTGGCGGCACAGACCACGGCCCTACGCGAGCAGGTGTTGCATGTCGAGCAGCAACTTCGGGAACAGCGAGCCGAGCTGGAAGCAGTGAGGGAAAGGCGCGGTGAGGAGGCAGCCCGTGCTGCGCGACTCTCGTCAGATCTGGCGCATCTGGAACAGACGTGTCTGCAGGAGCTTTCAGTGAGTGCCGATGGATTGAGGAGCAACGATTCCATCCGCCGTATGGAGCCGGACTCACTGCCGCCGGAAGAGGAAGAATGCCGCGGCCTGAAGCAAAAGCTGGAAGCAATGGGGCCGGTGAACATGATGGCTCTGGAAGAATTCAAAGAGGCGTCGGAACGGCATGGTTTTCTGGAGACGCAGCGGAAGGACCTGATCGACTCAATCGGGAACACGCAGATCAGTATCCGGGAAATCGAGGGAGTGTTGCGCAGCAAGTTTGAAGAGGCTTTCGCGGCGATCAATGAAAACTTCTCCGCGACGTTCACTCACCTGTTCGGCGGCGGCCAGGCATTCATGAAGCTCACGGATCAGGAAAACTCCGACGAAAGCGGCATCGATATTATTGCTTCGCCACCGGGTAAGAAACTGCAAAATGTACTGCTGCTTTCCGGCGGCGAAAAGGCGTTGACTGCGCTCTCGCTCCTGATGGCGATTTTCCAGTTTCAGCCCAGCCCGTTCTGTGTGCTCGATGAAGTCGACGCAGCACTCGACGAATCCAATGTGGGTCGGCTCGCGAATATGCTGCAAAAAATGAGCGGGCATACCCACTTTATCGTAATCACTCACAGCAAGCGGATGATGCAAACGGCGGACGCGATTTTCGGCGTCACCATGCAAGAGCCAGGAGTCTCGAAGATCGTCTCAGTGCGGCTGGGGCATGACCGCAGGCAGGACAGAACGCACCAGCGCGCCTCTGCGTAAAGCCACCGTACAACAGGACTTCCGAGCAGGGCATCTCAAATTTCTGAACCTGAATGTGGATCATGATTGCATGGAAAGGCGCCTCAAATGCCTGAAGCTCTACTGCAAACCGAATTCCCTGCCCTAAACATGCATGCTCGCGGCAAGGTGCGGGACATCTATTCTGTAGGAGACGACCTTCTCATCGTAGCCACCGATCGGATTTCGGCGTTTGATCATGTGCTTGCCAGCGGAATTCCGGGAAAAGGAAAAATTCTCACGGAGATCTCGCTGTTCTGGTTCAAGCTGCTTTCCGATGTTGTGCCTAACCATCTGATCACTGCGGATATCAACATGTACCCCGCTTCGCTTCAGACGTACCGCGAGATCCTCCGCCATCGATCCATGCTGGTGAAAAGAGCGGAGATGTTCCCGGTGGAGTGCGTTGTCCGTGGGTATCTTTCGGGATCTGCGTGGAAAGACTATAAGGCAACGGGAAGAGTTTGCGGCGTAACGCTGCTGCCCGGCCTGGCAGAATCGGAACGATTGCCGGAACCGCTGTTCACTCCTGCCACCAAGGGCATGGATGGCCAGCATGATGTCAACATCTCCATGGCGGAAATGGGGGCGCTCATCGGCAGCACCAACGCAGATC
>DASSZI010000075.1:0-38095 GCA_035713565.1 Acidobacteriaceae bacterium | reverse complement strand
GGCCAGCAATCGGGAAACAATCCGAATTCGCTGATCAATATTCATGTTTCGCAAAACCTTCCGACGGTGAATTATCACTCGACGGGATCGACCAAAGTCAACTTTGTCGGAACGCCCCTGCTTCCCCGGGCCGACGGCGATGCCAAGATTGGAGCGCAGGGAACCAGCCTGCGCATTCAGGCGAACTTCAAAGGTCTCGTCTCGCCGCAAACGTTTGGTCCGGAGTATCTGGTGTATGTTCTTTGGGCGATCACGCCGGAAGGCCGCGCGACGAACCTCGGTCAGCTCGATGTAAAAGACGGTAAAAGCCAGATGGACGTCACGACCAAACTCCAGACCTTCGGGTTGATGGTGACAGCCGAGCCTTACTTCGCGGTGAGCTTTCCCAGCGAAAAAGTTGTCCTGGCCAACTCTGTGCGCCAGAATACGAAGGGAACAGTTGCAGAAGTGAATGCCAACATGGCGCTGCTGCAACGCGGAAATTACTCTGCCGCGCACCTGCCACCCTTCTCCATGGATCCGAAAGTGCCGCTGGACCTATATCAAGCGCGTAATGCCGTGAGGATTGCGAAATACGAGCAAGCTGCCCAATATGCGCCGACCGCACTGGCAAAAGCGGAAGCTGCCCTGAGCCAGGCAGAGGACTACCAGCACCGCAAGCAGAAGAAAGCAGTCCACACGGTGTCGCGGCAAGCTGTGCAGTCAGCGGAAGACGCGCGCGCCATTGCCGTGAAGCACTTGCAGGAGGAAAAGATCGCCCAACAGCAACAGGCCCAGCAGCAGCAGACACAGCAGGCTCAAATGCAAACGCAGCAGGCCCAGCAGCAAGCGGCGCAGGCTCAGGAAGAGGCGAAGCTGAACGCAGAAAAGCGCGCGCTGGCTCAGCAGCAACAGGCGCTGGCGGAGCAGCAGGCAGCCGCGGCACAGACAGCGAAACAGCAGGCCGAGGCGCAGGCGCAGAGCGCGCAACAGGCAGCGGCCAGATCGGAAGCCGAAAAGCAGCAATTGCGCGCACATCTTCTCCAGCAGTTCAACCAGGTGCTCCCGACAGTCGATACGCCACGCGGGCTTCAAGTGAATCTTGGGGATGTGCTGTTCGACACGGGCAAATCCGATCTTCGGACGACCGCCCGGGAATCGCTCGCGAAACTCTCTGGAATCGTGCTGAATTATCCCACGTTGCAATTGGCCATCGAGGGATACACGGACAGCACGGGAAGTCCGGAGTTCAATCAAACGCTTTCTGACAAGCGGGCTGAAGCTGTACGCAATTATCTGGTTTCCCAAGGCCTCAACGCGAACTCGATCACGTCCAAGGGATTCGGCGAAGCTTCGCCGGTGGCTGATAACAGCACCGCTGCCGGAAGGCAACAGAACCGGCGCGTGGAGATTATCGTTTCCGGAGATGTGATCGGGACGAAGATCGGCAGCACGCATCCCTAGATCGCACTCTCTGCAGCATGGGTCGGCGTCTCAAATCGGAAGATTGAAACAGATTTTGGTGCCGTACCTTCAGGTCAGTAAGCGGTGTTCTTAAAAACGCAGCGAAGGATCTTGCGTCCGTCAAATTTGCCGCAAGGTCCTTCGCGTGTGACTTACGGTTTGAGGGACCTAACCATTTCCCTCGCGCCTTGTGGCGATGGATTGCCGAACCGCTCACGGGCACAGTCCGCGGCATGCCTGGGAAAATAGTTTTGCTTCAGTCGCTGCTTCTGCGAAAATAGATCGTGCCCACCCTGTACGACCCAGCGTGCCAATCAACCCAAGGAGCCGCATCCATGTCGGCAAAATATGTGTTTGTTACCGGCGGAGTCGTGTCCAGCCTGGGGAAAGGACTGGCTGCGGCCTCGATCGGTTGTCTGCTGGAGAGCCGAGGGTTGCGCGTCAACCTGATGAAGTTCGACCCGTACCTCAACGTCGATCCCGGAACCATGTCTCCGTTTCAGCATGGTGAAGTGTTCGTGACCGATGACGGTGCGGAGACGGACCTCGACCTGGGCCACTATGAGCGGTTCACCCACGCCCGGTTGTCCCGCGATAATAACCTGACTACGGGCCGAATCTATGAACAGATCATCACCAAGGAACGGCGCGGCGACTACCTGGGCAAAACGGTCCAGGTAATTCCGCATGTGACCAACGAGATCAAGAACGCGATGCGCAAAGTCGCCGCCGATACCGATGTCACGCTGGTGGAAATCGGCGGCACCGTCGGCGACATCGAATCCCTGCCATTTCTGGAAGCGATCCGCCAGATGCGCCAGGAGCTCGGCCGCGAGAACACCATTTTCATCCACGTTACGCTGGTGCCGTGGATTGCCGCAGCGCAAGAGTTGAAAACCAAGCCCACGCAACACTCGGTAAAGGAGCTGCTTTCGATTGGAATCCAGCCCGACGTTCTGCTCTGCCGGACAGACCGTTTTCTATCCCGCGAAATGAAGTCCAAAATCGCACTGTTCTGCAACGTGCAGGAGCAGGCAGTCGTGACGGCGAAAGACGTTTCCTCCATCTATGAAGTGCCTGTGGTTTTCGCGCAGGAAAAGGTGGATGAACTGGTGCTGAGATATCTGCACCTGCAGGCAGAAGAGCCGAAGCTGGAACGATGGCGGGAACTGGTGGACCGCTGCTACAACCCGAAGGACGAAGTCTCGATTGGAATCGTTGGGAAGTATGTGGAGTATGAGGACAGCTACAAGTCGCTGAAGGAAGCTCTGGTGCACGGCGCGTTGGCCCATAACCTGAAGTTGAATGTGACCTGGATTGAGGCGGAGGGGCTGGAAACGAAGGACCGCAGCTATGAAAGCCAGCTTGAGGGCTTCGACGGAATTCTGGTGCCGGGCGGCTTTGGCAAGCGCGGCATTGAGGGCATGCTGAACGCGATCCGCTATGCGCGTGAAAATGAGGTTCCATATTTTGGCATCTGTCTGGGGATGCAGACGGCCTGCATCGAATATGCCCGCAACGTATGTGGGCTGGAGGGAGCCAATTCAAGTGAGTTCGATCCTGCGACCCCGCATCGCATTATCTACAAATTGCGTGAGCTGACGGGCGTAGAGGAAATGGGCGGCACGATGCGTCTGGGCGCGTGGCCATGCATGCTGGAGAAGAACTCTCGTGCGGCGCGCGTGTACAGCAAAACCGAAATCAGCGAACGACATCGTCATCGCTATGAATTCAATCGTGAATATGAAGCAGTGTTGACGGGCGCCGGCTTGCGCATCACCGGAACCACTCCCGACGGGACCTATGTCGAAATTGTGGAGATTCCGGAGCACCCGTTTTTTCTGGGCTGCCAGTTCCATCCGGAATTCAAGTCCAAGCCATTGGAGCCGCATCCTCTGTTCCGCGATTTTGTCGCCGCGAGTTATCGAAACCGCATCGGTTCCGGGAACCGTGCTGAAGCAATGCACGACACGCCAGAGGCCCAAAGCGTAGAACGATAATCGCTATAAAAACTGATACCTGATTCAAGGAAGCACCCTGGATTCTCCTATGTCGATTTTGCATGTAATTCTCTTGGCAATTATTCAGGGCATGGCGGAATTGCTTCCTGTCTCAAGTTCCGCGCATGTGGTGGTGGCGGAAAAGCTGATGGGCATGGACCCGACGGCCCCGCAGATGACGTTGCTGCTGGTCATGCTGCACACCGGCACAATGTTTGCCGTAATCGCCTACTTCTGGACGCAATGGCGGCGCGCCTACTTCCATGACCGGGAAACGTTCCGGACAATTGCTCTGCAGATTATTGTCGCTACGTTTTTTACCGGCCTGATCGGCGGTGGACTGATCGAAGCCATTGAGAAGCTGGCGTTTCCACGGGCGAAGCACGCGGAAATCGAGCAACTGTTCGGACGGCTTGACCTGATCGCGCCCGCACTCGCGATGGTTGGAATTTTGATCCTTATCGCGGGTTTGAAGAGAAGGAACGCGCATCGCGACACCCCACGGGACGCGGGAACTGGAATGAACACCGCGCAGGCCGGCTGGATCGGGGCCGTGCAGGGATTGTGTCTGCCGTTTCGGGGATTCTCCCGCTCCGGCGCAACCATTTCGACGGGCATGTTGCTGGGTGTCACGCGAAACAAAGCGGAAGTGTTCAGCTTTGCGCTGGCTGTTGTCCTGACGCCCCCGGCGATCGCGCGGGAGGTAATGCGGCTGGTGAAAGCCGAACACCTCTCCGGCGGGAGCGGAGTGGCGGCCGCGATGATGCCGAGCCTGCTGGGCGCGCTGTTCGCGTTTTTGGCTGGTCTGCTCGCCCTCAAGTGGCTGAGCCGATGGCTGGAGACCGGCCGCTGGCATTGGTTCGGAGTGTATTGTCTGATTGCCGCTGGCGTGGTGGCATACCTGCATCGAGTGGGGTATTGAGGCTAGCGCCGTCCAAGGAAGCCGGCTCAATTTTCCCGGCGCGCGCTTCAGGGACAGCCGCGACATAGCTGACGGATGGGGCACGTTCCGCCACCAGGGACGCGCTTTACCGGTTACGAAGCGCATTTGATGTTGCCGTTCAGTCAACCGGGAAAATGCTCAGGAACTGAGAGGTCGCACCCGGGATTGCCATCGCACCTTGTCCACGTCATGTGGATTTTGCGCGGTCCTCAAACGCGTGGGGGCGGGGTGTTGTCCCACTGTAATTTTTCTGCTGTTTTCCCCGACCTCCTATGGAAGAATGACAGCACTGCTCTGGATGAGGTCTCCCTAATGAGCAACTTGCAGCCGAGGCTGCCAGAAAGCGCCACGCAGCGGCGGGTTCTGCTGCGATCCGCGATTTCCGCAGCGGTGCTTGCACTCACAGCCTGTGGAAGCGGAACTGGCGGCAACCGGTTCTCGACAGTCAGTGCCAGTATTTTCTCTCTGACAGCAACGTGCAAACCGGCTACGGTCTCTCCCGGGGCAAAGTCGCAATGCAGCGCAACTGTCCAGGGCTCCGGAAACTATAGTTCCGCCGTCGCGTGGTCCGTCAATCATGGGACCATCAACTCAAACGGACTGTTCACTGCGTCAGCTTCGGCCGGCTCTGCGACGGTGACCGCAACCAGCGTCCAAGATCCGGCGGACTCAGCCGTGACAACCATTGTGGTACAGTCTGCGTCAACGATTGCGTCCGTCTCGGTAGCGTGCAATCCTTCGACCGTTGCTCCAGGCAGGACTTCGCAGTGCAGTGCGGTTGTCCAGGGAAGCGGAAGTTACAGTTCTGCAGTGAATTGGTCGACAAGCGCGGGCACAATCGCCCCGAACGGAACCTTCACCGCACCTGCCGCGCCCGGCACAGTGACGGTGACCGCAACCAGCGCGCAAGACCCAAGTAAGGCTGGGACAGCAAAGATCGTGGTACAGCCTGCATCGAGCGTTACCTCAGTTTCCGTAACTTGCAGCCCTTCCATTGTTGCTCCAGGTGCAACATCGCAATGCCATGCGGCCGTCCAGGGGAGCGGAACCTATAGTTCCGCGGTTAGCTGGTCGGCGAGCGCGGGAACGATCAGCTTAAGCGGAGCTTTTACTGCGCCCTCCGCGCAGGTGTCCGTGACGATTACTGCAACCAGCACGCAGAACACCAGCGTGAGCGGGACGGCTACGATCATGGTGCTGCCCCAGGTACCGCAGAGCAAGCACGTCGTGATGGTTATGGAGGAAAACCAGAGCTATTCAACGGTAGTTGGCCAAACCAGTGTCTGGCCTAATCTGAACAACCTGATTGCAAGTGGGGCGCTGCCCACCAATTATTACGCCAGCACGCATCCGTCCATTGGCAACTATTTCATGTTGACGACCGGACAGATTTTGACCAACGACGACAACTCCACGACCATCTGGAACGTAGACAACCTGGCCCGGCGAATGTTAAGCGCCGGTGTTTCCTTCCGGGTCTATGCGGAAGGGATTACTCAGGGATATCTGGGCGGCAACACGGGCCTGTATGTCATTCGCCACAATCCGTTTGCCATGCTTTCGGATGTGGCCGACAACGCCCAAGTTGCCAACCAGACGATATGGCCATTTACGCAGTTCGAGACCGACCTGGCCAGCGGAAACTTACCTGAATTTTCCTTTATTGTTCCAGACGTCGACGACGATGCCCACAATGGAACACCCGAGCAGGCCGACGCATGGCTGCAGTCGAATGTGGTGATCCCACTCTCCAGCGATCCTGCATTTCAACCAGGAGGTGACGGATTGCTGATTGTAGATTTTGATGAAGCGGCAGTCAGCGATACCTCCTACGGAGGAGGTCATGTCTCTCCCGTTTTGTGGGGACCCAATGTAAAGCCCGGCTTTACCCAGACATCCTCTACGGTGTATCAGCACCCGAGCATGCTGCGAACCGTGGTGGAATCCCTCCAGTTGACGAATCCTCCAGGCGCTGCTTCAACCGCGCCTTCCATGGCAGAGTTTTTCATTCAGAAGTGAGGTATGTGTCAGAAGAACAGGAAAGACGGGAGAATTGGGACTATGATGAAGCGCGAAGAGGGATCGCGCATGAAACTCCATGGAATGTGTGCAGCGTTGTTGCTCTCCGGAATTCTGAGCGGACCGGTCGTCGCGCAGACCAATGTCCAGGAAAACAAGCAGACACAGCAGCAGCTTAAGCAGGCCCACAAGGCCGACAAAGCACAGGCAAAGGCTGACAAGGCTGAGCACAAAGCTGCCAAGAGCAAGAAGGCAAAGAAAGCAGCAAAGGCACAGGACAAGGCCAATCGCGAGGCGGCCGCTACGCCGCAATAGAAGGTGCCACGCGGGTCAGGCAGTTTCGCGCATCGGAGTGCGACGGTCCGGCAAAGCTGCTACGGGTTTTTGTTGCCTTTCATGCTCTCGAAGGCCTTCATCTCCCGGGCAGCTTGGGCAGGCTTACCTTGTTTCCGGTAGATTCCGGCAAGGCCGAAATGTGCTTTGGCCGACAGGTCAGAGTTCGGCTCAATGCGCAGCAGGTGTTTCCAGGACGCCTCCGCTCCCCCCACGTCTCCGTTCAGAGACTCCGCTTTTCCCAAGTCATAGAGAATCTCGGGCATATCCGGCTGCAGTTTGTCGGCGCGCGTCAGTTCCGCCTGCGCCTGACGAATTTTTCCATTGGTCAGCAGCGCATCGCCCAGACGATAGGCTGATTCCGCGTCTCCAGGCCGCAGGGTAGCTTCGGCCTGAAACTGCTGTTCTGCCTGCGTCCATTGCTGGGTACTGGCGTAAATTTTTCCCAGGGCAAGGTGAGCTCCAGGAAGTTGTGGCTGCAATTGCAAAGCAGTCTGGTACTCTTTTTCCGCATTTGCAGCGCGCTGCAGTCCCCAATAATTCTCGGCGAGCGCCTCATGAGCCGGAGCGGAATTGGGATGGGTCGCCAATAGGGCATCGCCGGCCTGCTTCGATAACAGGCCAGCTGCGCGGGACAGAGAAAAGAGCAGTTGCGGATCGTTCGGATGCTCTTTCAATGCTGCCCCCAGACTGATGATTGAGTTTTCCAGATCCCCGGTTTCCAGTTGCGCGATCCCCAGTGGGCCTTGCAGGCCTGCAGCTTTGAGGTATGGAATGGCTTCCGCAGAGTATCCCTGCGTCAGCAACGCGACGCCAAGCATGCCCCGCGCACCTTCGATATTTTCATTCAGTTGAATGGCGCGTCTGAGCGGCGGAATGGCTTTCGCATAGCTACCCTGTTCCATATAGACGGTCCCCAGGTTCACATACGCGGCAGCAAACTGAGGATCCAGCCGGGTAGCTGTCTGAAACTGCTGGATAGCGTCGTCGTGTCGCCCCTGCTGCTCTGCTGCAATTCCTGTTTGCACGTGCTGGACAGCTTCCGCAGATCCGGCCCGGGTTTGTGCTGTCATAGCCATAAACAGGAGTAGGTGCGGTATCATCATTGCGCCTCCTTGACTGTTAGAAACTGGTCGACCTTCACATTCTTCAGCTCTTGATGAATTCCGGAAGGCCAGAATATTTCGACCGATGCGGTCGTATCTGCCCCCAGGCCGAAATGCACCCTCTTATCGCTGGCGGAAAGGTAACTTCCCGCGGTGGTGACGTTCTGCGTCTGGCCATTGACGACGACGCGGCTTCCAATTCCATCACGATTGCTTTTAGTGCCCACCAGAGTTAACGTGAGCCAATGGTTGCTGCTGTCATGATTCATGAAAACTTCTGGATGCGCTCCCAGAACACCCATCACAACATCCATCCTGCCAGTGTTCCGTAGATCGCCGAAAGCTGCTCCCCGCCCAGCGACCGGGAGAGACGTGCCAACGTCGGCGCGATGGAAAACCCCTTTGGAATTGAGCGCCAGCATGGGAGGTTCCTTGTAGTGCATGGAAGGATTAATCCTTTCCACGTTGTCCATGACATGACTCTGCGCGACAAAAATATCTTTCCATCCATCATTGTTGAAGTCTACAAATCCAACCCCCCAGCCTGAGCTGGCCGCAGAAAGTTTTGCCAGGCCCGTTTGCAGACTGCGATAGCTGAATAATCCATTGCCATCGTTGTGATAAATCGCGTAGATCTGCTTGGCGAGGTTGGTCACAATCAGATCTGGTTTGCCGTCATTGTCATAATCGCGGAAATCCACGCCCATCCCCGCATAGGGATTGCCATCATCGCTCAGCGCAACTCCGGCCTCTTCCGCACGCTCTGTGAAAGTTCCGTTGCGATTGTTATGAAAGAGAAACTCCTCCATCCCATCGTTCGCGACAAAAATATCGGGGTAACCATCCCCGTCGTAATCGGCAAAGGCGACTCCTAAGGATCGGCCCTTTTTTGCGGCAATCCCGGAGCTGTTACTTACATCTGTAAACGTGCCATCGCCATTGTTGTGGTAGAGGATGTTTGTGGTTGCCGGGAAAGCTCCTGGTGGACAATAGGTAACCCAGGAGCCGCCGCACGCCTTATTATGCGCCGGGTCCCATTCCATATAGCGCGTTACAAGCAGATCAAGATGACCGTCGTTATCGTAGTCGAAGAAGCCCGCGGAAGCAGACCATCCGCCGGCAGTGACTCCAGCCTTTGCAGTCACGTCGGTAAAGGTGCCGTCTCCGTTGTTGTGGTAGAGCGTGTTTTTTCCGTAGTTGGTGACATAGATATCCGGGAAGCCATCGTTGTCATAATCGCCAATGGCTACACCCATTCCATAATTGCCATCGCCTGCATTCGCAAGTCCGGCAGCTTTGGTAACGTCGGTAAAGGAACCATCTCGATTCTGCCGATAGAGCCGGTTCCAGTACTTCGGGAGACTGCGCTGGAAGTTATACGGCGCGTGCATGGACGGACTCAGTTGGCCGCTGTTGACGAGAAAAACGTCGAGCAGTCCGTCGTTGTTGTAGTCCAGGAGGGCGACTCCGCCGCCCATCGTCTCAATCAGATATTTCTTCGGTGTTGGGGAATTCTGGTGAAGAAAATCAATGCCGGCGGGAGTTTTGACCCTAAAGATTCCTACCGCAATCGACGCGGCGACCGCGGCAGCCAGCCAAAACCTGAACATCTCAAGCGACTCCTCAGGCGTGCAGGGCAGCAAGGCCCCGTCCACCAGTAATAGCTCCAGTTATACCAGTTGGACGCGGACGCAAAGGGTGAACCAGACTGCTCACGGGCAATGCAATACTGAGTCGAAGCAGTGCTCTGCGGGGCACCCGATGAGCTTAGGCAAATCGGCCCAGGGGCAGCAGCGCTCGAAAGGATTTCAGCCTCATGGCAATCCCATCCGCCTCCAAACACCACATCAGAATCTGGGAGCTTGTATTCCTGATTCTGATCAGTACAGCAGCGTTTTCTCAGGATTCCCGTTCAGCAGGCGCTGCAGCGCCGGCAAAACTGGCAGATCTCGATGCTCAGCTTCGAGTGGGAACAGAGTTCTTTCTCAACCGGACCGACACCAAGGCTTCCGTCGACAAGCAGTTTGCGTTAATGCACGCCACCGGGCTGACGCTGGTGCGGATCTTTGTGATCTGGGACGACGTGGAACGGAAGCAGGGGGTCTGGAATTTCAAAGCCTATGACTGGATTTACGATGCCGCAGCCCGAAACGGCATTCAGATCGCAGCGACATTGTGCCCGGAGGACCCTCCCGGCTGGATGCAGAAGACGCCCTTCTATCACAATCGCGTGAACCTGAACGAGCCGGCGAATCGTGCAGCAGCCGCGGTCTACCTGCAGCATGTTGTAGGCAGGTACAAAAAACATCCTGCCCAGGGTGTCTGGCTACTGATGAATGAACCGACCAAGTACGATACGGAGCCGAGCACGTTTCTGGCCTTTGGGGATTGGCTGAAGGCCAGGTATGGAACGATCGATGCGCTGAACCGAAGCTGGTTCCGGCCCCTCAACCATTTCTCTCAGGCGAAGATCAAGGATGAGCAACTGAAATCCTATTGGACGGATTACCACGCACTGATCGACTGGAAAAACTTTAATGTCGATAACCTGATCGATCAATTGATCTGGGTTCGGCAGCAGGTGGAGGCCATCGATCCCAATCACCCCACACATTTCAACGTGACGGAGCCCACCGGAGATGCGGTGGGGCAGGATGTCTGGAAGGAAAAACGCGTTCCCGACATTCTTGGCGTATCGATGCATGCCGCCTGGGTATTTCCGCCAGCCACGCCAGAAAGCGATTACGGAGAGCTGTACGCGTACCGGTTGGATCTTATCGCGGACGCCAGCGGGGCACCGCCTGCTAAGCCCTTTTGGGTGACTGAGCTGCAGAGCGGGCCTACGATTTTCACCGGGAAATTCCCGTTGTATACGACTCCGGGTGATCTAAGGCGCTGGATGTGGGACTCCTATGGCGCGGGCAGCCGCGCCGTTATTTTCTGGTTATGGGATCCCCGGGTAGGCGGGACGGAGGCTGGCGAATGGGGTCTGGTCAGTCTGAATGGCACACCTTCGAACCGGGTTCCGGCTGTCAAGGCAATCGCTGAGACACTGCAGCACAATCCCTGGCTGGCCAAGGCGCGTCCGCAGCCGGCCAAAGTCGCCATTCTTTACAATCGTGAGGCTCAGATCATGATCCACCTCGATGGCCGATCGCAGCATCGGGAGGACGAAGTGACCGAGTCCCTGCGGGGCTGCTATCTGGCGCTCCATCGAGCGCACGTGGCTACCCAGTTTGTGGATCTCGATCAATTGAGAAGCGGTGCTCTGCAGAAGTTCCCGGTTCTTTATATTCCTTATTCCTACGCATTGGACGATCACGCCATCACAGCACTCAAAGCTTACGTCCGCAACGGCGGCACGCTCTGGGCCGACGGCCTGACCGGATGGAAGAACGGAACCGGAGAAATTCGACCCACGATTCCCGGGGACATGACCGATTTGTTCGGGGTCCATGCGTCGGATATTTTCCCCGTCCAGCCGCAGAACCCTTACTCCGTAACCAGCCAAAATGAGCAAGGAGGTGAATTATGGAAGCTTCCGATGGACCTAAAAGGTGCGGACGTGGTTTTGCGGACGCGGAGCGGCAAGCCTTTTGAAGTGAGGCATCGGTTCGGTAAAGGACAGGTGTATTACTTTGAGTCCGCTGTCTCGCTGGCCTATGCACGCAGACTGAACCCTGTAGTTCAGCAATGGATCGTACAGGCCGCAAGTGAAGCATCCGCAACGCAAAGGATTTTCGTGGAGGAAGGCTCCCGGAAAGTGCTGCTGCGCGGCCTTATTCTTCCGGACGGCGACGCGGCTGCCATCTTGACTAATTGGGGTGATGCGGAGACGGCTAAGGTCAGCTTCCTGGGTGCATACGCGGTGAGCAATGCGCTGAATCCGGAAAAGGTCGAGGTGGTGCAGACGGACGGCAAAACGGTCGCTACCGTTCATTTGGCGGCAGGGGGGAATGCAATTCTGCGGGCAGTTGCCATGTCAGGGAAATAACAGGTACTACAACGCTGAATCCAGCTCGCTCAGCAGCGGGATGGCACCGAGTAGAGCCGCGTCATTCCCCAGCGCAGCGGGCAGAATGGAAACGTTGCCACTCGGAGCCCAAGAATATTTGCTCACATAATCCCGGATATAAGGCAGGATGACGTCGCCGCTCTTCATCACTCCTCCCCCAAAAATGACTCGCTCCGGCCCGTAGGCATGGATCAGGCCGACCGTTCCGCAGGCCCAGACGTGCAGGCAGCGATTCCGGATTTCAAGGGCGATCGGGTCACCCTCCAAAGCAAGCTCAAAGAGCGAGCGGAATGTTAATTTTTCTAGATTGGCAAGTCGGCTGGATGCAAAATCAGGCCATTCCCGCGCGATATTGGGAAGCGCCCATTCGGATGCCTCGGCTTCCACGCAGCCGTAAGCGGGGCAAGAGCATTTTCTGCCGCTGAAGAGGGCGGGCAAGTGGCCACCGATGCAGCCGCCCTGCACTTGACGCGTGCGATACGGCTTGCCTCCGGCCAGAACGGCACCCCCGATTCCGGTGCCAAGCGTGATCATCACGACATCCATGGCGCCTTGCGCGGCACCGGCGTACCACTCTCCAAGCAAGGCGACACGTGCATCGTTGTCCATCGCAAACCGGAGACCAAACTCGGCCATGCACCACGCGGGCAGGTCAATTCCGGGAGCGTCTTCGTATTTTCCATTGGTTGAAACCACCCGGCCGGTTTTGCTGTCGACCATCCCACAGAAGCTGAGGACGTACCCGCAACAGTCACTGACCAGAACACCCGCCTGCGCCAGCAATTCGAAGGTAGTTCGCTTAAAAACCGGCAACCATGGAGCCAGCCCGCCGGTGCTGTCGATGGAGAAGGCTCTGGAGGCGAGTATGCGACGGTCTTCAACTACGGCGACAGTTGCATGAGAGCCCCCAAGATCTACCGACACAGCTCTCCGGGTTTGAGTTGAAATCGCTTGCATCATCTAGCCAGTCGAGGCATTTCGCTCCAAAGAGACACTCTATAGCAGTGGTGGAACGATGTCACTGAGCAACAGATTCATTCCAGGGATTTGTGCGACGGTAGCGACGCCAAAATAATCTTCACCGTTTTGCCACCTATGTGGGTAAGATAGCCAGGAGTTTTCGCAAACGCTTGCACCGCGTTTGCGGAGGGAGCCCATACCTTTGCAAACGGACCGTATGGAAGAATGCAAAGCGGCAAATCCGAGGAGAAGTGCTGGTGGACAAAAGAGTTACGCTGCGGGACGTGGCCGAACGTCTCGGAGTTTCGACAGGAACCGTAAGCAGGGCACTCCAGGACCATCCCGCCCTGAACCCTATTACGAAGGCGCGTGTCCTGCAGATGGCCAACAGCCTGGGCTACCGGCCAAATCTGGCAGCAAGGTTCCTTTCCTCACGGCGGCGTTTGGTCATTGGGGTAAATACTCCCAGAGACCCGACCTTTTTCTATGATCAGGTCAGAAAAGGCATCGACCAGGAATCCGCTCCTTTCCAAATGACCGGCGTCGACGTCCAGCACAGGATGTTTCCGCGAGTGGGCGTCGGGGAGGAGGAAGCATTCGAGGCGGCACTGGATGCCAAGGTGGATGGCCTGATTGTGGTTCCAGGGGGGTCCCGAGGCCTGAAGAGCTGCATCCGGCGCGCCTCCCAGATGAAGATCCCGGTGGTCTGTCTCATTTCGGACGTGACAGCGGCACGCAAGCTCGTCAGCGTGTCCGTGGACGCGAGCGCCAGCGGAGCCTTGGCGGCGGAGCTGATGGGCCGCTTTCTAATGGGACATGGGCATGTTGCGGTCACGAGCGGGGATCTGACCGTCTCCGACCACCATGGGAAATGCACCGCTTTCGAGCGGACCCTACGCGCGCAATTTCCTGCCATGGAGCTATTCCCTCCCATCGAAAATCACGATTCCGAATGTGAAGCATACGAAAAAACCCTCCGCCTGATCGATTCCCATCCAGACATTGACGCCGTGTACATCAGTACAGGGAATGGATTGCCAGTTCTGCGGGCTCTGGAAGAAAGGAATCTTTTTGGAAAGATCACGGTGTTGTCCACCGACCTGTATCCCGAATTGATTGAAAAGATCCAGGCGGGCGCCGTAGCGGGATCGATGTATCAGCGGCCGGCGACTCAGGCTCGCATTGCGTTCCGCCTGTTATACGAGTTTCTATACGAAGGAGCTTGTCCGCCCTCCAGGATCACGTTGGCACCATTGCTGGTGATGCGCGGCAATCTCAATTGTTTTCACGGCGAGGATCCCCGGTGAAAACCGCGCGATTTTCGCACACGTTTTGGCAGCCAGCCCGACACAATTCGGCATTTCGGATAACGTCGAAACCGCAGAAAATAAGTGAGTTCCTGGATGAGTGATCAACCTGATCCCGCTTTGTGCAAGCGATTGCGTGATTTTCCTTGACAGTTGTATTCATAATCTTTTAACACTGGATGCCGGGTACAACCTGCATTGAGTGGGAGCCGGAATTTTCCGGAGGATGGCCGTGCCATCCGCTTTGCCACGACTGAAACACACGCAACGAGACTTGCGGTGTGCCAACACATGATTCGCTGCTCCGCTTCTCCATTCGAACGAACAGAGAAGCGGTCCGGAGCAGCAAAACGATTTCTCAGGGGGCAACATGATCGACAGCAATACCACAACAAAGACTCGCCTGGCCGTTGCAGCGAAGGCGGGTTTGCTTCAGCCTCCCGGGCCGAAATACGGCTCTGGCTCCGCAACGAAGATATTCCGCTACGTCGGCATGGCGTCGGTACTCGTAGTGCTGCTGTTTTGCAGCATGTACACGCTTGCTCAGACAACCGCTGGCACTATCCTTGGCAACGTGACAGAACAGTCCGGTGCCGTCATCACCGGCACCCAGGTGACGCTCACAAATATCGGTACTGGCGCGATGCTCCAGACCGTGACCAATGGGTCCGGCTTCTACCAGTTCGTCAATGTCCCACCGGGTAGCTATCGTGTCACTGTAAGTAAAGAGGGTTTCAAGACTGTTACCCGCGAACCGATCGATCTGCAGGTTGAAGGTTCGGTGCAGATCAACCTGGTGCTTGAAGTGGGCAGCCAAAGCCAGAAAGTGACCGTCACGGCTAGAACGCCGCTGATCCGCTCGGAAACGACCTCTCTCGGCCTGGTTGTCGATCAGCGCGAGACGACAGAGCTTCCGTTGAATGGCCGTAACCCCTTCAACCTGGCAGCTCTCACGCCATCCGTTATCCAGCAGGGTCAGGTGAATTCGACTCCGACCGGACAGAATCCGTTCGGATTCGCCAACCTGCAGATTGGTGGCGGTTTTGCCAACCAGAGCGTGTCCTACCTTGACGGCGCACCGCTGAATACCGAATACGACAACAACACCGCTTTGGTCCCCACGCAGGATTCCTTGCAGGAGTTCAAGGTGGACGTCAATAACCTGGGCCCGCAATATGGCCGGTTAGCTGGCGGCGCGATTCAGTTCCGCACCAAGTCCGGTACGAACCAACTGCATGGCAGCGCCTGGGAATTTCTCCGGAACAAGGTGTTAAATGCAAACACCTACTTCGGCAACCAAGCGCACCTGCATCGGCCGGCCTTTACGCAAAACCAGTACGGGGTCAACGTTGGCGGTCCGGTATTCATCCCGCATCTGTACGATGGCAGAAACAAGACGTTCTTCTTCGTCAACTGGGAGGGCTTCGCCCTGCGACAGGGACAGACCTTCGTGGAAACCGTTCCGACGGCTGCCGAAATTGGTGGAAACCTCTCCGCGCTGGCAACTCCCATTTACGATCCGCTGACAACCTGCGGTGCCTCACCCGGTGTGGCCTGCGCCCCCGGCCAAACACTCTATAACCGCACCGCGTTCCCCGGCGAGATCATCCCAAAGAACCGGCTGAATCCGACGGCTGTTGCGTATCTCAAAAGGTTTTACCCGGCTCCGAATACTGTTGGCGGCCCCGCAGGGGTCAACAACTTCACCGCGAATGCCAGCACCGGCGGCAACAACTACGAGACGGTCGTCCATATCGATCAGAACGTGTCCGACAAACAGCACATCAGCGCCCGTTATAGCTACTGGACGAACAACAACTTGCCGATCGATCCTTTAGGTACTGGCATTTGCCAGGATCGTTGCGGAGAAATCTTCACCACAAATAACTTTATCTTCGACGACACCTACACGTTCAATAGCTCCACCATCCTGGACATGAACGTCAGTTACTTGCGGTTCGTGTATAACCGATCGGCATTGCTCAAAAACTTTAGCTTGAGCGAAATTGGAATGCCCGCTGCACTTAACTCACAAGTTCAGTTTCCTGGTCCCCCCGTCATGAGTATCCAAAACTTCGACACCGCTGGCACATTCAGCAGCCAAGGGGCCGATAGCACCATCACCAATGCGACGGATGACGATCGCGTTGCGGGTAACCTGACGAAGTTCGTCGGCAATCACACGCTGCAATTCGGTGGCGAGTTCTTGCGTGCCACCTTCAACTATGCCCAGACCAACATCTCGTCCGGCGATTTCAACTTCAGCAACCAGTTCACTGCGGCGAACGGACAAAGCGGCGGCGGTGGACAGGGTCTCGCGTCCTTCCTGCTGGGATACCCGAACAGCGGCAGTGCACTCGAAGTGATCCCGGTCGCTGCAGAACAACTCTACCCAGGTCTATATGCGAACGACGACTGGCGTGCCACGCAGAAGCTGACGTTGCATGTCGGAGCTCGTTGGGAGGATGAATATCCCTGGACCGAGCGTCATAATCGCCTAAGCTACTGGGACAGCCGAGCCATCAACCCGTTGCTGGCCGCCCACGGTATCAACCGCTATCCCGGCTCCGTGGAACTGGTCGCTTCGCCTACCCGCAGTTCTCGCCACAACATCGATAATGATCCGTATCAGTTCTCACCCCGGGCGGGCCTATCCTATGGCTTCACGCCCAATACGGTGTTGAGCATGGGATATGGAATTTTTTGGCTTCCGACTGATGTGGCATTCTCACTTTCGCCGAATGGAGACTCGATCAATTCTTTCGGTACGCCATTCAACGCATCGATCAACAACGGGCTGACGCCCGCCGCGGATTCGGCCGCGAATGTGGGTAGCCCAGGATTGGCCAACGGAACTGTTCCCAATGGTCTCAGTGACCCATTCCCCGGCGGTATCATTGCGCCTCCGGGTCGCAATCCCAGCTTCCAAAAGATCCTGCTCGGCAATGGTGTGACGGAGGCTTTCCCGAAGAACCCGTACGCGTACACTCAGCAATGGAACGTTTCCCTGCAGCAACAGATCGGCAACAGCTTTGTTCTTGATATCGCCTATGGTGCGGCGAAAGGTACGCACCTGCCGTTCTACTCACTCCAGCGCGATCAATTGCCGGATGCCGATCTGAAACTGGGCAACGCACTGAACACGCCCGTCGCTAACCCGTTCTTCGGGATCGTCAATCCAAACTACAGCCTCGGCGCGGCCACCATTCCTGCCGGCCAACTGCTCCGGCCCATCCCGCAGTACAACGGAGTTGCAAGTGCAGGCGCTGGCGAGGGCGATTCAACCTACAACTCTCTGCAAGTTACAGCCTCGAAGCGCTTCAGTCGCGGAGCCTCCATCAATGCCGCCTACACGCTTGCCAAGCTGATCAGCAACACAGACACATTGACCGCGTGGCTGGAGCCTGCGATTGCCGGTGCATACGGCGGCATTCAGGACAATAACAACCTCAAGGCGGAAAAATCGCTTTCCAGCGACGACGTGCGGAACAACCTAGTCATCGCCTATGTCTATGACATTCCTGTGGGTCGTGGATTGAAGTACGGCGGCAATATGGGCCGCCTGACGGATTACGCGATCGGCGGGTGGGGACTGGAAGGACAAACCATTCTGCAGAGCGGCTTGCCACTCGGGCTGAACACGAGCGAAAACCTAACCAACTCGTTCGGCGGCGGGTCACGCCCTAACGTTGTTCCGGGCTGCCCGAAGCAAGTGAACGGATCAGCAGTTTCGCGGTTGAACCACTGGTTCAATACATCGTGCTTTACTCAACCGGCTCCGTTTACCTTTGGCGATGAACCACGCAATGATCCGCAGCTTCGCGCGGCCGGCATTGCCGATTGGGACAGCTCGCTGTTCAAGAACTTCCCGGTAGACAAGAACGGCCGGGTTCAGGTGCAGTTCCGTGCTGAGGTCTTCAACCTGTTCAACCGGGTGCAGTTCGGCTATCCGGGCCTGACTCAGGGGACCTCGAACTTCGGCGTAGTCAACTCGCAATACAATAACCCAAGGCTGTTGCAGTTTGCGTTGCGAATCAACTACTGATTTGTAGGGCAACTCGAGGCAAAGAGGTGGCGTGAGCCACCTCTTTGCTTTTGGTGATGCTAGCGGAATGGGAGAATCGATTGTGAAGGTACAGCGAAAGAGAACGGTCGCTGCCTTTCGGAAACTCTTCCCTCAAGCTTCTCGTAACGCAACTGCGGCATCCAAACTCTTGGCGCTAAACACATCCCACCCAAGCGTTGAGGCGTTCATGAAAAACCGTTCCACCGTTGCCCAGTGTTCCATTCAGATCAATGGAGCCCAATACGACGCCACCGTTGGAGAGCCCCTTGTGGAGGTTCTGAATCGGACCGGGAGGATCATTCCGCAGGTTTGCTATCATCCACAGCTTGGTCCTATCCAGACCTGCGATACCTGCATGGTGGAGGTGAACGGGCAGCTGACCAGAGCATGCGGCACTCCCGTCGCCGCTGGTATGAACGTGGTGACGGAGACGAATCGAGTCGATATCGCGCAGAGGGAAGCCTTCGATCGCATTCTCGGCAATCACATGCTTTATTGCACGGTGTGCGATAACAACAACGAGAACTGCACGGTCCACAACACCACCGCATTGCTGCAGGTCAAACATCAGCAGAGGCCTTATCTCGAAAAGCCCTATCCAGTGGACACAAGTAATCCTTTCTATCGATACGATCCCAACCAGTGCATTCTATGCGGCCGATGTGTGGAGGCCTGTCAGAACGTTCAGGTGAACGAAACGCTTTCCATTGCCTGGGAATCGGAGCATCCGCGTGTTTTGTGGGATGGAGGAGAGACAATCGCGGGCTCGAGCTGTGTTTCCTGCGGACATTGCGTCACGGTATGCCCGTGCAATGCGCTGATGGAAAAGTCCATGATCGGGCGCGCAGGATTTTTCACCTCCTTGCCCAAAAAGACGCTGGACCACATGATCGACGTGGTGAAGGGCATCGAGCCGGAAATTGGCTATGTACCCATTCTTGCGGTTTCTGAAATTGAAGCCAGTATGCGCAAGGAACGGGTGAAGAAAACAAAGACGGTTTGCACGTACTGCGGTGTTGGGTGCAGCTTCGACGTGTGGACCAAAGATCGCCACATTTTGAAGATTGAACCCGGAGAAGGTGCCGCGAATGGAATTTCGACCTGCGTTAAAGGGAAATTCGGCTGGGATTTCATCAACTCTGAAGACCGCCTGACCACACCGATGATCCGCGAGGCAGACCGGTTTCGGCCTGCCAGTTGGGCGGAGGCGCTGCAGTTAATTGCAGATAGGATTTCAGCCATCAAGCGGGATCACGGCCCGGACTCCATCGGCCTGATCGCCTCATCGAAGTGCACAAATGAAGAGAGCTATCTGATGCAGAAGCTGGCCCGCGCTGTCATCGGGACCAACAACATTGACAACTGTTCACGATATTGTCAGACCCCGGCAACCATGGGACTTGATCGCACGGTGGGATATGGGGGGGATTCGGGTTCCATTACCGACATCGAGCACGCCGGGTTGGTGCTCATCATTGGCAGCAATACTTCGGAGAGCCATCCCGTGCTGGCCACGCGCATCAAGAGTTCGCACAAACTGCACGGGCAGCGGCTGATCGTGGCGGATCTGCGGGCGCATGAAATGGCAAAACGCGCAGACCTATGGATGCGCCCGAATCCCAGCACTGACCTGGTGTGGCTCTCCGCCGTGACGAAGTACATTTTGGACAACGATCTGGGCAAACCCGAATTTGTCGAACGATGGGTGAACGGATTTGAGGAATATCGACAGAGCCTGGCGCCTTTCACGATGGAATTTGCGGAGCGGGTGACCGGGATCGCAGCTGCAACTCTAGAACAGGTGGCTCATGAGATCGCCGGGGCGGACGGGGTTTGCGTGCTTTGGGCTATGGGCGTTACTCAACATTGCGGTGGCTCCGACACCTCTACCGCAATCTCGAATCTTCTGCTGATCACCGGGAACTATATGCGGTCTGGGGCGGGGGCGTATCCGTTACGCGGTCATAACAATGTGCAGGGAGCCAGCGATTTCGGTTCCATGCCGAACGTGTATCCCGGGTACCAGAAGGTGGAAGATCCGGAAACCATTCAGCGGTTTGAAAAGGGCTGGGGCGTCAAGCTGCCCACGACCAAAGGTCATGACAATCACGACATGATCGACGCAATCTTTGACGGAAAATTGAAGGCTCTTTACTTGAAAGGGGAGGATACCATCACATCCGATGCGAATGAGAATCGCGTCTCGGACGCCTTCAAGCGAATCGAATTTCTGGTGGTGCAGGAGATCGTAATGAGCGAAACGGCGCGGTACGCGGACGTAGTTCTGCCCGCCAGTCCAAGCCTGGAGAAGGATGGAACCTTTACCAATACCGAACGTCGCATTCAACGGTTGTATCAGGCGCTGGAGCCGCTGGGGGAAAGCAAGCCGGACTGGAAAATTATCCAGGAGATTGCCAATGCTCTTGGCGCGGACTGGAAGTACGAGCATCCGTCGCAGATCATGGCGGAATGCGCTTCGCTGACACCCCTGTTTGCTGGCGTGAATTACGAACGGCTGGAGGGATATAAATCTCTCCAATGGCCGGTTGCGGCAGACGGCTCCGACCAGCCCTTGCTGTTCACGGAAAAATTTCCATTTCCTGACGGAAAAGCCAAGCTGTTCCCGCTGAAATGGGAGGAGCCATGTCAGGAGGAAGATCCAGAATTCGATCTGCATCTGAACAACGGCCGGTTGCTGGAGCACTTTGAAGCGGGAAACATGACCTTTCGTTCTGCAGGGATCATGGAGGAGACTCCGCATCAATTTTTAGAAATTTCGCCGGAGCTTGCCGCCGAACGCGGCGTCGAGACAGGCCGCTGGGTTCGCCTGCGGTCCAAGTTCGGGCAGACGAAAGTTCAGGTTTTGGTTACAGACCGGGTACGAGGCAAGCAACTGTATCTGCCCCTCAATTCCGTAGCGGAACCGGTGAATCGCTTGACCGGGCCGCTGACTGATCGCGCAACCCATACGCCAGCCTACAAAGAGGCAACGGTGCAGATGATTCCGCTGCCGGAGCAGGGCGAGAGTCCTCTGCCGCGCAATAACTTCAGGTTTGGCCACCCTACCCCCCAGATGGGAGTAGAGGTGGAACGGAAATGGCGACGTTCCGATTACTACATGCCCGGAACTGGAGCTGACGACAAGCTGGTGCAGATCGCGAATACCAAGTTGTGACTGAATAAGGGAGAAGATCGTGGGAGAACCGATTCGCTTTAAAGTGCAACGGGATGAGCGTGAAGAGTTGTTCCGCAAGCTGCAGACAGCGCCAGCGGAGCACGCTGCAGCCCTGCTTGCCGCGTTTGAGGTACTGCAGGAAGCGCACGACCATGGCGTGCTCGATACTTTACGAGGTGCCATCGGAGCGGGAGAAACAATTGTAAGCACGGCCGCAGGCTTCGCAAACACGCCGGAAGGTATTCGTACGATCCGCAACCTGCTGGCGCTGGTTCGGCTTCTTGGTGAGGTAGACCCGTCCCTGCTGGACTCTGTGGTTCAGGCGCTGGGCCATGGGAGCCGGGGCGCTCAGGAGTCAGCCGTGCCGCCACCGCTGTGGCATTCCCTTCGGCGGCTCACCGGCAGCGGCACCCGGCGCGCACTGGCCACCCTCGCGGATGTCGCGGAGTCGTTCGGAAATCAGCGCAATGGATCAAGCGGTTTCAACCGGCGCGGAAGTTCCATGTTCAACGGGGCAGCGCTGCCGGTCTTCGGCGCGATTGGAATCGTTGCCGCCGCCGCCCTCTGGACGAAATACAAGAACTGACCTCGGCCGCTTCGATGACCGGCGCTAAAAGGCCGGCATTACGTCTGCATTGAGGTCAACGGAGCGCTGATGCTTTCCAGCGATTGGCGCTCCGCCTTGACGCCAAGAAATGCCTCAACAATCGCAGCACCTACCATGAGCATTCCGGCAAAGACATATCCCCAGAAAACAGACAGCCGCGAACCGGTTCCGATTAAATAGCCATAAAGCAGGGGCGCGGCCACGCCGCCGATGGTAGTCCCAACGGCGTAAAACAGGGAAATGGCCATTCCGCGAATCTCCAGCGGAAAGATTTCGCTCACCGTGAGGTAAGCCGAGCTTGCTGCACACGAGGCAATGAAGAAAATGATCGTCCAGGCGATGGATTGGGTTGTGGCAGTCAACATACCGCGTACGAACATCCAGCCGACGATGGTCAGCAGGATGCCTGAGAGGGAGTATGTCAGAACGATCATGGGCTTTCTTCCTATGGTGTCGAAAAAGTGTCCCAGCAGGATTGGCCCCAGAATATTGCCCAAAGAGAACGGCAGCAGGTACAGGCCGACACGCCCCGGAGGGATGTCATAGAACCGAATCAGAAGAAGTGCATAGGTAAAAAAGATTGCGTTGTAGAAGAATGCCTGGGCCACCATCAAGCTAAGTCCAAGTACCGAACGCTTTGCATTCTGGCGAAACATCGCATCCCATATCTCGCCCCATGGGGTGTGGCTGCGCACGTGGATCTGCAGCGGGCAATACTCCGGTTCAGGCAGTGGTTTGCCGGTTTCCTCGATGATTTTTGCCTCGATCCCTGAGACCACCCGTTCGGCTTCTTCATGCCTGCCGTGAGTCATCAGCCAGCGGGGACTTTCTGGGATGTAATGGCGCACAAAGATGATGACCGAACCTAAAAGCGCTCCGATCAGAAAAGCAAACCGCCAGCCTACAGTCGGCGCAAACACCCGGCCGTTCAGCAGTAGGATCGTGGCGCCGGACCCGAGTGCCGCACCACCCCAGTAGATCGCCATAATGATCAGGTCGGTTCTGCCGCGCACTCTGGCTGGTATCAACTCATCAATCGCGGAATTGATTGCAGCGTACTCGCCGCCGATTCCCATGCCGGTGATCATGCGGAAGATGAGATAGCTGGAATAGTTCCAACTGCACGCTGTCAATAGCGTCGCAATCAGGTAAACGCCCAAAGTTATGGTAAAGAGCTTTTTTCGGCCCATCCTGTCGGTCGCATACCCGAACCCGAGTGCGCCAACAACAGCGCCAATGAGGTATGCCGTCGCTGTCGCGCCTACTTGCGCATCATTGATGTGAAAGCTTTCTTTCAGCACGCCGCCGATTGCGCCGGCAAGAGTAACTTCCAGTCCGTCAAGGATCCATGTAATGCCCAGGCCGCAGACGATGAGCCAATGCCAGGCCGCCCAGGGCAGGCGGTCCATGCGCGCCGGTATGTTGGTCGTTATTTTGGTTTCGGCCGTCACGTTCACTCCATATTCAGCACAAAGCTTATCTGCATGAGATGCGATTTATGTTTTTTCGGGCACTCTGGACAGTGCTCATGCGCATACCCCGGCCACCGTCGAAAATCAGCCGGTTGGCAGCCCTTCTCCATCGAGCGGAATCTCACTGTTTGGCTTACTGGTTGCGACAGGAGGAATTTGTGGCGCGTCCCTACTGGTCCGGACATATTCAGATTTCTTTGGTTTCTTTTGCGGTCTCGTTTTTCTCCGCCACGGAAACTGCAAGCGACATCGCATTTCATCAGATTGACCGCAAGACGGGAGCCAGGATTCGGCACAAGAACGTTTCCTCGGATGAGGGAGCGGTGGATCGCGCTGACATAGTGAAGGGATACGAGTTCCGCAAAGGAGAATATGTGACGATCGAGCCGGAAGAGATCGCGCATCTCCGCATGCCGAGCAAGAAAACGCTGGAGATCGTTCAGTTCGTCAACATCGACGAGATCGACCCCTCATTTTTTGAAAAGCCCTACTTCGTGGTTCCGGAAAAGGGATCGCAGGCGCAGGCCTTTGCCGTGATTCAGAAGGCGCTGCGAGAAACAGGAAGGGCCGGGCTTGGTGAAGCTGCGTTCGCAGGCCGGGAGCATCTTATCGCGGTGATGCCGCCGCTCGATCCGAACGCGCGCGGGCTGATGGCGTACAGCATGCGATATGCAAAGGAATTGCGCGACCCTGCAACCTACTTCTCCGATATCAAGGAAGAGGCCATCGACAAGGATCAGCTTAGTCTGGCGAAAGAGCTTATCCAGCGCAGCACGGCCCCGTTCGTTCCTTCGAGGTTTGTTGACGATTATGAAGTTGCGCTGCGTGAGCTGATCGATGCGAAGATCGAGCATCAACCAGTGCCACAGGAAGAACCAGAGCCCAAGCGCGCTAAAGTGATCAACCTGATGGATGCTTTACGGAAAAGCGTTGGACAGGCAACGAAGGAAGAACAGCCAAGCACGCCATCTTCCGCCAAAAAAACGGTGTCGGGATCTAAGGAAAAACAAAAGGCAGACGGCATGAAGCTGGTAAAGCCTGCTGCGCACCGTAAGCGGAGCGCGTAATCGCCATGTCTGCTGCCAAGCGCACGGCAAATAAAGCGGCTGTCAGTTCTGACAAGGTCGAAGAGCAACTGGCGCGGTATCGCTCCATGCGGAATTTCGACATCACGGCAGAACCTGCCGGCGGAACCGAGAAAACGCACACAAAAAAATCCGGGGCGAACAAGCCAGTTTCCCAGGACGACGGTCTTCCGTTCGTGGTGCAGAAGCATGCCGCAACTCGTCTCCATTACGACTTTCGACTGGGCTGGCGCGGCGTGCTGAAAAGCTGGGCGGTCACCAAGGGGCCAAGCTATTACACCGGAGACAAGCGGCTGGCCGTACAGGTAGAGGATCACCCGATCGAGTACGGGGGATTTGAAGGCATCATCCCCAAAGGCCAATATGGCGGGGGCACCGTGATGGTGTGGGACCAGGGAACGTGGGAGCCGCACGGGAATGCCGACGAAGGACTGGCCAAAGGAAATCTTAAATTTACGCTGCACGGCACCAAGCTGCAGGGCGACTGGGCGCTGATCCGGATGGGCGGCAAGGCTGCGGAAGAAAAGAAACCCAATTGGTTGCTGATCAAGGAACACGATGGCAAGGAGAGAACCGCGACCGATCCTTGCGTGACCGTGGAGGAACCTGACAGCGTAGTCACAGGGCGCACGATGGAAGAAATCGCCAACCATCAGGACCACGTGTGGGGAACGCAAGGCAGCAGCCGGCAAGAGCCGCAACTGGCGGCCAAAAAGGATGATCGAGAACCAGAGCCAGCGCGTCCCAAGACGTTCTCGCTATCTCCGCAGCTTGATGCGATGCTGCGATCCGCGCCCCGCAAACCGCTCCCGGAGTTTGTAACTCCTCAACTCGCGCTGCAGGTCCGCGAAGCTCCTGAAGGCCCGGAGTGGATTCACGAGCTGAAGCTCGACGGCTATCGAATGCAGGCGCGCGTTGATGGTTCCACCAAAGATGGAAACGTTCAAATGCTGACGCGCAGCGGCCTGGACTGGACGCATCGTATGGCTGCTCTTGGACGAGCGGTGGCGGAACTCCCTGTCAATTCGGCGCTGCTGGATGGCGAGGTTGTTGTTCTGGATGAAAAGGGCGCGACCAGTTTCGCGCAATTGCAGGCAGCCTTCCAGGGAGAGAAACAGCAGACGCTAACCTTCTTCGTGTTCGATCTGCTGTACCTGAACGGTCACGATCTGCGGGACCTGCCGCTGGAGAACAGGAAGCAGATTCTGCAGCAGGTGCTTCAGCCTCTGCATGCAGAAAGCGACCAGAACAGTGCCGTCCGCTTCAGCGAACATCTTGGCGAACGCGGACGCGAAATCTTCCAGAAAGCCTGCGAGCTTGGAGCCGAAGGAATTGTCTCCAAAAAGCTCTCGTCCCCATATTCGGCAGGAAGAAACGGGAACTGGCTGAAGATCAAATGCGTTCGCCAGCAGGAGTTCGTGATCGGCGGATTTACGCCGCCATCGAAAAGCGGTGTCGGCATTGGAGCCCTGTTGTTGGGCTATTACCAGGGCGACAAACTTATCTACGCGGGCCGGACGGGCACCGGATTTACGGAGAAGATGCGCAGAGAAATGCGCGCGATGCTGGACAAGGTTCAGCAGAAGCAATCCCCGTTTAACGCGGTACCGGCAGACGGAGCACGCGATGCGATCTGGGTTCAACCGAAGTATGTGGGGGAAGTGGCCTTCGCCACGTGGACTGCGGACAACCTTGTGCGGCAGGCCTCTTTCAAAGGATTGCGTGAGGACAAGCCTGCTCGCGAAGTGAAGCGGGAAGTTGCTGTTGAATTGAACGAGACTCCCGGCAGCGAGCCAACCGGCACAGCGGCGGCAAGAGCAACGTCCGCGAACAAGAAAGAGAATGCACGTTCCGCCAAGCAGACGAGCGTCGGAAAGCGCAGTGGAAAAGCTGACCCCCACAGCGATCCGTTTCCCATTCCATTGACTCACCCAGACAAGCAGGTCGATGAGGAGTCGGGACTCACCAAGCGCCAACTGGCGGAGTACTTCTGGGCCATCCAGGGCTACATGCTGCCTCACATTCAGGACCGCCCGCTGAGTATCGTCCGCTGTCCGGAGGGAAGTACCAAGCCATGCTTCTTCCAGAAGCACGTGACCAGTAATCTGCCACAGGGAATTGAGGGGATCAAGATTCGCGGCCGCAGAAGCGGGATCGTGGAAAACTACATCACTTTATCGACGCCGCTCGGTCTGGCAGGGCTGGCGCAAATGGGTGTTCTGGAGATTCACCCCTGGGGTTCGCGCAACAGTGACGTTGAAAAGCCGGACCGCATCATTTTTGATCTGGATCCCGATGAATCGATCAGCTGGCAGACGCTGGCGGAAAGTGCCCGCGAGGTTCGCGAACGGCTGCGCCAATGCAAGCTGGAAAGCTTTCTAAAGACTACTGGCGGAAAGGGGCTGCATATCGTGGCTCCCATTGCGCCGGAGTATGACTGGCCGGTGGTCAAGCAGTTTTGTCATGAGTTTGCGGCGCAAATGGAAGCGGGAAACCGGAGCCGATATCTGATCAAGATGACCAAGGCAGCTCGCAAGGGAAAAATATTTATTGACTACCTTCGCAATGACCGCGGTGCAACTTCTGTGGCTGCGTACTCCCCGCGTGCGCGTCATGGCGCTCCCGTTGCGCTTCCGCTGGAGTGGAGCGAGCTCGAGGGATCGGAGGTGCGGCGGTTTCGAGTGGCGGACTTTCCGGAATGGAAGGATCGGCTGCGGAACGACCCCTGGAAAACCATGGAGAAGAAGCGGCAAGGTCTGCACCAGACGATCTTGCGCAAATTTAAGGTTGAAGTTGAACCTGCTGGTAAGTGACGCTCGCCCGAAGAGCGGTGTGATCTTGCAGGCCGCTCCCCGGACGGTAATCCAGATGGGACGATTGCGCTCAGATGACGCGCAGCAGAAGAAGAATGATGACGATGAGAAGAATCAGCCCTACGCCACCGCTGGGATAAACTCCCCATCCGCGACTATATGGCCAAGCCGGAATCACCCCAATCAGCAGCAGAACAAGAATAATCAATACGATTGTCATACTTGTTTTCTCCTATTCTCAGGACACAATCGGCTTATCGCGCAACAGCGGAAAGCCTGAAGGGACGCTCCCAGAGATACTCTGCCGCCTGCCCTGAAACATCCGTGTAAAGAGATACTGAGAATAAGACATTGGATGCCAAAGAGATTAGATTATTTAGGTTTGCTCCTGATTACTGCTTTGGTGTCGTGTTGCCGTCGTTGGGGGCGGAGGGATTAATCTCCCCACTCTTGTTCTCAGGTGTTGGGGTGGAGACGGAGGTTTTCCCCGGGCCTGCTGTGGCAGGGTTTTTCCCATCGTATCCGGACGGTGTCGCGCCGACGTGCTGCAGATCGCGGCGGTTCTCAATTTTGTCTTTTTCCTGATTCATGGACCTCGCCTTCTTACGCGCCCGAAGATGAGCGCCCGTGCTGGCATGGATGCCGGGCTCTGCCTGGTGGTTGGCCCGCACCGGTTCAGCCTGGGCCGGTTCCTGCGAAAAAGGACTCATCCGCGGCCCCGGAACATCTGGATAAGGAGCCACGCGTTAAGTGCGGCGATCAAAATAGCGGCGGCCCAGCCAGCGATGCGCAGCCAGCGGCGATTGACGAATTCGCCCATTTTGCTTGGATCGGATGTGAAGGCAATCAGAGGAAAAACAGCAAAACTGAGCTGCATGCTCAGCACGACCTGGCTCAGAATCAACAGCCGTGAAGTGCCTGAAGCTCCCCAAAGTGCCGTGACGATTACAGTGGGAATGATGGCCAGCAGTCGCGTCATCAGGCGTCTTTGCCAGGGCGGGAGGCGAAGCTGGAGAAAGCCCTCCATTACCACCTGACCCGCCAGTGTTCCCGTAAGCGTGGAGTTCTGGCCGGAGGCGAGCAGCGCGATGGCAAACATGGTGCTTGCGCCTGTGACTCCGAGCAAAGGCGTCAGCAGTTTATATGCGTCGCCGATTTCGGCCACCTGCCGATGGCCGCTGCTATGGAAGACCGCAGCCGCCACAACCAGGATTGCTGCATTTACGAAAAGAGCCATGCAAAGCGCGGCGGCCGAGTCCAGACTGGCCAGCCAGATTGCTTCCCGCTTGCCGGCGGAGGTGCGTGGGTAATTTCGCGTCTGCACGATCGAGGAGTGCAGATACAGGTTGTGCGGCATAACGGTTGCGCCCAGAATGCTGATTGCGATGTAAAGCATATCCCGGTTGGCGACCATTTGCCGCGAAGGCAGAAGCAGCCGAGAGGCGATCAGTCCCCATGCCGGATGAGCGAAAGCAATCTCTATTCCAAACAGGATACTTATCGTGGCGATCAGTACGATGACCACGGCTTCCAGGTAGCGGAAGCCGCGATGCTGCAGGAAGAGAATCAGCAGGACGTCCGCGCTGGTAATCAGGACACCCAGCAGCAAGGGGATGCCGAAAAGCAATTGCAGCGCGATGGCTGATCCGATGACCTCCGCCAGGTCACAGGCGGCAATCGCAATTTCGGCGACGATCCACAGCCCAACCGCGACAGGCTTGCTGTAATGGTCACGGCAGGCCTGTGCCAGATCCCGTTCCGTGGCGACGCCAAGCTTGACTGAAAGCGCCTGCAGCAGAATCGCCAGAAGGCTGGAGGCCATGACGGCGAACAACAGAGTGTAACCGTAACGTGAACCTGCTGCCAGATCGGTGGCCCAGTTGCCGGGATCCATATAACCCACGGAGATGAGGAAGCCGGGCCCAATAAAGCCGAGTGCACGCCGCCATAATTGCGGAGAAGTAGACACACGTACGCTGGAGAACACATCCGGCAGCGAGGGTCGAGCCGCGGTCTGCTCCTCCTGAATGGGCAAACTTCTGTGCATACGGCGGGGGGAACCTCTCTACCGTAGTATGCCACAGGACATTAATTATGGTTAACTAGAAGGTTTCCCTGCCGGACCGCTGTTTGCGTCGTCTGGCATCTTCCGAAGGTTCAGCGAGTTGTCTTACCCATACTCTTTCAGCCGCTGGCCGGCCGAGGGTCGTCTTGCCATTCCTGGTTTTCACGGTGACGGTCTGGTCATAATTCCTCGTCACCACCCGGACCCGCGACGAGGGATCAATGCCTAGCTCGTGGAGGAACATGAGCAGCTTGGGATCTCGTTCATAGAGGCTGGCAACGGAGTAGTCCCGCTGTTCGGCTGCCTCAAACAGGGTCAGCAAGCCGCGTTTTTTTAATTGCGCGGTCGTCTCTGGCAGGACAGCATTCCCATGCGGGCAAGTCCCCGTGTCTCCGAGTTTTTGCAGCAGCATGGCTTCGAAGGCGGGCGAAACCGCATGCTCGAGCCGTTCCGCTTCGTCATGCACACGGAACCAATCCATGCCAAACATTTCCGACAGCATTCGCTCAATCAGATAGTGCCGCAGCGCGGTGCGGTATGCGGTCTCCTGTCCACGAGCCGTAAGTTTCACAATGCCATCGGATTTCACATCCACATACCCGTCGCGTTTAAGGCGCCTGAGCGCCATGGTTACGGCTGGCGGCGAGACAGAGAGCCAGTGAGCCAAGGTAGAGGAAATGACAGTATGCCCCTCCGACTCGGCCTCCAGAACGGCCTTGAGGTAGTCCTCTTTCGATATGGTGATTGGCTGTTTCATGGGTCTGGAGAAGGCCTGAATTGTCGTGAATTCGGCTCTTTGAACAAGCCTGAATGTAAGCCATTCGGTTTGGTCGAATGGCTTACATTCTTTGGTCCAGTATATGGAAGTCGGATGAAAAAATTCCGCAGATGCTATATTGGCGAATACTCGTGCAGAACGCGGCTCACCGCAGACGACGCTCGTCTTCGGGTCATATGGGGAGAACCGTTCCTAAAGCCAACATGGAATTGAACCCATCGTCACCGTGCGCAATTCCGGAGCCCAAGGAATTCAGGAAGGGTCTGGGGCTATTCGATTCAACCATGATTGTCGTGGGCATCATGATTGGCTCGGGAATCTTCATCGTTCCGGCGGAGATGTCCCGGCTGATCGCAAGTCCCGGCTGGCTTCTTGTCGCGTGGATCGTCACAGGTGTGCTGACCGTAACGGCTGGGTTGGCTTATGGGGAACTCGCAGCCATGATGCCGGAAGCCGGCGGCATGTACGTTTACCTCCGGGAGGCATTTTCCCCGCTCGTAGGATTCCTATACGGATGGACGCTTTGGACGGTGATCCAGACGGGAACCATTGCGGCGGTGGCGATTGCGTTCGCACGCTTCGCAGGCGTTCTGTTTCCTGCCATCGCGGACAATCGTTATCTGGTGGCTCCGGTGCGCATCGTCGGGCGCTACTCAGTCTCGATGTCCACGACCCAACTGTTGGCCATTGCGATCATCCTTGTGCTGACGTTTGCAAATACGCGGGGCCTGAACTATGGGCGCGTTCTGCAAAACGTGTTCACGGTGGCCAAAATTGGCGCTTTGATCGCACTCATCCTGCTGGGATGTACGGCCGGTATTCACCACGCCGCGCTGAGCGAGAATTTCCATCGTTTCTGGGTTGTGCGCAATCCGGCGCCATTTGCGGCTGGCCTCGATGCGTCGACCGGCCTCGGGCTATTTCTGGCAATCTGCATCGCGCAGACAGGCTCGTTGTTCTCGGCAGATTCCTGGCATGACATTACATTTGTCGCTGCTGAGGTGCGCCAGCCCGCGCGCAATCTTCCGCTTGCATTGGGTATCGGGACCGCGTCCGTGATTGCGCTGTATCTACTTGCAAATGTGGCGTATTTGCTGACGCTTCCGCTCACGGCCATACAGCATGCTCCTTCCGACCGGGTTGCCACGGCCGCACTGCAGAGCATCTTTCCGCATGCGGGCGCAGCACTGATGGCCTTCGCCATCATGATTTCTACATTTGGCACGGTCAATGCGATGACTCTGGCAGGGGCGCGAGTCTACTACGCAATGGCTCATGATGGACTGTTCTTTTCCCAGGCAGGGAGGCTGAACCGCGCCCGCGTTCCTGGCTGGGGCCTCGTGATTCAAGGAGTATGGACGGTGGCGCTTGTTCTGCCCCGGACGTTCAATCCTCTTACCGGACAGTACGGCAACCTCTATAGTGACCTGTTGGATTACGTAATTTCTGCCGCGTTGATCTTCTACATTCTTACCATCGCGGGCATCCTTCGGCTTCGCAAAACGAGGCCAGAGGCAAAACGGCCATATCGCGTGTGGGGATATCCCTGGCTGCCTCTGGTGTATATCGTAGGTGGCAGCGTGATTCTGGGTGTGCTGTTTGTTTATCGACCCACGACCACATGGCCCGGTCTGGCCATTGTGGCCACGGGCCTGCCAGTCTACGCGGCAACACAATGGCGCCACCGTCTCCGGGGCGGTGCGCACTCAACCTGAACACGGGCGGGGTTGTTTCGAATGGAAGCCATGCGAGACAATCGCCTCGTGCAGAGACCGCGCAAGCCCGCTGGAGAGTCAACCTTGATACCTTCCTTTACCCCGATTCATCGCCGTATTTCCTGCGCCCTCGTCTTGCTGATTTTGGGTGTCCTGACGGCCCATATCGCGCGCGCGCAGGCGACTGGCGCCTATCAATCCGTGCCGCAGGAATATTTCAGCGGATTGCAATGGCGGCTGATCGGTCCATTCCGCGCGGGGCGCGTGGTTGCCGTTGCGGGCGTTCCGGGAAGTTCGACGGACTTTTACTTCGGTGCGGTAGATGGAGGCGTCTGGAGAACAGGGGATGCTGGCACGGTGTGGACGCCCATTTTCGACGGCCAGCCAGTCGCGTCGATTGGTGCACTGGCGGTGGCTCCCTCAAATCCGAATGTGCTGTACGCGGGTACGGGAGAGTCGGACATCCGTTCTGATCTCGCCTCCGGCGACGGTGTTTACAAATCCATGGATGGTGGGCGTACATGGAAAAATGTAGGTTTGCGAAATTCGCGTCAGATCAGCCGAATTGTCATCGATCCGGCGAACGCTGATATCGCGTATGTAGGCGTTCTCGGCCATGCCTACGGTCCCAGCGCCGAGCGTGGAGTTTACAAGACGACGGACGGCGGCACGAGCTGGGCACACGTACTTAACAAAGGGCCGGAGATCGGCATTGCAGACCTGGCCATTTCGAGCAGCAAACCGGATGTTGTTTTTGCGGCCGCATGGAACGCGCATCGTCCGGCATGGAGCACGTACGCGCCACTTGCCGGCACCGGTAGCGGCCTGTATCGTTCGACCGACGCAGGGGCGAGCTGGTCGCAACTCGCCGGGCACGGCCTTCCCGGAGGGAACTGGGGACGGGTTGGTGTTGCGGTCTCTCCCGATGGAATGCGGGTTTATGCTTTGATCGCTGACAAAAAGGCTTCCGGACTCTATCGGTCCGACGACGGCGGCTCAAACTGGATTCTGGCCAACAAGGACCCGCGCCTGACGAGCCGCAACTGGTATTTCGACCGGGTGACGATCGACCCGAACCATCCGGACGTCGTCTATGTTCCCAATGTTGCGCTGTATCGCAGCGAAGATAAAGGCCAGACTATCTCCATTGTGCGCGGTGCTCCTGGGGGCGACGATTACCATGAATTGTGGATTGATCCGAAGAATTCCTCGCGCATGATTTTAGGCGTCGATCAGGGAACCAGTATCAGCGTGGATTATGGCAAGACATGGAGCACCTGGTACAACCAGCCGACAGCGCAGCTCTATCACGTCACGACGGACAACCAGTTTCCGTATGCCGTCTATGGCGCGCAGCAGGATAGCGGAAGCGCAGCCGTCTATAGCCGTACCGATCATGGACAGATTACTCCCCGAGATTGGTTTGAACCGGGGGGCAGCGAGAGCGGCTACATTGCCATTGATCCGGGAGATCCAAACATCATCTATCTAACCGATACCTTTGGTGGCGTCATTCGATTCAATCGCAAGACCTCGTTCAGTCAGAATATTTCTCCGTGGCCCATGCCCAGTTTCGGGGGTGAGATCAGCGAACACAAATACCGCGACCCATGGACCCCGGTGCTGGTATTTTCTCCAGCTGACCACAAAACGCTTTTTCTGGGAACGCAGTATGTGATGAAAACGATCGACGGCGGTCTGCACTGGCAGCAGATCAGTCCCGATTTGACGGGAGCGGAGACGAACGCTTCCGGTCATTCCGCCGGGCCCGTATCGGGGGCGAACGCTGAGCGGCGTGGCTACGGGGTGGTCTTCACCATAGCGCCATCCAGCAGGAACGCGCAGGAGATATGGGCGGGCAGCGATACGGGCCGGATGAATCTGACGCTTGATGGCGGGAAGACATGGAAGGATGTGACGCCGCCGGGCCTTTCCGCATGGAGCAAGATTTCCCTGATTGAGGCCTCGCATTTCGATAGAGGGGTTGCTTACACAGCGGTCGACCGGCACCGGCTGGACGACTACTCTCCTTACCTGTATCGCACCCGCGACTATGGAAAAAGCTGGCAGAAGATCACCAATGGAATCCCGTCAAATACCTTTTTGCGGGCCGTGCGCGAAGATACCGAGCAGCGCGGGTTGCTGTATGCAGGAACGGAAACTGGCATTTATGTCTCCTTCGACGATGGGGACCACTGGCAGCCTATTCAGTTGAATCTGCCGGTCACCTCAGTGCGGGACATGAACGTACATGGGAACGATCTGGTCATCGCTACTCATGGGCGTTCATTCTGGATTCTGGATGACATAACTCCGCTGCGGCAGATCGCCAACGCGGAGAAGGCGTCGAACGCATGGTTGTACAAACCTGCTCGCGCCTATCGTATCGACAACGACGGCTTTCTCGGAACGCCGCTGCCACCTGAGGAACCGACGGCGAAAAACCCGCCCAATGGTGCAATCCTCGACTACGGCATCAAGTCATCCGTGCATCATGTGACGCTTGCAATTATGAATGCCGATGGCAAGGTGGTGCGGCATTTTTCCAGTGGAGACGTCGTGCCCCCATTGCCGCAGGCCGCTCCTATCGCGGAGCGTTGGTTCCCCAGACCTGAGCAGCTGCAGCTTACTCCCGGTATGCATCGGTTTGTCTGGGATCTTGCCTGGGGAGGCGCAGGCGCCCGAAACAGTGATGCAAACAGCGACGATGATGAGGAAGACGGACCACCGCATGGGCCGCGTGTGGTTCCGGGAATGTATCAGGTGCAGCTGACCGTGGACGGCAAGACGTTCACACAGCCACTGGAGGTCGCCATGGATCCACGGTCTTCCGCTACGCCCGCGGAACTGAAGCAGCAGCAGGAGACGGGACGAGAGATCTATGCCGCAACCGTCCGCAGCCGTCAGGCAATGGCGGAGATCCAGTCCGTACAAAAGGAACTGCATATCCTGCGGCCGAAGCTGAACGGGCACACAAATCTGGTGGGCAGCATTGCCGCGCTGCAGCACTCTATCCGACAGATTGCCGACGGCGGATCACCGTCGAACGCGAAAAACATCATGGGGTTGGAGAAAGCCAACATTGGGCTGGCGTCCGCCTTGAGAGTGGTGGAAAGTGGAGATCGAGCAATTCCTGCCCAGGCGATCCAGCTATTCCGCCAATCGAGTGCAGCTATGGATCAGCGCGTGCTGGAGTGGGAAAAGCTGAAGACGACGGAAATTCCCCAATTCAATCAGAAGCTGCGCCAGGCAAATATCGCGCCGCTGCAGATTTCCCGGATTGAGCAGGAAGTCGCGTACCAAATGACTCGCTGAAGCTGATTAGGTGAATCACCATGTTATCGAAATGCTGGAGGTCGCTACGCTCTATCTAATTTCCATTCTTCTGCTTCTGGTCGCCATCGCCGCGTTCTTCCTATGGCCGGAGGGAAGGTTTCGACCGTTCGGTCGGCTGCAGTGGGTTTTGCGCGCTCTGGTCGCGCTGACTCTGGTCGTCTTAGGTGCCGCTCATTTTGTACATACGTCCGTATTCGCCGCGATGGTCCCACCAATCTTCCCGCATCCCGCATTCTGGGTAAAGTTTACGGGGGCGCTGGAGATAGCCGGTGCTCTCGGCCTCCTGCTGCCAAAATTCACGAGAACCGCGAGCACCTGCATTGCACTGCTGCTGGTCCTGATTTTTCCTGCCAACGTATATGCGGCACACCGCACAGTAGGTGGGCTGCACATGCCCGGTGTTCCGCTTCGGCTCGCGATGCAGATGGCCTGCATTCTTCTTGTATTGCTGGCCGGCTGGGGCATGCCGCACCGCAAAAAAGCGAAATAGAAGCCGATCTAGCGTTGCGAGGACAGCTTCCAGAGGATCTGGCGCAGCATTCCGAGCAGCAAAGGAGCGTCGTCTGCCGAAAGTGCAAGGCGGCGGATGATCCGGCGCAGGGCTTCTTCACGCACGGGAGATGGGTTCGCTTCCAGATAGCCGCTGCTGTGCAGAACCTGCGATAGCAGGTCTGTGATTCGGTCCAGGTCTGCCGCTGAAGCTGCTTCCGCAGCCGGCACCGCTCCCGGATCCGCGGAACCGCGCGCCAGCTCATAGAGACACACCGCCACCGCCTGCCCAAGATTCATGGAGCGCTGCTGCTGATCCGTCGGGATGTGCATAAGCCAGTGGCAATAGCTCAGGTCTTCATTGGAGAGACCTGTTTTTTCTGATCCGAAAAGGACGGCAACATTGGCCTTTTGCCCGCTTGCATTGACGCACGCACCTAGAATTTTGGGTGCGGCATTTTGGAGGCTGAAGAGGCCGTGCCGTACTGCACGTTGTTTCGCAGCCGTCGTGCCGACGATCAGCGAACAGTCCGCCACGGCTTCGGCAACAGTTTCAAACTGCGCGGCCTGCGCCAACAGTTCTTCCGCGCCAACGGCGGAGCGTGCGTCCCTGAATGCTGCCTCATAGGGCCGCACGACGCGAAGATGCTGGAAACCGAAGTTGCTCATGGCGCGCGCCACTGCGCCGATGTTCAGGGGATTCCGCGTGGAAACCAGAACTACGCGGAGGCTTTGCGATGGAACGCGATGCGTCACAACCCAAGTGTAAGCGGAGGTCCCAATTCACCGCCGCTCAGCAGAAGCTATAAATGGCGCATTCGCAACGGCCACGCCGACCAGGGAGTCGGCACATCCGTAATACAAAAACCATTTGTCATGGAAAAACACCAGACCTTCCACAAAAGTGGTTCCGGCGGCATATTGCCCACTTTTCTCAAAAGGCATTTCGGGCTTAAAGTAGGGCTGGTCCGTGCGGGCCACGAGCCGTGCGGGATCCTCTGCCGAAAACAGGGCCTGGCCCCCGGAATAGGTACCGGGATCGAGGCCGGGCGCTCCATCATGTGCCGCGTTCTTCCCGTTGTACAGCAGCACAATTCCCTTTGAGGTCAGCAAAGGCGGCGCGCCAACCTCCGGAAACTCACTGTCGAACAGTCCGGGGCGGCGGCGGAGCAGAACCACAGGATCACCTTGCGACGTTTCTACCGGAGTCCAGTGAATCAGGTCGGGCGACGTAGCCAGACGGATGTGGATCTCTCCCCAGTACATCCAATATTTGCCATGCACCTGGGCAGCAATCAGCCGGCCGTCCACCAGATGAGTCAGAATTCCTGCCGACTTATATTTCAGGTGCGCGTACTTGCCATGTGCTGCCTGGGCGAAAGCGGGACCATGTTTCTGCCATGTATGCAGATCTTTTGATGTTGCGATACCCACGGTATAGGTCTTCCGGTTCCATTGGGTGTAGGTCAGCACGTAGCTGCCGTCGGGCGCTTCCACGATGCGCGGATCTTCCGTGCCCCCAGGCCATTCGCGTTCCTTCTGGGCGTCATTGGAAGGGTAGAAAACCGGCTGGGATTCGCGCGTGAAATGAATGCCGTCTTCACTCTCCGCAAGACCAAGCCGGGAGGTATGCAGCCCGATTCCCATGCTGCCCGTGTTGTCTTCCGCCCGGTAAAGCACGTACACACTTCCCCCGCGCACCACGGCAGCAGGGTTGAAGGTATGCAGTGCCTCCCAATGCACGGGAGCATGGCGGATCGGGTCTTCAAATACCGCTTTTGGATTGGGCGTGATGACGGGAGCTTCCACGGGTCGTTTGAAAGGCCCGAGCGTCCAGTCCGGATGGGTCTGGGCAGACAGCACAGCTACGGCGCCGGCGCAGAATACTGTCAGGCCGAACAGTCGTAAGCGGTTTCCGAGCGACTGCTGACTTTTCATGATGCTCCTGCCGAATGAGGAAAACGACCTTCTGCCAGCAAAGTCAGAATAGCGCTTTCCGGCAATCTCTCCCACTGGAGACCTGACTGGCTGGCGGAGATTACCGCATCCAATTTCGCCATGATGGAAAGCTATGAAGCCATTGTTGTGGGAGCGGGCATGGCTGGCCTGACTGCCGCGCGCGTCCTGGCGCAAAGCGGAATGCGCGTGTTGATCGTGGAAGCGAGAGATCGTGTGGGAGGCAGAATCCTGACACGCCAAGTGCATGACGAGGCCATTGAACTGGGCGCGCAGTTCGTCCACGGCAAGCCCGCCAGCCTTTGGAGTCTGATTGAGGAATCCGGTGTGGCCACCTATGAGTTGCAGGGAAAGGAATTTTGCTGGCGCAATCATTCGCTGAGCGAGTGCGGTCCAGAGCCGGACCAGACGA
>DASSZI010000074.1:0-3829 GCA_035713565.1 Acidobacteriaceae bacterium | reverse complement strand
TGTCTTTTCCCACTCGATACAAGTCGAAGTGCGTACGCCCAGGTATGAATGTGAAGTGTTCGTCCGCGTGCAGCGATTGAAAAACCGCGTCCAGCCGATGCGCCGCGCCATCCAGATAAAATGTGTCCGCCGTGCCGACGTGTCAAGCACCGCCTACGCAACATAATCGCCCGGCGTCAACGTCGAGAATCCGCCGGGATACGCGATGTTGTCCACATCGATATCGACCGATTCACCCGGCTTCCAATGGCTCACGTCCTTCGCGGCAACGTAGACCGCGGATGGGTGAAACTCGTTCACCTCGATATCCTTAAGTTCCGTGCCCGGCTGCACCAGGATCAGCAGCCGTCCGGAAACAGCCTGCCTCTGCTGCGGACCCAGCGCGACATGAAAAAAGAGATGCCGTGGCGACCGGCTGGAAACCGCCTGCGCAATGCAGCAAGCGGCCCCACAAGATGCGAAGAAGAAGCAGAAAGTTAGCAGAGAGCGCACGCGATATGGTTTCATTGCTCGCGAGTGTACCAGAGCAGTCGCCGTTCCCCTTGCAGCAAGTTGCTCAGTGCAGCCGGTACATCTCCATCACGTCCTTCTGCAATGCAAGCCGGCTGGGCACCCGCGTGTAGAACATGTGGCCGCCCGGGTACTCACGCACCGCCACCCGGGTAGGGTCGCCCATGACCGGCATCTGCGACACCGTAAGCACCGATGCCATGAACGGACACGACAGGTCGTTCCACCCGTGCGCGATGAGCACCCGCATCTTCGGGTCCGCCGCGACCGCCTGACGCAGTTGCGTCACCGACCCTTGGCGGAGAGCCGTCCCCCGGTCCCATAGCTCGTTCACCTTGTCGGAAAGCGCGTTATAGCGCGCGTCTATCTTCCAGCCCACGACAGTGGTAACGAAATTCACCATTGCGGTTGTGGATGGAGCAACAATGGCTGCGAGAAGAGGATCATTGGCGTGCTGGGTCGGCGCATACGGGAATGGATCGAACATGGTGACGTTCGAATCATAGATGGAACCGATCTTACCTTTCTCGCGGAAAACCTCCCGCAGGTAAGCGCGCGTCTCCAGCCTGCCTCCGGAACGCTTGACAAAAGCCGGATCCAGACCCGTCATCTCCGTCACCCGCTTCACTAGGGCTTCCGTTGCTGCCGTGTCCTTTGGCCCCTTCAACAGGGCGGTCACGTATTCGCCCTGCGTGTACGCAATCACATCGGCCATGGCCTGCGGAGTGAACTTGTGCTCGCGCTCCAGGTGCGCCGCCGTAATCGGAGGAAGCGTCATCATCCACGGAAGCGGCGACAAGTCCCCATTGTCCTCGATCGTCGGATTCAGATAGGGAGAAACGAGTACGACGCCATTGAGCGCCACGCCTAGCTGCGACTGCAAATAATAGGTGATGCGCGGCCCGCGAAATCCGCCGTAGCTCTCGCCAACCAGGTACTTGCGAGAGGTAAGTCGATCATTCTTGACCAGCCAGTCATACACGATGCGGGAGAGATATTGGATGTCGGGAACGGTGCTGTAAAAGAGCTTTTTGGCATCGGTCTCCGGCACCAGAGCACGGCTGAACCCAGTGCCGATCGGGTCGATGAACACAAGATCCGTAAACCCAAGCCACGTTCCTGGATTATCGGTCAGCGTCACCGGGTCCGAAGGACTGTATCCGTCATTCCCCACCTGCAGGTGCTTCGGCCCGATCGCGCCGAAGTTCAAGTAGACAGAAGAGGCACCCGGGCCGCCGTTGAAGGCAAACGTCACGGGACGATCCTTGCCATCCATGGTGTAAGAAGTAAAAACGACCTCTCCGATGGTCTTGCCTTCCGGGCTGCGCACCGGTAAAGAGCCGACCGTGACGGTGTAGCGCAGCACCTTTCCATTCATGTTGATGGTCTGCTGAACGTGCGCATCTGGCGGTATCGGCGGGAGATTGATTTTTCCGGGCGTTTCAGGGCCGCCAATAGCGGAAGGATGGTCCATCGCGGCCGGTTTTTCGCCCGGCGCTTTCTCGCTGTTTACCGGCTGTTTTTTGTTCGCCTGCGCGTAGGTTGAAGAGCAAGGAAAAGCCGTCGCGCAGAGCGCGAGAACTGTGGTGGCCAGCAACCTGGCGAATGGATGAAGCCGAAAGGAAATCATCCACCTAACATACAACAAACGTCCATGTTGTCTCGTCTCTGCAGCAACCCACAATGGACTCTAATAGCCAGGGATTGTAAACAAAAAGACCGGTCCGATCGTGCCTGAATAGGATCGGGCTGTACCTAAATCATTCGCGAATTACTCGCAGGCTTGCTCGTTTATTGGACCAGAGCCACTTCCTGAACCTCTAATTCGTTATTGTTCAGATTCATCTGGATAGAGCCCGTACCGCCGAGTTGCAGTGCTCCTACGATGATTTCCCCCTCAATAAGCGTTCCGCTTCCTGATGTTCCGCCTAGGGCGAGGGATTGATACTGCAAAGGGTTGGACAACATGATGGATCGGTGGTTCGTTAGATAAATTGTCCCCTGGAGGGTAACAGCCCCGCCCCCGCCGATGGTGTGGGACTGTGCCGCGGCATTGCGGTCCTCAAACACCAGCATTCCCAGATATTGAGAACTGGGCGGCGCACCGACCAGGTTGGCGTTGCCGTTCGCTCCAAGGCTGATTGGGCCGCTTGCGGTCGGGTTGCTGGCGGGTCCCGTGTTGTAGATCAGCATCTGGGACGTCCATCCGGTGCCCGTAACGGTATCGGTTAGGCCAGAAGCCATGTACATGTCGCAGAGGGCGGAACACCCAACACCACCTCCCTCGATGTAGTAAATGCCTGGGGTAAAGATTACCGTAGTCAATTTGCCGTCTATCCCATTAGGGAAATTCGACGAATCGTAAAGGCCCGGCGAATAGAGCATGCAGGGCTTCCTTGGACTCGCCGGACACCCATCCTGGCCAGGATTGATAGCCACGGCCGGAACTGCGTGGGACGCGGGGACCGGGGGCGGAGCTACACCTCGCAGCGGGTCCTGCATCCACGAAGCCGCCGGGATATATTTACCCGTACTGCCAAAGACATAGTTGTAGAAAGGTTGAGTGGGTCCACCCCAGACGCCTACGCTGGCACCCGTGCCTGTCGTGCAATTACCCGGGTCCGGCGGTCCGGCATGAGAGAGATCCACAGTCGAATTTCCAGCTCCGTTTCCTTTAAGAGGATAAGCTGCCTGACTGTCGGAGGAATTAACCTGAATGCTCTTGCTCGGTCCACCGCAAATCGTAATCAGGCCCGTGCCGTTGATCGAGAATGCTCCGGATAGCGTTGGATGCGTCACAAGAATCGGAACCGGCGCGAGGACCTGAACGACTGCAGCATATGCGGTCGCTGTAATCGTCGATGCTGCTGGCCCGAGCAGTCTCATCAAGGTGGTAGGAACGCTTCTTTGAACGGTGACCTGAATCAGGTTGATTGGATAGCTTGGGGCCAGCACCACTCCTGGGACCGCGCTGCCCGGTGGAAAGGCGACGCTCACGGTGTCGCTCGTCGAGCCGAACCCGTTCAACGTGGCGTAGGAGCACGGAGTTCTTGGATCGGAAGTGCCACAGGTAAAAGATCCACCCGTGCTAAACGCCGCAGGATTCCCAGATGCGGTATTTGTGCCGTCGAAAATACTCATGATTCCCGCTTGTGCAGCGGCATCGGCCGCCGCCTGCGCCATCTGACGTTGCGCATATAGGTGCGCTCCGTCCACAGCTAAACCAACACCGCCGATCAGGAAAATGCTCATGGCCAGCGCGACCACGATGATGGCCTGTCCTTCTTCCCCTTTGCATCGCATAGGAAACCCCTTAGAA
>DASSZI010000073.1:0-5484 GCA_035713565.1 Acidobacteriaceae bacterium | reverse complement strand
TTTTACCCGGATCGTAAGCTGCGCCTGTTTAGACGCGGAGCGGCGCGATTTTCCGAGCGCGCGGTCCATGAAACGCTGGCATGCAGCGGAAAAATCGGGCAACTGCGGAACCATCTGCTGCACCACGCCTATCCCACGCTCACCAGCTATATCGATCACATGAATTGCTACAGTACGCTCGCGGCCGACATTCTGGTTCAGCGCGGCCGCCGCTCACGCAGCTCTGCTGCTTTTCTGTGGAACGTGGTCGCGGCTCCGCGGCTCACTTTTTTATATAACTACGTCCTTAGATTAGGATTTCTGGATGGCCGCGAGGGCCTGCTGATGCACCTTTATCACGCGAACTACACGAGTTGGAAATATGCCAAGGCGTGGCATTCGGCAAAGTGACTGCATCCAAAGAACCGGGAGGATAACTATGGTAGATGCTGCACTTCGCGAACAGCTGATCGAATTCCTGGACGGCAAAGGCGCGCACGCCAGCACACTCGACGCGCTCGCCGACTTCCCTGCCAGCATGTATGCTACGCGTCCGGCGGGTTCGCCGCACAACGCATGGCAATTGCTGGAACATATCCGAATTACATTGAACGATCTGCTTGATTTCTGCTCCAACAAAACATACCAGGCCCCGAAGTGGCCGGACGCGTACTGGCCCAGTCAGGACACCCCTCCTGCGCCGCAGGCATGGGGGCAATCGCTCGACGCATTGCGCCGGGATCTGCAGGCGTTCCAGGCATTGCTGCGCGATCCCGGTACCGATCTCCACAGCAAGATTCCCTGGGGAGACGGTCAGACCGTGTTGCATGAAGCGCTGTTGGCGATTGACCACACCAGCTATCACATCGGACAATTTGTTTTGCTTCGCAAGCAACTCAGCGCATGGAATGGCTGAATGCGCGTTCGTAGTTGCCTATCCTGTCCTCGATCCCCTATGCTGAAGGGTTTCTCTGCTAGGTTCAGCAGATAAGGGTCATCGAATGGCGGAAAAGGTCACCGGAAACATAGCTGAAGTCCCCCGCTTTACGGATGCAGGCAATCGACATCCGTCGGCGGCGGAGCGGTCCTGGATTGACAAAACTCTGTTTCCGACTCTGAATAGGACGCCCGAACGGCCCATCGGTGCGGACAGCGGCATCAATCGGAACGAGGATGGCACCGCTCGCTTTACGACAATTTCAGGCGTACCAGTGGAACGCCTGTACACGCCAGCCGACCTGCCGCTCGACTGGGATAGTCATCCGGAAAAATACCTTGGACATCCTGGTCAGCCGCCGTATACGCGCGGAATTCATCCCACCGGCTATCGCGGCAAGCTTTGGACCATGCGTCAGTTCTCCGGCTTCGCCACGCCCGAGGAGACAAATCAACGCTATAAATATCTGCTGGACAATGGTGGCAGCGGGCTCTCTGTGGCCTTCGATCTGCCTACGCTGATGGGCTACGATTCCGACCACGCCAACAGTGAGGGCGAAGTGGGCAAATGCGGCGTCGCCATCGATTCATTGGAAGATATGCAGATTCTCTTCTCCGGCATTGATCTTGAGAAGACTACCGTCTCCATGACCATCAACTCCCCCGCCAGTGTGCTTTGGGCGATGTATCTGGTGGTTGCGGAGCAGCAGGGGGCAGATTGGAAGAAGATTTCCGGCACTCTGCAGAACGACATTCTGAAGGAATACATAGCGCAAAAGGAGTACATCTATCCGCCTGCTCCTTCCATGCGGCTGGTGATCGATACCTTTGAATTCGGCGCGCTGTTTACGCCGCGGTTCAATCCAATTTCCATCTCCGGCTATCACATTCGCGAGGCAGGCTCGACGGCGCTGCAGGAGCTTGCCTTTACGATTTACGACGGTGTGGAATACGTGGAATGGGCGCTTCGCCGCGGTCTGAAAATCGATGATTTCGCGCCTCGTCTAAGCTTCTTCTTTAATTCGCATAATGACTTTTTTGAGGAGATCGCGAAATTTCGGGCCTCGCGCAAGATCTGGTACCGCCTGATGACCGAGCGATTCCACGCGAAGAACGCCCGGTCCCAGTTGATGCGCTTTCACACCCAGACCGCTGGGGTCTCCCTGACCGCGCAGCAGCCGCGCAACAACATCGCCCGTGTCGCCATTCAGGCGCTGGCTGCGGTTCTGGGCGGCACCCAGTCTCTGCATACCGACTCCTACGACGAGGCCCTGGCGCTACCCACGGAAGAGGCGGCCCGTATCGCGCTGCGCACGCAACAAATCCTCGCGTATGAGTCCGGTGTAGCGCAAACGGTAGATCCGCTCGGGGGATCTTATTTTGTTGAAAACCTCACCCTAAAAATGGAAGAGGGTGCCTTCCAGTACTTCGACAGGCTGGACGCGATGGGCGGCATGGTGCGTGCCATTGAACAGGGGTTCCCCCAAAAAGAGCTGGCGGAGTCCAGTTACCAATACCAACGCGCAGTGGAAGCGAGAGAAAAAATCATCGTTGGTGTGAACGAGTTTGTGGTGGAAGAGACGAGTCCGAAAATTCTGTACATCGGAGAAAGCGTCCGTGAGTCTCAGAGCGCTAAGCTCAAGAAACTTCGCGCCCGCCGCTCCAATGAGGAAGTTATGCGCTGCCTGAGTGCCCTTCGGGGTGCCGCTGCACAGGAGCCGCAAGCCACGCCGGGTACACTGTCCGACGCCAATACCATGCCCTTCATTTTGGATTGCGTGCGGGCCTATGCGACTGTCGGAGAAATCTGCGAGGCCCTCCGCGACGTGTATGGAACTTATGAAGAATCCAACTGGACGTAAAGATAAATGACTCTGAGAAAATGAGCGCATGACGCAATCCGACACATCGTTTCAAACCGACCAGCCTATCCGAGTACTGGTTGCCAAGCCCGGGCTCGACGGCCACGACCGTGGCGCAAAGGTGATCGCGCGCGCCCTGCGCGATGCAGGCATGGAGGTCATCTACACCGGGCTGCGACAGACACCTGAGATGATCGTAAACGCGTCGATTCAGGAAGACGTGCAGTGCATCGGCCTCAGCATTCTTTCTGGCGCGCATAACGCAATTGTTCCCAGGCTGATGAACCTGCTGAAGGAGCGGGGCGCAAACGATATTCTCGTCGTGCTGGGTGGGACGATTCCAGAACAGGACATTCCGTTTCTGAAGGAGCAAGGAGTTGCAGCGATCTTTGGTCCCGGAACTCCGCTTGAAACCACAGTGGAATTCATACGGGGGCACGTCAAGCCACGTAGTCTCGCCTCATTCACAAGCTAGCGTTCTTTCTGATTGAGCGGGCGACGTACTTGGCCCTGTCCTGGGAGGATGCGGCGCAGCGCGATTACCACTTGCCGGACGTGTTCAACGCATTGCGATACTTAGTGCGGACCGACTCTCAGTACGGCGCAAAGGCTCCAGCGTGCACGCTGCTGTGGGTGAAGCACACTCACACCAAACGCGACTTTGGTGCTCCCTGCCGCGGCGCTTGTTGGTGCAAACAAGCTTCGTATGGGCCGCCCGCTTCCGCCGTCTGGTCCGCGATTACGAGCGCCTTGCCGGGACTCTCAGCGCTTTTCAGTTTTTCGCCTGCGCCTGCCCCATGCTCGCCACCCTGTTCAAAACGCTCACTCAAACTCTAAACTTTTTTTAAAGGCTCTAGGCTACGGCTAACATTTCGCCGGCACGCATCTTCTGGGCGGAAGCATTGTCGACCGGAAGAGTCTGCACGTCGGGAGCGCCCGCCATCAGAGGGGCCAGCCGTCCGGTTATCTCCTGAAAGAGCCCACGGTCGTAATGCCCGACATCCCCCACGCTGTTCCACAATGTCAGGCAAAGATACTTGCCCGTTGAGGGATCGCATGACTCGACGTTTTCGAGGAACCCCGGCTGCGCCTGGATCCGGGGCAGAAACTCGTTATTGATAGCGTTGCGGAATTCATCGACTTTGTCCCGTTGAATTGTGCAGGTGATGACACGCGAGATCATATTCGCCTCCTTGCTACTGCGAATGCGGTGTATTGTACGCCCGCAGAAACTGCGCGTCAACTAGCCATGATCGATTTCCGGGCTGTGGCGGCTCTCGGCGAAAGAGGCAGACCAATGCCAAAGGAACCGCACAAAAAGAGCGCCCGTTGCGCTCGCAGGCAGCGGGCGAACGGGAACTCCTTTGGAATATGGCGGAAGCATGGCAAAGAATGGTACAGCCGCAATAGGACTGCGCTGCGCCTGCCTCATGCTCGCCTGCCCTGTTCAAAATGCTCCTTCAAACTTAATTCCAGGGTCTATTGGATCAAACGCTCTTATCCTTTCGATTCAGCGCAACAACGTATTTCTCGGGTAGTAATTTCCTCTGCATTTGTCTGTCGGTAATGACGTGTGCCGTCTCACCTTCCGCAAGAAGTTTTCCATCGCTGTCGCGTAGGACTCGGTAGGTAAACTTCAAGATGTATCCCCGCAGCACCGTACCCGTCGTTTGGATGACGATCTCGTCGTCATACCGCGCCGGGGCTTTATAGCGGCAGGTGGCCTCGACTACTGGAATATGACAATCGTCCTCCAGTTCCATGCTTCTGTAATCAAAGCCTGCCTGGCGCAGCAGCTCCACGCGACCAATCTCCATCCAGATCAGATAATTCGCGTAATAGACAACACCCATCTGGTCGGTTTCCGCATAGCGTACCCGCAGGCGTGTTTGGGCGGTGAAGGGTGAAGACCCAGCCTGTGCCGCTGCGCTCGATTCCGGCATTTATTTTCGCTCCTTCTGCGACGGCCATACCGGTGCTCTCTTTGCCAGAAAGGAAGCGATACCTTCGCGAAAATCCTCTGTCTCTCGCGCTTTAGCATTCCAATCTACGGCGCTCGCAAGTTCGCGATCGAGACGCTCTTTCGATTGGTGAGAAAGAAGCGCTTTAGTGGAACGCAGCGACTCCGGACTGTTCCGTAATAACTGCTGAGCCAAAGCCCGGGCACGGATCATGATGTCGGGCGCTTCTAAAACTTCATTGACCAGTCCCAACCCATTTGCCTCATTCGCTGTGATCAATCGCGCCGTGAGCAACAGGTCTCGCGCCTTCTTCTCCCCAATCTGCAGAACCAGAAAGGAAGACACAATTGCCGGAATAAAACCGATGCGCGCCTCCGTATATCCGAACTTCGCTTGCGCATCGGCAAGCGTGAAATCGCAAATCGTCGCCAACCCCATGCCGCCGGCAATGGCATGTCCATTCACGGCGGCAATCGTGGGCAATGGAAGATCGTAAAGCGTCCGAAAAAGCCGGGCGATGCGCTCGGAGTCTTCCCGCTGCTGCTGAGGAGTCTGGCTCGATAGCGCCTGCAGATGGTCCAGGTCGAGCCCCGCGCAAAAAGCTGTACCTGCGCCGGTCAGGATTACCACTCCGGAGCAGCGCTCGGACAGGTCCGCCAGCAATGTTGTCAATTCGCCTATTAGAAGCGGATTGAGTGCATTGCGGCGCTCGGGCCGATTCAGCGTGATGGTTATGATGCCCTCGG